>NZ_JADMJX010000137.1:1880-13409 GCF_018780185.1 Rhizobacter sp.
CAGCGCCGCCCATCGATGAACACCACCACGTTGGCGCGCAAATGGCCTTGCTCGTCAAGCACATAGCCTTGCAGCCGCGGGTTGATGTCGAACGCGGCCTGCAAGGCTTCGCGCAAAGTGGCAACCTGCGCGTCGACCTCGGGGGTCTCGGTGAAGCGCCTGAGTTGCTGCGTGAAGACGATGTGGGCCACGCGGCGATGATGCCCGCACGCACACCGTCTGACCAGCGTTTAGCCCCAAGGGACAATCCCTCTCCTGCCGCCTTCTGCCGCCTTCTGCTGACCTCCCTCCAACACATGTCCACTGGTGCCATCTACGCCGCTCTCGCCTTCGCCGCCTGGGGCATCTTCCCGCTCTACTTCCGTCAGATCGCGCACGTGCCATCGGGCGAGATCCTGATCCACCGCATCGTCTGGTCGCTGGTGTTCGTGGTGATCGCACTCAGCCTGCGCCGCCAGTGGGGTTGGCTGAAACCGGTGCTGCGCCAACCCAAGGTGCTGGCCGCCTTCACGGCCAGCGCGTTGTTGCTGTCGGTCAACTGGCTCACCTACATCTGGGCCGTGAACAACGGGCACGTGATCGACGCGAGCCTGGGCTACTTCATCAACCCGCTGGTCAACGTGCTGCTGGGCTACACCGTGCTGCACGAGCGGCTGCGCCGCATGCAGTGGGTGGCACTCGGCTTGGCGGCGGCGGGTGTCTTGTGGCTCACCGTCCAGGCCGGCCACCTGCCGTGGATCGCGCTCGCGCTCGCCGGCTCCTTCGGCCTCTACGGCCTGTTGCGCAAGGTCGCCACGCTCGGTGCACTCGAAGGCCTCACGCTCGAGACCTTGCTGCTCGCCCCCATCGCGGCGGTCGTCCTGGGGGTGTGGATGTTCAACGGCCGCAGCACCTTCCCCGCGCCCGATGCGGCCACCAATTTCTGGCTGATCGCCGCTGGGCCGATCACCGCCATTCCCTTGCTGCTGTTTGCCGCCGGGGCACGGCGCATTTCGCTCACGACATTGGGGCTGCTGCAATACATCGGCCCAACCATCCAGCTCGCGCTCGGCCTGTGGCTGTTCCACGAGCCCTTCTCGGCGGCACGCTTGCTGGGCTTTGCGCTGATCTGGCTGGCACTCGCGCTCTACAGCGCCGAGGGCTGGTGGCGCAGCCGCTCGCAGCTCACTTGAGTGAGCCTCCCCTTTTTGCAGGGCGAGCCGACCCGGCCGGGTCGCCTACCATTGGCGACCCGCTCCCCCAGCACTGACAACAGCCCTCTGTGAACACTGGCACTTCCGAAACGCTTGGCCCCAAGAACGTATTGGTCATCCAGTATTCGCAATCCGGGCAACTCACCAGGCTTACCGAACAGATCGCAGCACCCCTCCGGGCCGACCCGCGCATCCGCGTGCAGGTGCTGACGCTGGTGCCGCAGAAGCCCTTTCCCTTCCCCTGGCCGTTCTTCACTTTCCTCGACGCCTTCCCCGAGTCGGCCCACCTGGTGCCGCCCGCGCTGGTGCCGCTGCCGCTCACCGGCGATGAAGACTTCGACCTGATCGTGCTGCCCTACCAGGTGTGGTTTCTCGCACCCTCGCAACCGGTCACCGCGTTTTTGAAGCACCCGCTGGCGAAGCAAGTGCTGCGCGGCAAGCCGGTGGTCACGGTGATTGCCTGCCGCAACATGTGGCTGATGGCGCACGACAAGCTCAAGGGCCTGCTGGCCGACGCCGGCGCGCGCCTGATCGACAACGTCGTGCTCACCGACCCCGGCCCCACCATGGCCACGTTTTTCACCACGCCGCGCTGGGTGCTCACCGGCAACAAGGCCGGCTTCTGGGGCATGCCCGCGGCCGGCCTGAACGAAGCGCAGATCAAGGGCTCGCGCCGCTTCGGCCTGGCCCTGCGCGACGCGCTCGCCGCCAATCGTGAAAAAGGCACGCAGCCGCTGCTGGCCGGGCTGGGTGCGGTGCAGGTCGAGCCGCGCCTCTACATCAGTGAGCGTGCTGGAAGTCGCAGTTTCCACGTCTGGGGCAAGCTGCTGATGGCGGCGGGCCGCCCCGGCGCCTGGCAGCGCAAGCCGCTGCTGCTGTTGTATGTGATCTTCCTCATCGTGATGATCATCACGGTTGTGCCCACCAGTTTGGCGCTGCAGGCCCTGCTGCGGCCGTTCATGGGAGGGTGGCTGACTAAAATCAAGGCTCAATTCGAGCAGCCCTCGGGCTCGTCCACGGAACGCAGCCACACCTATGAGGACTGAAGTTTTTCTCACGCGCACGGGCGCGTTCCTGCCCTTCGAGCCGGTGTCCAACGACGACATCGAAAGCGTGCTCGGGCAGGTGGGCGGCAAACCCTCGCGCGCACGCCGCCTGGTGTTGCGCAGCAACGGCATCCAGTCGCGCCACTACGCCATCGACCGCGCCACCGGCGAGCCGGCCATGAGCAACGCACAGATGACGGCCGCTGCCATCCGTGCGCTGGGCGCCGACATCGGCCACGTCGACTGCCTCGCCACCGGCACCTCGCTACCCGACCAGCTGATGCCGAACCACGCGGTGATGGTGCATGGCGAGCTCGGCTGGCCACGTCTGGAAGCGGTGTCGTGTGCCGGCATCTGCCTGTCGGGCACCGCCGCCCTCAAGCACGCCTGGCTGTCGGTGCGGGCCGGTGAAGCGCAACGCGCGGTGGCCACCGGCTCCGAGCTGGCCTCGCCGATTTTGCTGGCGCGCAACTTCGACGCCGAGGTCGAGCACAAGCTGCAAGCGCTCGAAGAGCGCCCCGAGATCGCCTTCGAAAAAGACTTTCTGCGCTGGATGCTGTCGGACGGCGCCGGCGCGGTGCTGCTGGAAACCGCACCCCGCGGGCCGCTGTCGCTGCGCATCGACTGGATCGAGCTGTCGTCCGCCGCGCACGAGCTGCCCGCCTGCATGTACGCCGGGGCCGACAAGAACGACGACCAGTCGCTGCGTGGCTGGCTGCGGTTTTCCAATGGCGACTGGCAGGCCAAATCGGTGTTCGCCGTCAAACAAGACGTGCGCCTGCTGAACGAAAACATCGTGCGCGCCGCATTGCGCGAGCCGCTGGCTGACGTGATTGCCAAGCGCAAGCTGCGTGTCGACGAGATCGACTGGTTCCTGCCGCACCTGTCGTCGCAGTTTTTCCGCGAGCCGGTCGTGCAAGCCCTGGCCGAAGTGGGCCTGCCCATTCCACAGGAGCGCTGGTTCAGCAACCTCGCACAGAAGGGCAACACCGGCTCGGCTTCACCGTACATCATCCTCGACGAGCTGTTCCGCTCGGGCCGCATCAAGCCGGGCCAGAAGCTCTTGATGTTCATTCCGGAAAGCGGCCGATTCTCCAGCGGCTTTGTCTACATGGAAGCCGTGTGATGACAGCCCCCCAGTCACTTCGTTCCTGCCCCCAAGGGGCGCCGGCCTCCCTTGGGGCGGCCCGGCGGGAGGCCTGATGGACGTGAACGCCGTCCCCCAAGAAGGCAACGCCACCCTCGGCGGCCATCGCAAAGCCATGTACGCCAAGGACGCCAACGGCCGCATGGTGATCGCACCCTCGGCCGGCTGGGAGGCCGAAGAGATCGTCACCAGCCATGCGGTCGAGACTTTGCAAGCGCAGGCCGAACAAGCGCGTGAACGTGTCAAGGCCGGCTTGGCCTCGCCGCTCGAGTTCTGGATGTACGAGCGCCGCATGGACGTGGCCCTGCTCTCGCAAACCAGCGGCTTCTGGCAATGGCGCGTGAAGCGCCACCTGCGCCCCGAAGGGTTTGCCAAACTGTCGATCAAGCAGCTGGAGCGTTACGCCGAGGCCCTCGGCATCGCCGCTGCAGCACTGCAAACACTTCCATGAGCTTCCAGCACCAGCACGCGGCGCACTGCGAGAGCGGCGTCATCTCCAATCTGCTGCGCCACCACGGCGTGCCCATGTCGGAGAGCCTGGCTTTCGGCCTCTCGGCGGGTCTCGCCTTCGCCTACCTGCCCTTCGTCAAGATCAACGGCCTGCCGCTGATCGCCTACCGATCGTTGCCGCGCGCCATCATCAAGGGCCTGATCGGCCCGCTGGCCGCGCGCTTTCGTTTCGAGACCTTCCGCACGCCGCAAGCCGGGCAGCAGCGGCTCGACACCCTGCTGGCCAGCGGCCAGATCGTGGGCCTGCAGACCTCGGTCTACTGGTTGCCGTACTTTCCGCCCGACATGCGCTTTCACTTCAATGCGCACAACCTGCTGGTCTACGGCAAGGAGGGCGACGACTACCTGATCAGCGACCCGGTGTTCGAGCACACCGTGCGCTGCGCCAGCGCCGACCTGTCGCGTGCCCGCTTCGCCAAGGGCGCGCTGGCGCCCAAGGGCCTGCTGTACTACCCGCAGTCGATCGCGCGCAAGAGCGTGACACCCGAAGCCGTGCGCGCCGCCATCCGCAAGAACTGCAACCGCATGCTGCCGCCCGTGCCCATCGCCGGGGTGCGGGGCATGCGCCTGCTGGCGAGCAAGGTCGAGAAGCTGCCCGCCGCTGACCCGCAGAGCGCCGCCTTCATTGGCCACATCGTGCGCATGCAAGAAGAGATCGGCACCGGCGGCGCGGGCTTTCGCTTCATCTACGCCGCCTTCCTGCAAGAAGCGGCACAACTGGCGCAACTGCCCGCGCTGGCCGAGTTTTCCGAGCGCCTCACCACCATCGGCGACGGCTGGCGTGCGCTCGCCTTGAAAGCCGCACGCATGGTCAAGGGCCGCGAGCCGCTCGACCCGCCGGCCATCGCGGCCAAGCTGCGCGAGCAGGCCGCCCAAGAAGAAGCCTTCTTCCGAGAACTCAAAGCCGCTGCGCGCTGATGCTTGAGATCAAGCACCTCGCTTACCGTTACCCCAAGGCACCCGGCGCGGCGCTGAGCGACGTGTCGCTCAAGGCACAACGCGGCGGCATCCTCGGCCTGCTGGGCCCCAACGGCGCCGGCAAGACCACGCTGATCTCGCACCTGGCCGGGCTGCTACCGGTGCAACAAGGCGAGATCCTGATCGACGGTGAACCGCTCGCCGCCGTGCGCGCCAAGACGCCCACCCGCATTGCGGTGGCACCCCAGGAATACGCCTTCTATCCCATGCTCAGCGTGGCCGAAAACCTGGCCTGCTTTGCAGGGGCGGGGCGCTTGAGCGGCGCCAGGAAGCAAGCGCGCATCACGGCCTGCCTGGCCTTCGCACAGCTGGAGCGTTTTTCCGACACACGCGCCGAACACCTCTCGGGCGGCTTGAAACGCCGGCTGAACCTGGCGATTGCGCTCTTGCCCGAGCCCGAACTGATGCTGTTCGACGAGCCCACCGTCGGCGTCGACCCGCAGTCGCGCGCCTTCGTGCTCGACGCGATCAAGGCGCTGGCCGCCCAGGGCGCAGCGGTGATCTACACCTCGCACTACATGGAAGAGATCGAGGCCATCGCCGACCACGTGGTGATCCTCGACCAGGGGCGTGTGCTGCGCGCCGGCTCGCTCGACGAGCTGCTGTCGCAAGACGCGTATGCGATGACGCTGGCGGCCGATGGCATCACCCCCGAAGCCTTGACCACGCTGCTGTCGCACTTCGGCACCGTCGAGCCGCTCGGCGAACGCATGCGCCTTCACCTGAGCGTGCCGCCCGCCACCGTGCTGGCCGCGCTCGACGCGGCAGGCGCCCATGTGCGCCACGCCGAGTTCGGCCGCGCCAACCTGGAGCAGCTGTTCATGTCGCTCACCAAGCGCTCATTGAGAGACTGATGCTGGCCGCGCTGATCAAGAAAGAGCTGCTGGCCCTGGTGCGCGACGTGCACGGCCTGGCTGCGCTGTTCGTGATGCCGGTGATCTTCATCATCATCATGTCGCTCGCGCTGAAGGACTACTACAGCCCGCCGCAGCGCAGCCTGCGTTATGCGATCGACGCGCAAGACAGCGGTGCGCTCGCCCAGTCGTTGGCGACCGTCTGGCAGCGCCAGCACGGTGCACCCGAGGCGCTGCCTGCCGACTGGCCACAGCAGCTGCGCGACGGCCGGCTCAAGTACGTGCTGGTGTTGCAGCCAGGCCTGTCCGAAGAGCTGGCACTTCCGTCGTTGCCCACCACCGCGCGCATCCAGCTGCTCGCCGAACCGGGCCTCGACGGCAACCTGTTCAACACGCTGCGGGCCGAACTCGCCGGCAACGCGGGCGAGCTGAAGGCGCGCACTGCGCTGGCCGAAACCGACGCCCCGCCTCCACCGCCCGACGCCTCGATGATGGCCTTGGTGCGCGCCGAACGTTTTGGAACCAGCGGCCCGCGGCCGAGCGCCGTTCAGCAGAACGTGCCCGCGTGGTTGGTGTTCGGCATGTTCTTCGTGATCGCCTCGTTGTCCAGCCTGGTCGTGGCCGAGCGCAGCAGTGGCACGCTCGCACGGCTGCAAAGCCTGGGCGTGCCACGCGGCGTGCTGCTGGCCTCGAAGGCCTTGCCCTACCTCGGCGTGAACGCCTTGCAGGCGGCGCTGATGCTCGCCGTGGGTGTGTGGCTCATGCCGCTGCTCGGGGGCGACGCCTTGTCGCTCGCCGGCATCCACTGGGGCGCCCTGCTCACCGCCTTGGCCGCCATTGGCCTGGCCGCCGTCAGCATGGCGCTGGCGCTGGCCTGCGCGGTGCGCACCCACGCGCAGGCCGCCGCCATCGGGCCGATTGCCAATGTGCTGATGGCCGCCATTGGCGGCATCATGGTGCCCAAGTTCGTGATGCCCGCCGCGATGCAGAAGCTGGCCGAGCTCTCGCCCATGAACTGGGGGCTGGAGGCGCTGCTCAACGTGCTGCTGCGGGGTGGTGACGTGGCGAGCACCCTGCCCCATGTGCTGCGCCTGGGCGGCTTTGCCGTGCTGATGTTCGTGATCGCCTTGCTGCTGTTTCAACGCCCTGCCCGATGAGCTCTCCCACATTGATTGCCGAACTCAAAGCCCTGGTGCTCGAAGCCGCTGAAAAAGCCGAGCCCGAAGGCGGCCTCACCGATGACGAAGCACTGTTCGGCCCCGAGTCGCGCCTGGCGCTCGATTCGCTGGATGCGCTGCAGGTGTCGATGGCGATTCAAACCCGCTACGGCCTGCGCATGCCCGACAGCAAGGACACACGGCGGGCGCTGACGTCCATCGCCCACCTGGCCGAGCATCTGGCCCTTCACGGCAAGGCATGAACGAGGTCTACCTCGCCGGCCGGGGCCTCGCATCGGCGCTGGGGCCCGATGTGGCGAGTGCCCTCGCCGCACTCGCCCAAGGTGGCGTGTCACCGCGCCGCTTCGAGCTGGCCGACGGCTCGGCTTGGCCGTTCTACTCGATGGCCGACGACGAGCCCGATTGGCCCACCCGCACCCGCCGCATCACGCAGCGGGTGGCGGCCGAGAGCGGCGCACTCGCCGGCCCCCGCAGCGGCCCGCTCTTCGTTGCTTCGTCGTCGCTCGACATCGGCTGGCTCGAGCAGAGCCGCGACTTCGAGCGCGACTACCAGCAGTTCGCCGAAACCGTGGCCGGCTGGCTCGACTGGCGCGGCCCGGTGTTCACCGTGTCCACGGCCTGCACTTCGGCACTGAACGCCTTGCTCAGCGCACGCACGCTGATCTGCAGCGGCCAGGTCGATCACGCCCTGGTGCTCGGCATGGAGCTTCGCAACCGTGTCACCGTCGGTGGCTTCAGCGGCATGCAACTGCTCAGCGCGACCGGAGCCCTGCCGTTTGGCGAGGCGCGCAACGGGCTGGTGCTGGGCGAGGCGGTGGCGGCCCTGTCCCTGTCGTCAACACCTTCGCGCTGGCGCGTGGCGGGTGGTGCCAACGTGGTCGATGGGCGTGACCCGGCCGGCACCGTGCCCAGCGCCGTCATCGCGATGTGCGAGCAGGCGCTGGCGAACAGCGGCTTGCAGATGAGCGACATTGCGCTCATCAAGCCGCAAGCAGCCGGCGGTGTGGTGAGCGATGCCACCGAGGCGCAGGCGCTGCGCAAGGTGTTCGCAACGCTGCCACCGCTGGTGTCGTTCAAACGCAGCATCGGCCACACGCTCGGCGCGTCGGGCGCGGCCGAGCTGGCCTTGCTCACCGCCTGCCTGGAAGCCGGTGTCTGGCCGCGTATCGACTATGCACAAGATGCGTCGCTCAACGCCGCACTGTCGGAGCAGGCGCCGCAGCAGGCGCGCCATGTGCTCGCGAGCATCCTCGGGTTTGGGGGCGGCCACACGGCCGTGGTGCTGGAGGATCGGGCATGACCAGCTGGCGCACGCTTGCCCACGTGGTGGTCGACCCACTGCCGGCCGATTGGCGCGAGCGACTCGCCACGCGCCTGCGCCAACGCCCGCGCCGCATCGGGCCCTGGGCCGAGCTGGCCTTGTACGGGGCGCGGCTGTGCCTGGATGCTGCCCACGAAGAAACACTGCCCGCCGGCACGCAGCTGCGCGTGGCAAGCCTCAACGGCCCGGTGAGCGCCACGCATGCCGTGGCCGAACAGGCCGGCACCGGCCTGCCGCTGCCCTTCAGCTTCATGCAAAGCCAGCCGAGCCAGATGCTGGCTGCACTGAGCCAGCACCTCGGCTGGCAAGGCGATGCACGTTTCACACTGTGCCGCGACCCGCAAGCTTTGCTTCAACTCGCCCAGGCCGAATGTGGCCCGGGCGGGTTGCTGATCGGCTGGGTCGAAGACGGCCGGCGCTCGGAGTGGTGGAGGCTCGCGCCCCCGCCACCCTGAGGCCCGCTCAGCCCTTGGTGCCGACGATCAGCTTGTTGTCGACCGACATCACGCCGTCGACCTTGGAGGCCAGGCTCGTCGCACGCTCGCGCGCATTGGCGTTGGGCGCCGTGCCTTGCAGCAGCACACGCCCGCTCACGGTGTCGACGTTGATGCGCAGGGCGCTCAGCTCGGCATCGCGGGCCAGCTCGGCATTCACCGCGGTGGTGATGGCGGCGTCTTTGAGCTTGTCGCCCACGGCGTCGGCGGCGCGGCTCATGCCCTGCTGGGCTTCACGCGATTCCTGCTTCATCTCGCTCTTCATCTCGGCCGCCTTTTGTTCGGCGCCCGCGACAGCGGTGTCGAGCTTCTGGCCTGCGGTCTGGTTCTCGTCTTTGCGCTGGCAAGCGCCGAGCGCGAGAGCGACCGCAATCGCGCACAGCGTGGTGGTCGTGGTCTTGAGTGTCGTCATGGTGGGTTCCTTCGCTTCACGGGCCCGGCGTCGGTGGGGGCGAATCCCGCACTCAGGCAACGCAGGCCTTGAAGACACTCTAGGAACCGCAGCGCCCGGCCACCATCGGCCGGCGCCGCACCGGCTTGTAGGAAATGGCTGGCCTCGCGGCCGGCTCAGCGCAGATCGCCGGCCAGGCTGGCCAGGGTTTCGGCGCTGATCTGCACGTGGGCGGGGTAGTGGGTGTGGTCGCAACCCAGCTTCACCTGCGCGCCGGCCCGCACGGCGTCGCGCGCGGCCTTCGGGAACTCGAACCGCAAGAAGTGCACCGCCGAGGTCTTCTCGGCGGTCTCGCGGTCGAGGTCTTCGTCGGCGATGGCATAGATGCGCGGGTGGCCTTCGACCTCGACGAACATGCGGTCTTCGATGCCGATCAGCCGCGCCAGCTCACGCCGACGCTCATGCACGTCGGGGTATTCGATCAGCATGGTGGCCTTCCAGTTGCTGCCATCGGGCACCAGGGCCGCGTAGGCATCGATCTCGCTCTGGATGCCCTCTTCCTCGAAGATCTTCTCGATGTGCAGCATCTCCTGGATTTGCCGGCGAATCGTCATCTCGTCTTCGAACTGCACCGTGATGTGCTCGCCCAGGGCCACGCTGCGCAGCTTGCGGTGGCCGATGAAGGCGCGGGTGTGTTCCTTGCGGATCTTGGCGTAGGCCTGCAGGCTCATCAGGCTGTCGGGGGTGATCGTGGCCATGGTGCGGCCTCCTTCAAAGTCCATCTTCTTTACAAACCATACGCGATGCGCACCAGGCTCAGCGGGTGCGCGAGCTTCGCCTCCGGCGAGCCCTGCTGGGCCATGCCCTGCGCGATGTGGTGCCCCGCGAGCTGGCAGTCGGAGCTGATGTAGTCGGGCTCGTCTTTCGCCATCAACTTGAACACCGGCTTGCCGATCTTCATCGCCACCGGGTGGGTGGGCGTCTTCACGCCATACGTGCCAGCGTGCCCCGAACAGCGCTCCACGGTGTTGAGCTGCACGGTGACGGCCGCGCCGATCAACTTGAACATCTCTTCGGTCTTCTTGCCGATCTTCTGCACCCGGCCGTGGCAGGGGATGTGGTAACTCACCTTGCCGAGAGGTTGCTTGAAATCGGTCTTGAGCAGGCCGTCCTTATTGCGCGCGATCAGGTATTCGAACGGGTCGTAGATCGCCTCCTGCACCGCCGCCACATCGGCGTCGCCGGGGAACATCAGCGGCAGCTCCTGCTTGTACATCAGCGTGCAGCTCGGAATGGCGCTCAGGATCGCGTAGCCCTCCCTGGCGTAGCGCGCGAGCACCGGGATGTTGGCCTCCTTGTGCCGGGCCACTTCATCCAGGTCGCCCAGCTCCAGCTTGGGCATGCCACAGCAGCTCTCTTTCTCGACGATCTCGTAAGGAATGGCGTTGTGCTCCAGCACCTTGATCAGGTCGTGGCCGATGCCGGGTTCGTTGTAGTTGACGTAGCAGGTCGAGTAGATCGCCACCTTGCCCGGCGTGCGTTCACCGTTCTTCACCTCGGTGGCGTGGCCGGTCTTGTCGGCACTCCAGCGAAAGCGCTTCGTCGCCAGGTCGGGCAGCCAGGCATCGGGGTGCACGCCAACCGCCTTGTCGAGCAGCTTGCGCATCGGCCGGGTCTTGTTGAGCGCATTGGCCACCTGCACGACGATGGGGATGCCGGCGAACTGGCCGTGCACGTCGGTCGAGGCGAGCAACTTCTCGCCGACGCCGACCTCGCCCTTCTTGAACTTGATCGCCTTGGCCCGCAGCATGGTGTGCGGGAAGTCGAGGTTCCAGGCGTGCGGCGGCACGTAAGGGCACTTGGTCATGTAGCAGAGGTCGCACAGGTAGCACTGGTCGACCACCTTCCAGTAGTCGGCCTTGGCCACCCCCTCCACCTCGCCCGACGCGGTGGCGTCGACCAGGTCGAACAGGTTGGGGAACGCCTGGCACAGGCTCACGCAGCGGCGGCACCCGTGGCAGATGTCGAAGATGCGCTCCATCTCGTGGAGGCATTTGTCTTCGTCGTAGAACTCGGGGTTCTTCCAGTCGAGCGGGTGGCGCGTGGGCGCTTCGAGGTTGCCTTCTCGGGTCATGTGAACTCCACCGGCTCCAAAGTAGGCCGGCCCCGCAAAACACGGGGCCGGGTCACAAACATCAGCTCATCGAATCAATCGACCAGCGCATCCAGCGCCTTCTGGTACCGATTGGCATGCGAGCGCTCGGCCTTGGCCAGCGTCTCGAACCAGTCGGCGATCTCGTCGAAGCCCTCGGCGCGCGCCTGCTTGGCCATGCCGGGGTACATGTCGGTGTACTCGTGGGTCTCGCCGGCCACGGCGGCCTTCAGGTTGTTGCGGCTGGAGCCGATGGGCAGGCCGG
>NZ_JADMJX010000078.1 GCF_018780185.1 Rhizobacter sp.
GAAAACCTGAAGGCCGAACTGACCCGCCGCCTCGGCGTGCCAGTGGCTGTCAACATCGAAGAAGTGCGCAAGCCTGAGATCGATGCCCAGCTGATCGCCGACAGCATCACCCAGCAGCTCGAAAAGCGCATCATGTTCCGCCGCGCGATGAAGCGCGCCATGCAGAACGCGATGCGCCTGGGCGCCCAAGGCATCAAGCTGATGTCGTCGGGCCGCTTGAACGGCATCGAAATCGCTCGCTGCGAGTGGTACCGCGAAGGCCGCGTGCCGCTTCACACCTTGAAGGCCGACATCGACTATGGCTTCTCCGAAGCCAAGACGACCTACGGCATCATCGGCGTGAAGTGCTGGGTCTACCGTGGTGACCGCCTCGCCAATGGCGAGCTGGCACCCCAGGCCAAGCCTGAAGTCCAAGAAGACGATCGCCGTCCGCGTCGCAACACCCGTCCGGGCGCACCTGGTGCTCCTGCTGGCCGTGGTGGTCGTCCGGGTGGTGGTGGTTTCGATCGTGGCGCTCCGCGTCAAGACGCTGGTCGCCCTGCGGAAGCAACCGCACCGGCTGGCGATGCGCCCAAGACACCCGCGGTCAAGCGCGTACGCAAGGCGCCGACGCCTGGGGCCACTGAGCCCAAAGGAGAATAAGCATGCTGCAACCTGCACGCAGAAAATACCGCAAGGAACAAAAGGGCCGCAACACCGGCGTGGCCACGCGTGGCGCGGCTGTGTCATTCGGCGACTTCGGCCTGAAGGCCACCGAGCGCGGCCGTTTGACGGCGCGCCAGATCGAAGCGGCTCGCCGCGCGATCTCGCGCCACATCAAGCGCGGCGGTCGGATCTTCATCCGCATCTTCCCGGACAAGCCCATTTCGCAAAAGCCTGCTGAAGTCCGCATGGGCAACGGCAAGGGCAACCCCGAGTACTACGTGGCTGAAATCCAGCCGGGCAAGGTGCTCTATGAAATCAACGGTGTGCCGGAAGAGCTGGCTCGCGAAGCGTTCAAGCTGGCTTCGGCCAAGCTGCCGCTGAGCACCACCTTCGTGGCCCGCGCGATCGGCGCCTGAGGAGAACATGATGAAAGCATCTGAACTTCGTGCCAAAGACGTCGCTGGCCTCCAAAAGGAAGTGGCCGACCTGCTCAAGGCCCACTTCGGCCTGCGCATGCAAAAGGCGACCCAGCAGCTGACCAACCACACCACGCTGGGCAACACCCGCCGTGACATCGCTCGTGCCAAGACCATCCTGGCCGAGAAGAAGAAAGGGGCCGCCAAGTGACCGAAGCCCAACAAACGAAAGAAAAGAACACGCGCACCCTGGTGGGCCGCGTGGTCAGCGACAAGCGTTCCAAGACCATCACGGTCCTGATCGAGCGCCGTACCAAGCACGAGCTGTACGGCAAGATCGTGGCCAAGTCCAGCAAGTACCACGCTCATGACGAGAAGAACGAGTACAAGCTGGGCGACGTGGTCGAGATCGCCGAAAGCCGTCCGATTTCAAAGACCAAGTCGTGGGTGGTGACTCGCCTGGTCGAGAAAGCCCGCACGGTCTGATTGACGTACCCTGCGAGGCTTCGAGCCCCGCTGCAACGGTCGGTGTGCTGATATTTGGCGCTCCGGCCGTTTTGCATTTGTGATCTGACTGACTCATCCATCTGGAGACGAACATGCTCAAGGTTGGCGACAAGCTCCCCGCAGGGACCCTGCAGGAATTCATCGAAGTCGAAGGCAATGGCTGCTCGCTCGGCCCCAACAGCTTCGACATCCAAAAGGCCACGGCCGGCAAGAAGATTGCCGTGTTTGCGCTGCCAGGCGCTTACACGCCGACCTGCTCGGCCCAGCATGTGCCGGGTTACGTGAAACAGGCCGATGATTTCAAGGCGGCGGGCGTGGACGAGATCTGGTGCGTGTCGGTCAACGACGCCTTCGTGATGGGCGCCTGGGGCCGCGACCAGAAGACCACCGGCAAGGTGCGGATGATGGCCGACGGCAGCGGCGCATTCACCAAGGCCGCCGGCCTGGAACTGGATCTCACCAGCCGCGGCATGGGTGTGCGCTCACAGCGCTATTCAATGCTGGTGGTGGATGGGGTCGTCAGGTCGCTCAACATCGAAGGTCCCGGCAAGTTCGAGGTCAGCGATGCGGGCACCTTGCTCAAGCAAGCCCAAGAGATCAAGGCTTGAAATTGGCTTGTGCGGTGAAGGGTGTTGACACAACCCGCAAAAGCACCGCATAATCCGCGACTTCGCCGAAATCCCAGTTGCACTGGCTCGAACAGTGCAGCAGATTTCGGCTCCGCCCAAACAGTGAGTTGCGCATCCAGCGTGGCGATCTGACGGGCCCAAGACTGCTTGCTTCGGCAAGACAAGTTGGGGACAGAACATGATTCAAATGCAATCGCGACTCGACGTCGCGGACAACACTGGCGCGAAATCCGTCCAGTGCATCAAGGTGCTTGGCGGCTCCAAGCGTCGCTACGCTGGTATCGGTGACGTGATCAAGGTTTCCATCAAGGAAGCCGCGCCGCGTGGTCGTGTGAAAAAGGGCGAGGTCTACAGTGCCGTCGTCGTTCGCACCGCCAAGGGTGTTCGCCGCCAAGACGGCTCGCTGGTGAAGTTCGACGGCAATGCCGCCGTGCTGCTCAACGCCAAGCTCGAGCCCATCGGCACCCGCATCTTCGGCCCGGTCACGCGTGAACTGCGTACCGAGCGTTTCATGAAGATCGTGTCGCTCGCACCTGAAGTGCTCTAAGCCGCGGTTGAGGAAGAACAGCTTATGAACAAGATTCGCAAAGGCGACCAGGTCATCGTGTTGACCGGGCGCGACAAAGGCAAGCGTGGCACCGTCACGCAGCGCGTTGATGAAGACCGCATCATGGTCGAAGGCGTGAACGTGGTGAAGAAGCACGTCAAGCCGAACCCGATGAAGGGCACCACCGGCGGCGTCGTCGACAAGACCATGTCGATCCACCAGTCCAATGTGGCCATCTTCAACCCCGCCACCGGCAAGGCCGATCGTGTGGGCATCAAGCTGCTGAGCGACGCTGACAAGCAAGCCCGCAAGACCAAGGACAACGGCGTTCGCGTCTACAAGTCCAGCGGCGAAGAGATCAAGGCGTAAAGACATGGCCAAGCAACAAGCTCAACAAGGCGCGAAGCCCGACGTCGCGCGTCTGCAAAAGATCTATCGCGAGACGATCACGCCCGACCTCGTCAAGAAGTTCGGCTACAAGTCTTCGATGGAAGTGCCTCGCATCACCAAGATCACGCTCAACATGGGTGTGAGCGAGGCGGTCTCCGACAAGAAGGTCATGGAGCACGCTGTCAGCGACCTGACCAAGATCGCCGGCCAGAAGCCCGTGGTCACCAAGTCGAAGAAGGCCATTGCCGGCTTCAAGATCCGTGACGGTGTGCCCATTGGCTGCATGGTCACCCTGCGCGGTGTGCAGATGTATGAATTCCTGGACCGCTTCGTGACCATCGCGCTGCCGCGCGTGCGTGACTTCCGCGGTATCTCGGGTCGCTCGTTCGATGGCCGTGGCAACTACAACATCGGCGTGAAAGAGCAGATCATTTTCCCCGAGATCGAATACGACAAGGTCGATGCGCTGCGTGGTCTGAACATCAGCATCACCACTTCCGCGAAGAACGACGACGAGTGCAAGGCACTGCTCGCCGCGTTCAAGTTCCCGTTCAAGAACTGAGGTGATCAGTGGCTAAAACTTCCCTCATCCAGCGCGAACTGAAGCGCACCAACCTCGTCGCCAAGTACAAGAAGAAGTACGACGAGTTGAAGGCAACCGCAAACGACGCCAAGAAGTCCGACGAAGAGCGTTATGCCGCTCGCCTCGAACTTCAAAAACTGCCGCGCAACGCGTACCCCACGCGCCAGCGCAACCGCTGCGAGCTGACCGGGCGCCCCCGTGGCACCTTCCGCAAGTTCGGCTTGGGCCGCAACAAGATTCGCGAGCTGGCGTTCAAGGGTGACATCCCCGGTGTCATCAAGGCCAGCTGGTAATCGGCGAGACGATCAGGAGATTTCCCTATGAGCATGAGTGATCCTATCGCCGATATGCTGACCCGCATCCGCAACGCGCAGATGGTCGAAAAGACCAATGTCGTGATGCCCGCGTCGAAGCTGAAAGTGGCGATTGCCCAAGTCCTGAAGGACGAAGGCTATGTCGAGAATTTCGCGATCGTTGGCGACAAGGCCAAGCCGCAGCTTGAGGTCACCCTCAAGTACTACGCCGGCCGCCCCGTCATCGAGCACATCGAGCGCGTGAGCCGCCCCGGCCTGCGCGTCTACAAGGGCCGCCACGACATTCCGAACGTCAAGAACGGTCTGGGTGTGGCCATCGTCACCACGCCCAAGGGCGTGATGACCGACCGCAAGGCGCGCCAAGCCGGTATCGGCGGCGAAGTGCTCTGCTACGTCGCCTAAGGAAGGGAAGAAGCACATGTCCCGCGTAGGAAAAATGCCGATCGCCATCCCCAAGGGTGTGGATGTGTCGATCACTGCTGAGCAGATCAGCGTCAAGGGCTCACTCGGCACGCTGGTGCGTCCGGTGAATGCGCTCGTGACCGTCAAGAACACCGACGGCAAGATCAGCTTCGCACCCGCCAACGAGTCGGTCGAAGCCGACGCGATGTCGGGCACCTTGCGCAATCTGGTGGCCAACATGGTCAACGGCGTGAGCAAGGGGTTCGAGAAGAAGCTGACGTTGATCGGCGTGGGCTTCCGCGCCCAGGCTGCCGGCTCCAAGCTGAACCTGCAGATCGGTTTTTCGCACCCGGTGGCGAAAGACATGCCGGCCGGTATCAAGGTTGAGTGCCCGACACAAACCGAGATCGTGATCAAGGGTTCTGACCGCCAAGTGGTGGGTCAGATCGCTGCGGAAGTCCGCGCGATTCGCCCGCCCGAGCCCTACAAGGGCAAGGGCATCCGCTATGCGGATGAAAAGGTCACGATCAAAGAGACCAAGAAGAAGTAAGGAGCGCCGACCATGTCACTGAACAAAAAAGATCAGCGCATTCGCCGCTCCCGCCAGACCCGCGTGCGCATTGCGACGCAACGTGTGGCTCGCCTGACGGTGTTTCGCACCAACCTGCACATCTACGCCAGCGTCATCTCCGACGATGGTGCCAAGGTGCTGGCCAGCGCTTCGACCGCCGAAGCCGATGTCCGCAAGGAACTCGGCGCGGCCGGCAAGGGCGGCAACGTCAATGCCGCCACGCTGATCGGCAAGCGCATCGCCGAGAAGGCGAAAGCCGCCGGCATCGAGAAGGTCGCGTTTGACCGCGCAGGTTTTGCATACCACGGCCGCGTCAAGGCGCTGGCCGAAGCCGCTCGCGAAGCCGGCCTGCAGTTCTAAGGAATCAAGATGGCAAAGTTTCAACCTCGCGCACAGACCGAAGGCAACGACGACGGCCTGAAGGAAAAGATGATCGCGGTGAACCGCGTCACCAAGGTGGTGAAGGGTGGCCGCACGCTGAGCTTCGCGGCACTCACCGTCGTGGGTGATGGCGATGGCCGCATCGGCATGGGCAAGGGCAAGGCCAAGGAAGTTCCGGTGGCTGTGCAGAAGGCCATGGAGTCGGCCCGTCGCAACCTGTTCAAGGTGCAGCTGAAGAACGGCACCATCCACCACAAGGTGGTGGGTGAGCACGGCGCTTCGCGTGTGCTGATGGCTCCGGCCAAGCCGGGTGACGGCATCATCGCCGGCGGCCCGATGCGCGCCGTGTTCGAAGTGATGGGCGTGACCGACATCGTTTGCAAGAGCCTCGGCTCGTCGAACCCCTACAACATGGTTCGCGCCACGCTTGACGCCTTGAAGAACATCAGCACGCCGGCCGAGATCGCCGCCAAGCGTGGTCTGACGGTCGAAGAGATCCTCGGCTGATCGGCGCACGGAGAAACATCATGTCCGACAAGAAAACTCTCAAGGTCAAGCTGGTCCGCAGCATCGCCGGCACGCGCGAGTCGCATCGTGCCACCGTGCGCGGCCTCGGCCTGCGCAAGCTCAACAGCGAATCGACGCTCGAAGACACGCCTGCCGTGCGCGGCATGATCACCAAGGTCCAGTACCTGGTCAAAGTGCTCTGAGCGCTGAAGGAACGAACATGGAACTCAACAGCATCAAACCCGCCAGCGGCGCCAAGCGTGACCGCCGCCGTGTCGGCCGTGGCATTGGCTCTGGCCTGGGCAAGACCGCCGGCCGCGGCCACAAGGGCCAGAAATCGCGTTCGGGCGGCTACCACAAGGTCGGCTTCGAAGGCGGCCAGATGCCGCTGCAGCGTCGCCTGCCCAAGCGCGGTTTCAAGTCGACCACGTTGAAGTACAACGCTGAAATCACCTTGGCTGACCTGGAAGTTCTGGGTGCCGACGAGATTGACATGCTGACGCTGAAACAAGCCGGCCTGGTGGGTCAGCTTGCCAAGGTGGTGAAGGTCATCAAGACCGGCGAGCTGACCAAGAAGGTTCTGCTCAAGGGCGTGGGCGCTACAGCTGGTGCCAAGGCAGCCATCGAAGCCGCTGGCGGCTCGGTCGCAGCCTAACTACTAGACAACGGAACAAGCTTCAGTGGCAACCAACGCGAATCAGCTGGCCAAGAGTGGCAAGTTTGGCGACCTCCGTCGCCGGCTTGTCTTCTTGTTGCTCGCGCTCGTGGTGTATCGGATCGGTGCGCACATTCCCGTGCCTGGCATCGACCCGCTGCAGCTGCAAGAGATGTTCAAGGGCCAGCAAGGCGGCATCCTCAGCCTGCTGAACGTGTTCTCGGGTGGCGCGCTGTCGCGCTTCACGGTGTTTGCGCTGGGCATCATGCCGTACATCTCGGCGTCGATCATCATGCAGTTGATGACCTATGTCGTGCCCTCGCTGGAAGCGCTGAAGAAAGAAGGCGAATCCGGTCGTCGCAAGATCACGCAGTACACGCGCTACGGCACGCTGGGCTTGGCCTTGTTCCAGGCGCTCGGCATTGCGCTCGCTCTTGAAGGCTCGCCAGGGTTGGTGATTTCTCCGGGCTTTGGGTTCCGCATGACCGCCGTGGTCAGCCTGGTGGCGGGCACGATGTTCCTGATGTGGCTGGGTGAGCAGATCACCGAGCGCGGCCTGGGCAACGGCATTTCGATTCTGATCTTTGCAGGCATTGCCGCCGGTTTGCCGAGCGCGATTGGCGGCTTGCTGGAGCTGGTTCGTACTGGCGCGATGAGCGTTCTGGTCGCCTTGTTCATTGTGGTGCTGGTGGGTGGTGTGACCTTCGTGGTGGTGTTCGTCGAACGCGGCCAGCGAAAGATCCTCGTCAACTACGCCAAGCGGCAAGTGGGCAACAAGGTCTATGGCGGCCAATCGTCGCACCTGCCCCTGAAGCTGAACATGTCGGGCGTGATCCCGCCGATCTTCGCGTCGTCGATCATCTTGCTGCCAGCCACCGTGGTGGGTTGGTTTGCTACCGGCGACAGCCTGCGCTGGTTGAAGGATTTGGCGGCCATGTTGTCGCCGGGCCAGCCGATCTACGTGATGCTGTTTGCTGCGGCCATCGTTTTCTTCTGCTTCTTCTACACGGCCCTGGTGTTCAACAGCCGAGAGACCGCAGACAACCTGAAGAAGAGCGGCGCGTTCATTCCAGGCATCCGTCCGGGTGACCAGACCGCCAAGCACATCGATCGCATCCTGGGGCGTCTGACGCTGGCCGGTGCGGTGTACATCACCGCGGTGTGCTTGCTGCCTGAGTTTTTGGTATTGAAGTACAACGTGCCGTTCTACTTCGGTGGCACCTCGCTCCTGATCATCGTTGTGGTGACCATGGATTTCTGGGCTCAAGTGCAGTCGTATGTGATGAGCCAGCAGTACGAGTCGCTGCTGAAGAAGGCAAGTTTCAAGGCCAGTTGAGGCCAGGTAAAAGCGAACAGAAGACAACGAAACGGCAGGCATGGCGAAAGACGACGTCATTCAAATGCAGGGCGAGATTCTTGAGAATCTGCCCAACGCCACGTTTCGGGTCAAGTTGGAGAACGGGCACATCGTGCTGGGTCACATCTCCGGGAAGATGCGCATGCACTACATCCGCATCCTGCCTGGTGACAAGGTGACGGTCGAGTTGACGCCTTACGACCTGACGCGGGCACGCATCGTGTTCCGCGCCAAGTGAGACGTTTGAATTGAAGCGGTCTGAAAAGGCCTAGGACGAACTTAGGCTAGGAGAAAAAGCATGAAAGTTGCAGCATCGGTGAAGAAGATGTGCCGGAATTGCAAGGTCATCCGTCGCAAGGGTGTGGTGCGCGTGATCTGTACCGATCCGCGTCACAAGCAGCGCCAAGGCTGAACGGCCTTCGACGACGCGTTGACGAGTTAAGCGAATAGAGGAAGAACATGGCACGTATTGCTGGTATCAACATTCCGCCGCACAAGCACGCCGAGATCGGCTTGACTTCGATTTACGGCATCGGTCGCTCCACGGCGCAGAAACTCTGCACCGCCAGCGGCGTGCCCTTCGATCGCAAGATCAAGGACCTGACCGACGCGGACCTGGAAAAGCTCCGTGAAGAAATCGGTCGCATGACCATCGAGGGCGACCTGCGCCGCGAGATGTCGATCAACATCAAGCGCCTGATGGACCTCGGTTGCTATCGCGGTTTCCGCCATCGCCGTGGCCTGCCGGTTCGCGGTCAACGCACCAAGACGAACGCCCGCACCCGCAAGGGCCCGCGCAAGTCTGGCGCCCTGGTCAAGAAGTGATCGCTGCTCGACAAGCAGTCTGACGAGCACACTGAGGAAGAGTCGATATGGCTAAAGCACCCAATACCGCCGCCCAACGCGTGCGCAAGAAAGTCCGCAAGAATGTTGCGGACGGTATCGCGCACGTTCACGCGTCGTTCAACAACACGATCATCACCATCACCGACCGTCAAGGCGGTGCGCTCTCCTGGGCGTCCAGCGGTGGTCAGGGCTTCAAGGGTTCGCGCAAATCGACGCCCTTCGCTGCTCAGGTGGCCGCTGAAGTGGCCGGCCGCGCTGCGCAAGAGCAAGGCATCAAGAATCTGGATGTGCGGATCAAGGGCCCTGGCCCAGGCCGTGAGTCGTCGGTGCGTGCACTGGCCTCGCTGGGCATCCGCATCAACTCGATTTCCGATGTGACGCCCGTGCCGCACAACGGCTGCCGCCCGCAGAAGCGCCGTCGCATCTGATTGATCGTTCGTTTTTCGTCGCCGGCCAGCGCCTTAAGGTGCTTGCCGGCGGTTCTGTTGAAAAACGCCGGGTTTGCCAAAGCGAAACCAGCGGTTTTCATAAGCCCACCGTCTGAGCGCCCATAACAACATTCGCCAGACTCGCGCGAGCTTCGAATGAAGCACGCGTCAGATTGACAAAGGAAACAACGTGGCACGTTACCTAGGCCCTAAGGGCAAACTCGCCCGCCGTGAAGGCACCGATCTTTTCCTGAAGAGCGCTCGCCGCCCGATCGGGGACAAGGTCAAGTTCGACAGCAAGCCCGGCCAGCACGGCCGCACTTCTGGCACCCGCACCTCCGACTTCGGTCTGCAGCTGCGTGAGAAGCAGAAGGTCAAGCGCATGTACGGCATTCTGGAGCGCCAGTTCCGCCGTTACTTCGCCGAAGCCGAGCGCCGCAAGGGCAACACGGGTGCCAACCTGCTGCTGCTGCTGGAATCGCGCCTCGACAACGTCGTCTACCGCATGGGCTTCGGCTCCACGCGCGCCGAAGGCCGCCAACTCGTGTCGCACAAGGCCATCACCGTCAATGGTGAGGTGGTCAACATCGCGTCGTACCTGGTCAAGGCCGGCGACGTGGTCGCCGTGCGCGAAAAGGCCAAGAAGCAACTGCGCATCGCCGACTCGGTGAAGCTGGCCGAAGGCCAAGGCATGCCGAACTGGGTGCAGGTTGACGCGTCCAAGCTCGAAGGCGTGTTCAAGAAGGCCCCCGACCGCGATGAATTCGGCTCCGACATCAAGGAAGCCCTGATCGTCGAACTGTATTCGCGCTGATCTCTTGCGCCATTTGGGCGCGGGCCGCGTGTGTGCAGCCAATGGCTGGCACGGCTGCCTGTTTCAGTTTCCTTCGTCCGGTGGTGGCGAAAGCCGCCCCGGTTGGTCCCTCAGCCTTATCGGTGTAACGAACCGAGGGTATTGAAAGAAAGACCTCATGCAAACAAACTTGCTCAAACCCAAAACCATCAACGTCGAGCCTCTGGGCGGCCACCGTGCCAAGGTGACGCTGGAGCCGTTTGAACGCGGCTATGGCCACACGCTGGGCAATGCCCTGCGTCGCGTGCTGTTGTCTTCGATGGTGGGTTATGCGCCGACGGAAGTGACGATTGCCGGCGTGCTGCACGAGTACTCCAACGTTGACGGCGTGCAAGAAGACGTGGTTCACATCATGCTGAACCTCAAGGGCGTGGTGTTCCGCCTGCACAACCGCGATGAAGTCACGCTCGTTCTGCGCAAGGAAGGCGAAGGCCCTGTGACGGCCGGCGACATCCAGACCCCGCACGACGTTGAAATCATCAACCCCGACCACGTGATCGCGCACCTGTCGCAAGGCGGCAAGCTCGACATGCAGATCAAGGTGGAAAAGGGCCGTGGTTATGTGCCGGGTACGATGCGTCGGTTCGGCGACGAGCCCACCAAGTCGATCGGTCGCATCGTGTTGGACGCTTCGTTCTCGCCGGTTTCGCGCGTGAGCTACACCGTCGAATCGGCTCGCGTTGAACAGCGCACCGACCTCGACAAGCTGGTGATGGAAATCGCCACCAACGGCGCCATCACCCCGGAAGAAGCCATCCGTGCTTCGGCCAAGATCCTGGTCGAGCAACTGGCTGTGTTCGCCCAGCTCGAAGGCAGCGAAATCGCCGCGTTCGACGCACCGGCTCAACGCAGCACGCAGTTCGACCCGATCCTGCTGCGCCCGGTCGACGAGCTCGAACTTACCGTGCGTTCGGCCAACTGTCTGAAGGCCGAGAACATCTATTACATCGGTGATCTGATCCAGCGCACCGAGACCGAGCTGCTGAAGACCCCGAACCTGGGTCGCAAGTCGCTCAACGAAATCAAGGAAGTGCTCGCCTCGCGCGGCCTGACCTTGGGCGCCCGTCTCGAAAACTGGCCGCCCCAAGGTCTCGACAAGCGTTAATGGCGACTCCCGGCCGGTGAGTGGTACACCGGCCACCCTCCGAGAGGGTGCCATCGGGCTTGGGGCAACCCGACGTTCCGATGGCGTCTCGAACAAGCAATGTGCACCCGGCAGTACCTGATACGGCTACCGGTATTCATAGTCAAGAAAGGAACAGCACCATGCGTCACCGTAACGGACTCCGCAAACTCAACCGCACCAGCGAGCATCGCCAAGCGATGCTGCGCAACATGTGCAATTCGCTGCTGCAGCACGAAGCGATCAAGACCACGGTCCCCAAGGCCAAGGAGCTGCGCCGTGTTGTCGAGCCCCTGATCACGCTCGCCAAGGAAGCCACGCTGGCCAATCGCCGCCTGGCTTTCGACCGCACCCGCGATCGCGACATCGTCACCAAGCTCTTCAACGAACTGGGCCCGCGCTACAAGGCGCGCCCGGGCGGCTACACCCGCATCCTGAAGATGGGCTTCCGTGTCGGCGACAACGCGCCCATGGCCTTCGTCGAGCTCGTCGACCGCCCTGAAGTGGCTGAAGAAGTGGTCGGCGACAAGGCCGAGTAAGCCACACCGCTTCGAGTACGAGGGCCGGCGCAAGCCGGCCTTTTTACTTGACGCCCTGGTTTTGATTAACCGTCACACGAAGCTGTTTCTCTCGTGACTTGAGAGCTACTCTCCGTTATACTTATAGGCTCAGTCGCGGGGTGGAGCAGTCTGGTAGCTCGTTGGGCTCATAACCCAAAGGTCGTTGGTTCAAATCCAGCCCCCGCAACCAAGAATCACACGGCACAGACCGTCAAAAAAGCCAACCCTCGGGTTGGCTTTTTCTTTGGGACGCAAGACTTCAGTCTTCGCGCGAGCCACCACCAATGCCCAGCAGCATGAGCAGCGACTGGAACACGTTGTACAGGCTCAAGTAGACGCCCAGCGTGGCGCTGATGTAGTTGGTTTCGTGACCGTCTTGCACGCGCTTGAGGTCGTACAGGATGAAGGCCGAGAAGATGCCGATGGCGAGCACCGCCAGGGTGATCATCAGCGCGCTGGACTGAAGGAACACGTTGGCGATACCGGCCACCATCAGCATGATGGCGCCGATGAACAAGAACTTGCCCATCGAGCTCAAGTCGCGCTTGATGATCGACGACAGGGTGGCCATGCCCAGGAAGATGGCGCCCGTGCCGGCGAAGGCGGTCATGATCAGGCCCGCGCCGTTGCTGAGGCCCAGCACCGAGCCCACCAGCCGCGACAGCATCAGCCCCATGAAGAAGGTGAAGGCCAGCAGCATGGGCACGCCCGCGGCCGAGTTCTTGGTCTTTTCGATGGCGAACATGAAGCCGAAGGCGCCGACGAGAAACACCACCAGGCTCACGCCCGGGGACATCACGCGGAAGAGGCCTGTGCTCACCCCGACCCAGGCGCCCAGCACGGTGGGCACCATTGAGAGCGCGAGCAACCAGTAGGTGTTGCGCAGGACCCGGTTGCGCTGGACGGCGACCGATTGGCCGAGCGCGTCGGTTTGATAACTGTTGAGGCCTTGGTTCATGACGATGATTCCTTTGCTTGGGTTGTTGCGTGACTGACGGGTGAAGCGGGTTCGGCGGGCAAGTTCTTTCTGGCGATGCGCTTGCCGCGGGCGCGGATGTTGATGGCTTCGACCGCGAGTGAGAACGCCATCGCCGCGTAGATGTAGCCCTTGGGCACGTGCATTTCGAAGGCTTCGGCGGTGAGCGCCATGCCCACCATCACGAGGAAGGCGAGCGCCAGCACCTTGACCGACGGGTGACGGTCGACAAATTCGCCGATCGGCTTGGCGGCGACCAGCATCACGCCCACCGAGGTGACCACCGCCGCGACCATGACGCCGATCTGGTCGACCATGCCGACCGCGGTGATCACCGAGTCGAGCGAGAACACGATGTCGATGATCGCGATCTGGCCGATGATTCCCCAGAAGAGCCGGTTGCCGGCGGCCTTGAGGGCTGCGGCGTCGGTCGATGGGGGGCCGGTGTCTTCGGGGGCTTCGACTTCCATGAAGATCTCGTGCGAGGCCTTGTAGAGCAGGAAGAGGCCACCAAAGAGCAGCACCAGGTCACGCCCGCTGATGCCTTGGCCGAACACGTTGAACAGGTCGGCCTTGAGGCCCATCACCCAGCTGAGCGAAAACAGCAGGAGCAGCCGCGAGACCATGGCGAAGCCGAGGCCGAGGCGGCGCGCCTTGTCGCGCACGTCGGCAGGCAGCCGGCTGACCAGGATGGAGATGAAGATGATGTTGTCCACGCCCAGGACGATCTCCAGGGCGGTGAGCATGGCGAAAGCAATCCAGATGTTGGGGTCGAGTAGGAATTCCATGGAGATTGGGCAGGGCGTGGCGCTTGACGCACACGATCGGTTCAGAAGAACACGGGGTGCCGCGTGTTCACGCGGCGAGGCTCAGGCGACGAAGGGTGTCGCGCAGGGAGGGCGCTGCGGCCCGTCCAGATACGGTGGCGTCAGGCTGGCCGAGGCATATGGTTCAGGCCTCGTCATCGTGAGCGCAGGGGTATGGGCGCTGGGGCCCACCAGGAAGAGGCCGAGCTGATCGGCGAGGGTTTCGGCTTGGGCCTGCGCAGGCTGGCCGTCGATCGGGCGCTCGCTGTCGGAGCCCTTCGGCTGGGCGTCTGCGCTCAGCTGAACGCAGTCAGGGCCACTGCCGACCGAAGAAAACATGGTCGCGCCGTCGTGAGTGGCAATGCCAGTCCAGGCGAGAGCCAAAGCAAGAAAAAAGGCGACAGCCCGCAACAACATGATGGGGCGATTGTAGAGGCGGCGGCAAATCCCCGGCGCCACCGCGTGGGCTGGCGACGCCGGCGCACTCAGCGGTGCCACAGGCGCTGTGCAAGTGCTTGCACCTGCGCATCGGTCAGCAATGCCGGCGGGGCTTCGGCGTTTGCGCGCAGCAGGCGAACCAGCGTCTCCTTGTGTGGCATCAGCGGCCCGTAAAAATGGGCGCCTTCGGCGGTGGCGATCAACAGCGTGGGGAAATTTTCCACCTCGACCGGGTCGACCAGCGCGGCCTCGTCTTCGATATCGACCCAGACAAAGTCAAAATCCGGGAAGGTGGCCGCGACCTGATCGAACAGGCTGCGGTACTCGCGGCAGCTGCCACACCATTGGGCGCAGAGGCAGGCCACGAACAGCGGAGTGGGAGCGGTCGGTGCAGGCATCAAACTCCATCATCTCAAACCTCGGTGCTGCAACATGTTGAGCCCTTGCAGTGCCCATCGGTCACACTCACGTTTTTGCGCGCCCCAGAGTCAGAGCCTTGCATGCCCAAACTGCCGTCAACGACCGCACCCAAGCCCCGGGCCATGATGGCTGGAGTGTCTGAATGAGCTTCGCCCCCGAAGAGCTGTTTGCTGCCGCGATTGCTGCGGTGGCTTTTCTCGCTGGGATCCTGTTCTGGCGTGCGCGTGCCAAACGCACCCGCAGCGTCGGCCTGCGGGTGGACGCCGGGCCGGCGAACCTGCGCTTCACGTGCGCGGGCTGCTCGGGCAAGTTCACCCACTCACGTCGCACCATCAGTGCCTGGGAGAAGGGCGGTCGCAGCTTCTTCTGCAATGCCTGCCACACCAAATGGCAGTCGACGCACGCCTCCTCGGGCCATGGGCGCGGTGCACGCATCATCACCGGGGAGCGCCCTGCGAAGAGTGGCTGCCTCGGGGTGTTCGTGGTGTTACTGGCCATTCCGGCGGTGCTGGCTCTCGCTGTGCTGCAATACGCCTGATTTCGCCGCTTCGCGGCATCGCACCCCTCAGGAGAACAACACCATGAATCCCATCAAGATTGTCGGCGCGGTACTGATTGCAGCCGGCGTGCTGGGCCTGATCTACGGCGGCTTCAGCTTCACCAAGGCCACACACGACATCAAGCTCGGGCCGATCGAGTTGTCGGTGAAAGAAAAGGAATCGGTCAACGTGCCGATGTGGGCCGGTGTGGGCGCCATCGTGGCTGGCGCCGCGCTGCTCTTGTTTGGCGGCAAGAAGGGTTAAGCGCCCGGCAACGACGGCCTGCGCGCGGCAGGCCGTCGAGGCAACGCGAAGCCGGCTTACAGCCCGACCTGGGTGATGAACTTGCTGTTCAGGTAGGCGTTGATGGCCTCGCTGCCGCCTTCGGTGCCGTAGCCCGAGTCCTTGATGCCGCCGAAGGGCACCTCGGGCAGGGCCAGGCCGAAGTGGTTGATCGACACCATGCCGCTCTCGATGGCCGCGCCGATGGCCGAGGCCGTCTTCAACGACCTGGTGAACGCATACGCCGCCAGGCCATAGGGCAGGCGGTTGGACTCGGCCACCACGTCGTCGAAGCTCTTGAACGGCATCACCACCGCCAGCGGCCCGAAGGGCTCTTCGCTCATCACGCGTGCGTTGGCCGGCACGTGGGTCAACACGGTGGGTTCGAAGAAATAACCGTCGGTGCCGATGCGCTTGCCGCCGAGTGCGAGCTTGGCGCCCTTGCCCACGGCGTCGTCGACGAACATCTGCATCGCTTCGACACGCCGGCTGTTGGCCAGCGGGCCCATGCGGGTGTCCTTGTTCATGCCGTCGCCCACCTTCACGCCCGATGCGGTGGCGACGAAGCCGTCGACGAACTTGTCGTACACCGACTCCTGCACCAGGAAGCGCGTGGGCGACACACACACCTGGCCGGCGTTGCGGAACTTGGCGATCGCCAGCATCTTGGCGGCCGCCGCGACGTCGGCGTCTTCGAACACGATGGCCGGTGCGTGGCCGCCCAGCTCCATGGTGATGCGCTTCATGTGCTGGCCGGCGAGCGCTGCGAGCTTCTTGCCCACCGGTGTGGAGCCGGTGAAGGTGATCTTGCGCACGATGGGGTGGGGGATCAGGTACTCGGAGATCTCCGAGGGCACGCCAAACACCAGGTTCACCACACCGGCCGGCACACCGGCGTCGGCATACGCGCGCACCAGCGCCGCGCAGCTGGCCGGGGTTTCTTCCGGGCCTTTCAAGATGACCGAGCAGCCGGCGGCCAGCGCGGCAGACACCTTGCGCACCGCCTGGTTGATCGGGAAGTTCCATGGCGTGAACGCCGCCACCACACCGACCGGCTCCTTGATCACCAGCTGGCTCACGCCATCGGCGCGCGGCGGCACGATCTGGCCGTAGGTGCGGCGTGCCTCTTCGGCAAACCAGTCGATCAGGTCGCCGGCCGAGGCCGCCTCGGCCTTGGCTTCGGCCAGCGGCTTGCCTTGCTCCAAGGTCATCAGCTCGCCGATCTCGGCGGCGCGCTCGCGCATCAGGTCAGCAGCGCGGCGCAGGATCTTGTAGCGATCGAAGGCAGACACCGCACGCCATTGTTTGAAGCCCTTGTCGGCCGCAGCGAGCGCGCGGTCGAGGTCGGCGGTGCCGGCGTGCGCCAGGCGGGCGAGCGTCTTGCCGGTCGCCGGGTTGATGATGGGTTCGCTCTTGCCGCTGGTGCCGGTGGTCCATTCACCGTCGATGAAGAGGGATACGTCTGTGTACATGGGGTGGTCGTCCTTGCTGGTCTGGCCGAGGGGAGGGGCTGCGGGCGCAGCGCGCTGACGACATTGTTCCCGCGATCGGACGACCGCGTTGTCGCCCACGTTTCTCCCACCCTGCGGAACCGCGGCGCCTGCCGCAGCCGATCAGTTCGAGCGGGCCGGCGGCACCGGTTTGCCCGGCGCGCGGGTGGTCGGTGCAGGCGAGGAGCTGGATTCGGCCGGAGCGGGCGCTGGTGGCTCGGGTGTGGCCGGCACCTCTTGCCAAGCCGAGGGGCACGAGGTGACGTAGGGGTAGTACATCTGCGCCTCGCGGCAGTAGTACCAGGAATGGCTTTGCTGCGCGGCGCTGGGCACGAACACCGGCTCGACGGGCGTCTGCACGATCACGGGCCGCTCGAAGACATACGGGTAGTAGCCATAGCCGAACGGGATGCCCCACCAGAACGGGCCGCCGACCCACACGTTCACGCGCGCACGCGGGCGGGCTTCGGCTTCGTCGGTGACGGCCACCAGCCCCAGCCCGACGACGGAGGCGATGACGACGGCCAGCAGGCCTGGGGTCAGGTGTTTGTGCTTCATGGCAGTTTCCTCAAAGACTCACTGGCGTACCGGCGGCGGAGGCTGGATGCCCGCGGGCGGGCGCGGTGGCGCGGGCGGGACAGGTGCTGGTGCGCTGCGGTAACCGGCATAGCCCATGCCAGGCACCTGGTTGCCCTTGGCATACATGCACTGTTGGTAGGCGATGTCGTAGCGGCGCTGCGCACCGTAGGCGGTGTGCGAGCTCTGGTCCGACCCAACGGCGGCTCCGGTGATGCCACCCACGGCGGCGCCGACCCCAGCGCCACTGTGCCCGCCACCCGCCATGGCGCCAACGGCTGCGCCGAGCACTGCACCGGTCGCGGTGGCACCCACAAAGCGTTGGTTGGCGGCCTCGCTGTTCTGGCTGCCCGATGAGCTCATGGCCCAGTCGCGGCACAGGCGGTCGTCGGCCACGAACACTTCAAACGGTTTGTTGGGGCCGGGCATCACCGTGACGGTGGGGCCGGTGGGCATCTGGGCGCAGCCTGCCAAGGCCAGCAGGCCCAGCACGCCAGACGGGAGCAGCAGGTGTCGAGTGTTCATGGCTTCCTCGGGCACAGGGAGTAACTGAAAACAACGGCGGGTGAGTGGCCGGCGTTGACGTCTTTACATTGCATCGGCCTTGGAGGCTCACCGCCCGGTGAACGTTCCGATCTTCACGCGGCACATGAGCTTGATCGCATTTCGCATAAGGCGCAGAGCAAGTAAGCATCCACCGATTCATTCGTTCTCTCGCAGGGCGGGTCTTTCTAGCATGCACGGCATCCCGCAACGAAAGACAGCTCATGAGCCTCTCCCGCAGCCTGCGCACCGTCATGGCCGCCACCGCCCTCGGCGTGGCCGCCGGTGCCACACCCGCCAAAGACATCACCCTGCTCAACGTGTCGTACGACCCGACGCGCGAGCTCTACCAGGAGTACAACGCGGCGTTTGCCAAACACTGGAAGGCCAAGACCGGCGACACCGTGACGGTGAAGCAGTCGCACGGAGGCTCGGGCAAGCAGGCCCGCTCGGTGATCGACGGCATCGACGCCGACGTGACCACCCTGGCGCTGGCCTACGACATCGACGAGATCGCTGCGCGCGGCAAGCTGCTCGCCCCGGGCTGGCAAAAACGCCTCCAGCACAACAGCGCGCCCTACACCTCGACCTACATCTTCCTGGTGCGCAAGGGCAACCCGAAAGGCATCAAGGACTGGGGCGACCTGGTCAAGCCGGGTGTGTCTGTGATCACCGCCAACCCCAAGACCTCGGGCGGCGCACGCTGGGGTTACCTGGCCGCCTACGGCTGGGCGCTCAAGCAACCCGGCGGCAACGACGCCAAGGCCCGCGAGTACATCACCCGGCTGTTCCAGAACGTACCGGTGCTCGACTCGGGCGCCCGCGGGTCGACCGTCACCTTCGCCGAGCGCGGGCAGGGTGACGTGCTGCTGGCCTGGGAAAACGAAGCCCACTTGTCGCTGAAGGAATTTGGCGCCGGCAAGTTCGACATCGTCTACCCCCCGAGCAGCATCCTGGCCGAGCCGCCGGTGGCCGTGGTCGACAAGGTGGTCGACAAACGCGGTACCCGCGACGTGGCCACCGCCTACCTGGAGTACCTGTACAGCCCCGAAGGCCAGGAGATCGCCGCGCGCAACTTCTACCGCCCGACCGACGCCAAGGTGGCGGCCAGATACGCCAGGCAGTTCCCCGCGGTCAAGCTCTACACGATCGACGAGGTGTTTGGCGGCTGGACCCAGGCGCAGAAGACCCACTTCGCCGACGGCGGCGTGTTCGACCAGATCTACACCACCGGCAAGAAGTGATCGGCGGCGATTGCACACCCGATGTTTTTCTCACGCGCCCTGCTGCGCCGGCACAGCGTGCTGCCCGGCTTCGACCTGGCCCTCGGCTTCACGTTGCTGTACCTCAGCTTCATCGTGTTGATCCCGCTGTCGGCCGCGTTCCTCAAGACCTTCACCATGACCTGGCCGGCCTTCTGGGAGGCCGTGGCCTCGCCGCGTGTGGTGGCCTCGTACCGGCTCACGTTTGGCGCGTCGTTTCTGGCGGCGCTGGTCAATGCCTTCTTCGGCTTGATCATCGCGTGGGTGCTGGTGCGGTATGAGTTCCCGTTCAAGCGGGTGATCGACGCGCTGGTCGACCTGCCGTTCGCGCTGCCCACGGCCGTGGCCGGCATTGCGCTCACCGCGCTCTACTCGGGCAACGGCTGGATCGGCCAGTACCTGCCCTTCAAGGTGAGCTTCACGCCAGTGGGTGTGTTCGTCGCGCTCACCTTCATCGGCCTGCCGTTTGTCGTGCGCACGCTGCAGCCAGTGCTCGAAGACATGCAGAAGGAGCTGGAAGAAGCCGCCGCCACACTGGGCGCCACCCGCTGGCAGACCTTCACGCGGGTGATCTTCCCGATCATCTCGCCGGCGTTGTTGACGGGCTTTGCACTCGCCTTCGCACGCGCGCTGGGCGAGTACGGCTCGGTGATCTTCATTGCCGGCAACATGCCGATGGTGTCGGAGATCACGCCGCTCCTCATCATCACCAAGCTGGAGCAGTACGACTACACCGGCGCCACCGCGATTGCCGTGGTGATGCTGCTGGCCGCCTTCGTGATGCTGCTGACCATCAACATGCTGCAGGCCTGGACGCGCAAGCGGCAGGGGCGTTGAGATGAGCGCACTTCCCCTCAACAACGGCCTGACGAACACCCGAAGCGCCCCGGTGCGCAACGCACTCGCCGCCACCGCCGAGCCGGCGTGGGTGCGGCGCACGCTGATCGGCATCACGCTCGCGTTCCTCACGCTGTTTCTCTTCGTGCCCTTGTTCGCGGTGTTCTTCGAAGCGTTCAAGAAAGGCCTCGACGTTTACCTCGCCGCCATCACCGAAGCCGACGCCCGCTCGGCCATCTGGCTCACGCTGCTGGCGGCAGGCATCTCGGTGCCGCTCAACCTGACCTTTGGTGTGGCCGCGGCCTGGTGCATTGCCAAGTTCGACTTCCGCGGCAAGAACGTGCTGCTCACGTTGATCGACCTGCCGTTCTCGGTGTCACCGGTGATCTCGGGCCTGATCTACGTGCTGATCTTCGGTCTGCAAGGCTGGTTCGGCGAATGGCTGCGTGACCACGACATGAAGGTGATCTTTGCGCTGCCGGGCATCGTGCTGGCCACGGTGTTCGTCACCTTCCCCTTCGTCGCGCGCGAGCTGATCCCGCTGATGCAGGCGCAGGGGCTGGAGCAAGAGGAAGCCGCGCGTGTGCTGGGCGCTTCAGGTTGGCAGATCTTCTGGCGCGTGACGCTGCCCAACGTGAAGTGGGCGCTGCTCTACGGCGTGATCCTGTGCAACGCGCGGGCCATGGGCGAGTTTGGTGCGGTGTCAGTGGTGTCGGGCCACATCCGCGGGCAGACCAACACCATGCCGCTGCACATCGAGATTCTGTACAACGAGTACCAGTTCGCGGCGGCCTTTGCGGTGGCTTCGCTGTTGGCCGGCCTGGCCTTGGTGACACTGGTGTTGAAGTACTTGGTTGAACAGCGGGTGAAGTCGCAAAAGCGCGAAGCCGGCGGAAGAAACGAATGAAAGACCTGCCATGAGCATCGAAATCCGAAACCTCAACAAGGCCTTCGGCAAGACCGTCGTCTGCGACAACCTGAACCTCGACATCCCGTCGGGCGAACTCGTCGCGCTGCTCGGCCCCTCGGGCTCGGGCAAGACCTCGCTCTTGCGCATCATCGCGGGCCTGGAGCGGCCCGACTCGGGCTCCGTGCTGTTCCATGGCGCCGATGCCTCGTTCGATGACGTGCGCGACCGCAATGTTGGCTTCGTGTTCCAGCACTACGCGCTCTTCGGCCACATGAGCATCTTCGAGAACGTGGCCTTCGGCCTGCGGGTACGACCCAAGGCGACGAGGCCGAGCGAAGCCAAGATCAGAGAGAAGGTGATGGAGCTGCTCAAACTCGTGCAGCTCGACTGGCTGGCCGACCGCTACCCGCACCAGCTCTCAGGCGGCCAGCGGCAACGCATCGCACTCGCTCGCGCCTTGGCGGTCGAGCCCAAGGTGCTGCTGCTCGACGAGCCCTTCGGCGCGCTCGACGCCAAGGTGCGCAAGGAGCTGCGCCGCTGGCTGCGCCGCCTGCACGACGAGATGCACATCACCAGCGTGTTCGTCACCCACGATCAAGACGAGGCCATGGAAGTGGCCGACCGTGTGGTGGTGATGAACCTCGGCCGCATCGAACAAGACGGCCCGCCCGACGAGGTGTACGACCGGCCGGCCACGCCTTTCGTGCTGCAGTTCCTCGGTGACGTGAACCTGTTCCATGGCCGCTTCGGCCACGCCCCCGGCGGCAACGTCGACCCGGCCGATGTGAGCTACGTGCGCCCGCATGAGCTGGAGATCGTGGCCACGGCCTCCGAGGGCACGCTGGCGGTCAGCCTGTCGCAGGCCTTGACGGTGGGCCCGCAGACGCGCATCGAGTTCAAGCGTCTGGACGACGGCAGCTATGTCGACGTCGAGATGGCGCGCAGCGACTACACCGTGTTGCGTGACCGGCTGGGCCTCGAGACTGGCAGCCAGGTCTACCTCAAGCCGCGGCGTGTGACCCGCTTCAGCGCCGGCCCCAACGCGGCGCAGGCCGAACAGATCGACCCGGCGGCCATGATCTAAACAATCTATGCAACTCCGGCAGGAGGGTCAGATCAGCCACGTCAGTTCCAAGCCCTGACAATGCGCCCTTCGGCCAGGTGGCCGTGGCGAGATGGGGAGCGTGACCATGAACTCGAACAAGTTCGCGAACTGGCTGTGGTCCTGCGCCGTTGTCACCCTCTTGGCGGGGTGCGGCGGCGGCGATGACGGTGGTGGCCCCCCCATTCCGAGCAACGAGCCGCCGGTGGCCACGATCACTGCACCGGCCGCAGGCACCACCTTCCGCGCCGGCGACACCATCGGCTTTGCAGGCAGCGCGACCGACCCGGAAGACGGCGCCCTGGCAGCTTCACAGCTGACCTGGTGGGCCGAGCTGCACCACGACAGCCACAGCCACCCGTTCCAGCCCGCGACCGTGGGCGCCAGCGGGCAGGTGACGATTCCGACGCAGGGCGAGACCTCGCCCGACATCTTCTACCGCTTCTACCTGCGTGCGACCGACAGCGGCGGCGCCACGCACGTGGCCACGCGGGACATCCTGCCGCAGACGGCGGTGGTCACCGTGACCAGCGTGCCGGTGGGCCTGACCCTCACGCTTGATGGCCAGCCGATCACCACACCGAACGTCTTCACCGGCGTGGTGGGCATCGAGCGGGCCCTGTCTGCGCCGGCGCAGCAGAACTTGGCCGGCCGGCGCTACCAGTTTGCGAGCTGGAGTGACGGCGGGGCGGCCACGCACACCATCTCGACCCCGGCGGTGAACACCACCTTCACCGCCACCTACGTTGACATGGGCCCGGCCATCAACACCCCGCCCCAGGTCGCGTTGACGGCGCCGGCCGATGGCAGCGCCGCGACCGCCGGTGTGGTCGTCAACCTGTCGGCCACTGCGAGCGACAGCGACGGCGTGGTGGCGGGCGTCGAGTTCTTCGAGAACGGCGTGAAGATCGGTGCCACCGACACCTCGGCGCCCTACGGCGCGGCCTGGACGCCGTCGGCCCAGGGTGCTCGCACGCTCACCGCGCGGGCCACTGACAACGAAGGCCTCGCGACCACCAGCGCGGCGGTGACCGTGACGGTGACCGGGGCGGGAGGGTCCGACACCGAAGCGCCGGTGGCCACGCTCACCGAGCCGACGAACCTGGCCAGCGGACTCTCCGGCACGCTGACCCTCAGCGCCACCGCGACCGACAACGTTGCGGTGACGGGCATGGAGTTCCAGGTGGATGGCGTGCAGGTGGGCCCCACCGGCGGTGGCTCGCCCCACAGCGTGACGTTCGACTCGACGCCCTACGCGTCGGGGCAGCACATCGTGAGAGTGCGTGCCCGAGACGCAGCCGGCAACCTCTCGCCCTGGGCGACGGCCACGGTCGAATTCGGTGGTGGCCGCACGCAGCCCGCGGGCATCACGCGCACCGAAGACTGGATCACCGGCCTGAGCAGCGCCACCGCTTTCGCGCAAACCCCCGACGGGCGCATGTTCATTGCCGAGCAAGGTGGGCAACTGCGGGTCGTGACGGCCGCCGGCGTGTTGCTTGCCACGCCCTTCATCACGCTGACGGTCGACCCCAACGGCGAGCGCGGCCTGCTCGGCGTGGCGCTGCACCCTGACTTTGCCAACAACCGCTACGTCTACCTGTACTACACGACCCCGGAGAACGGCGTCCACAACCGCATCAGCCGGTTCACCGCCAACCCCTCCAACCCCAACATCGCCTCGGTGGGCAGCGAGCTTCGCATCGCCGACCTGCCGGCCTTGTCGAGCGCGACCAACCACAACGGCGGCGCCATGCACTTCGGCACCGACGGCAAGCTCTACGTGGCGGTGGGCGACAACGCCGACAGCGCCAAGGCTCCCGACCTCAACGAGCCCTTCGGCAAGATGCTGCGTTTCAACGACGACGGCAGCATCCCGGGCGACAACCCGTTCTGCACCACCGCAGGCACGCTGCGCTGCGCGATCTGGGCGCGCGGCCTGCGCAACCCGTTCACCTTCGCGGTGCGCCCAAGCGACGGGCGCATCCACATCAACGACGTCGGCGCGGGCTCGTGGGAAGAGATCAACCTGGGCGTCCGCGGGGCCGACTATGGCTGGCCGTCGAGCGAAGGCCCGACGAACGACGCGGGCGTCACCGCGCCGCTGTTTGCCTATGACCACGACGACTCGTCGGCGTCCGGGCCGGGTGGTTTTTTCAGCGGTTGCGCCATCATCGGCGGTGCGTTCTACCCCGACGCCGGCCCCTTCCCGGCGGCCTACCGCGGCAGCTACTATTTCACCGACTTCTGCTCTCCGGTGATCGGGCGGGTTGACCTCGCCAACGGCAACGCCGCCTATGCCTTCGGCCGCGTCTCCGGCTGGCCGGTGGGCATGCTGACCGGGCTCGATGGCGCACTGTATGTGCTCACGCAGGGCGGCATCACCCGCTTCGGCGCACCCTGACACGGCACCTTCCTACAGCGCGTCGTGGCGCTGTCCGATGATCGACAGAAGGGCTGACTTCTACATTGAGTTGCATCAGCGCAGGCACGGCAGTCGGCGGCGCTCGTCACCGATGGAGCGTTGCAGCCATGTCACCTTTACCACTCCGCGCGATCCGCGCGATGGCCGCCCTCTTCGTCAGCCTCGCCTTGGTGGCTTGTGGTGGCGGCAACAACGACGCTTCACCCGAGGACAACCAGCGTGAGACCCCGCTGACCCTGGAAGGGGCCTGGACCCGGATCGCCAACGAAGGCGAAACCTTCACCCTGGTGGGCGCCCCCCAGACGGTCGCTTATGGTGATGGCACCCGCTGGGTGCTGAAGACGATGACGGGCACCGCCGTGTGCAGAAAAAGCACCTTCGGGTGGGACCCGGCCGTCGGCGCGGTCAAGTGGTGCCAGATCAGGGCCAGTGCCACGAACCAAGCGCCCGTCGCCACCATCGGCAGCCCGAGCGCGGGCACGACATTTCGCGCCGGCCAAACGATCAGCTTCAGCGGCAGTGCCACCGATGCCGAAGACGGCGTGCTCGCCGCCACACGCCTGACCTGGTGGGCCGAGCTTCACCACAACGTTCACAGCCACCCGTTCCAGCCGCAGACCACCGGAGCCACTGGTTCGGTGGTGATCCCGACGCGCGGTGAAACCGCACACGACATCTTCTATCGCTTCCACCTGCGCGCCACCGACAGCGCGGGCGCCACGCATGTCGTGACGCGCGACATCCAGCCGCAAAAGGCGCAAGTGACCTTGACGGCCGTGCCAGCTGGCCTGGCGATGACGCTCGACGGCCAGCCGATCACGGCACCCATGGTGTTCACCGGGGTGGTGGGCATCGAGCGCGACCTCGTGGCCCCCACGGCGCAGAACCTCAACGGCCGGCGCTACCAGTTCGTGAGCTGGAGCGACGGGGGGGCGGCCACGCACACCATCTCGACCCCGGTGGCCAACACGACGTTCACCGCCACCTACACCGACATCGGGCCGGTGACCAACAGCCCGCCCACCGTGGCGCTCACCGCTCCGGCCAACAACAGCAGCGGCACCGCTGGTGTGCCCATCGGCTTGACAGCCAATGCCAGCGACAGCGACGGCACCATCACCGGCGTCGAGTTCTTCGAGAATGGCGTGAAGATCGGCGCCACCGACACCACCTCGCCCTATGCCGTCTCGTGGACCCCTGCGACTGTCGGCACGCGCACCCTCACGGCACGTGCGACAGACAGCAGCGCCGCGAGCACCACCAGCGCTCCCATCGTGGTCACGATCACAGCGCCCAGCTCTGACGCCCAACCGCCCGTGGCCACCCTCACCGCGCCGGCCAACCTTGCCAGTGGGCTGGTGGGCACGTTGTCGATCACGGCGACCGCGACCGACAACGTTGGCGTGAGCGGCGTCGAGTTCCAGGTCGATGGCGTGCAGATCGGCAGCACGGACACCAGCTCGCCCTACAGCGTGACGGTGGACTCGAACCTCTACGCCTCAGGTCAACACGTGATCCGTGCCCGTGCACGCGACGCTGCCGGCAACCTCTCGGCGTGGGCCAGTGCGACCGTGCAGTTTGGCGGCACCCGCAACCAGCCAGCGGGCTTCACCCTCAACGAAAGCTGGATCACCGGCCTGACCAGCGCGACGGCTTTTGCACAGGCCCCCGACGGGCGCCTGTTCGTCGCGCTGCAAGGGGGTGACCTTCGTGTCGTCAAGACCGGCGCCTTGCTGGCCACACCTTTCGTTCATCTGAATGTGGATTCCGCCGGTGAGCGCGGCCTGATCGGCGTGGCGCTTCACCCCAACTTTGCGACGAACCGGTTTGTCTACGTCTACTACACCCGCATCAATGGCGGCGCGCGCAACAACCGCGTCAGCCGCTTCATTGCCAGCGGCGATGTGGCCGGCAGCGCCGAGCAGGTACTGGTCGACCTGCCCAACCTGTCGAGTGCCACCAACCACAACGGTGGTGCCATGCACTTCGGCAACGACGGCAAGCTCTACGTGGCGGTCGGCGACAACGCCAACAGCGCGAACGCGCCCGACCTGAACAGCCCGTTCGGCAAGATGCTGCGCTTCAACGACGACGGCAGCATCCCGGGCGACAACCCGTTCTGCACCACCGCGGGCACGTTGCGCTGTGCGATCTGGGCGCGCGGTTTGCGCAACCCGTTCACCTTTGCCGTGCGCCCAAGCGACGGGCGCATGCACATCAACGATGTCGGCGCGAGCATGTGGGAAGAAATCAACCTCGGCGTGCCGGGTGCCAACTACGGTTGGCCGGCCACCGAAGGGCCGACCACCGCCGCCGGTGTGACAGGGCCGCTGTTTGCTTACGACCATACGGCCGAGGCCACCGGGCCGGCCGGGTTCTTCAATGGCTGCGCCATCACCGGGGGCACCTTCTACCCCACCAGTGGCACGTTCCCCGTGGCGTACCGTGGCAGCTACTACTTCACCGACTTCTGTACCCCGATGGTCGGGCGTGTCGACCTCGCGAACGGGAACGCGGCCTATGCCTTCGGCCGCGTCACCGGCTGGCCGGTGGGCATGCTGTCGGGGCTGGACGGCGCCTTGTACGTGCTGACGCAAACCCGCATCGCCCGCTTCAGCGCGCCCTGAGGCCGGCGCTCAGCCGTCGACCGCCTCTCCTCTCATCGCGCCCTCTACCACCGGGCGCGTGAGGGTCGGTGCAAACGCCTCGATGAAGGCGTAGACGTAGCCGCGCAACCAGGCGCCACGGCGGATCGCCAGGCGGGTGAGGTTGACCTCGAACAGAGAGCGTGCATCGAGCGCGCGCAGCGTGCGGTCGCGTTCCGGGTCGAAGGCGATCGAGGCGACGATGCCCACCCCCATGCCGAGCTCGACATAGGTCTTGATCACGTCGGCGTCCATCGCGCTCAGCACCACGTCGGGCTCCAGGCCGGCGCTTGCGAAGGCTTCGTCAATGTGGGTGCGACCGGTGTAGCCCGCGTTGTAGGTGATGACCGGGTGGCGGGCCAGCCGCTCCAGCGTGAGGGGCTTGCCGTCGAGCAGCTCATGCCCGGGCGGCACGATCACGCTGTGCGTCCAGCGGTAGCAGGGCAGGGCCACGAGCTGCTCGTACTGCGCCAGGCCTTCGGTGGCGACGCCGATGTCGGCCTCGCCGCTCAGCAGCATCTGCGCCACCTGGCTGGGCGAACCCTGGTGCAGGTTGAGCGTGACCTGCGGGTAGAGCTGGCGGAAGTCGCGCACCACCTGCGGCAGGGCATAACGCGCCTGGGTGTGGGTGGCGGCGATCGACAGGCGGCCGCGGGTCTGGGCGCTGAACTCCTCACCGGCGCGTTTGAGGTTTTCGGCGTCGTGCAGCAGGCGCTCGACGATGGGCAACACCGCCTCGCCGGGTGGCGTGAGGCCGGTGAGCCGCTTGCCCGAGCGCACGAAGATCTCGACACCGAGCTCTTCTTCGAGCTCGCGGATCTGTCGGCTGATGCCGGGCTGTGAGGTGTGCAGCACACCCGCCACCTCGGTGAGGTTGAAGCCGCAACGCAGGGCTTCGCGCACGGAGCGCAGTTGCTGGAAGTTCATGGGTCAGGGCCCGCGCGTGAGGCGGCCGGTTGGCAGGGTTGGCGCAGTATGTGGAAGCCCCGCTAGTTGCGGAACAACTGAATACTGCTTTCCTTATCCGAAAAACGATTAAAGGCGTTTTGCTGGAACCTCTTGGGGGCAACCCGGGTCTGCGCCCTGGCCCCCTCGTGACTCAGGGGCGGCGGCATACAATTCCACGCTTTCACTCCGGCAGGGCGCCACCCGGCGCAGACCGGCTCCAACGAGGATCTCCACGTGTTCATTTCCGAAGCTTTTGCACAGGCAGCCCCCGCGGCGGCCGCCGCCGAATCGCCGTTTGGTGGCATCACCGGCATGCTCCCCATCATCTTGATGTTCGTGGTGCTGTACTTCGTGATGATCCGCCCGCAGATGAAGCGCCAGAAGGAGCACAAGGCCATGATCGACGCCCTGGCGAAGGGCGACGAGGTGGTGGTCGCAGGTGGTCTGCTGGGCCGTGTCTCGAAGATGGGCGACAGCTTCCTCACCGTCGAAGTCGCCAACGGCGTCGAGATCCAGGTGCAACGCGCCGCGGTGGTGCAGGTGCTGCCCAAGGGCACCTTCAAGTAATTCAACCGAGACACACCGGCCTGGCCACAGCCGTGGACGGCGCCGCATAAAAGCAAGGGGCTCCGCCCCGCGAAAGAGGCTTCATGAATCGCTACCCGTGGTGGAAGTACACGATCCTGGGCCTCGCCCTGCTGGTCGGCCTGATCTTCACCTTGCCCAACTTCTTTGGTGAAGCGCCCGCCGTTCAGGTGAGCAGTGGCAAGGTCACCGTCAAGCTCGACAGCAGCACCACGCTGCGTGTCGAGCAGGCGCTCAAGGCGGCCGACCTGAAGCCCGACTTCGTGCTGCTCGAAGGCAACTCGATCAAGGCCCGCTTCGCCGATGGCGATGCGCAGCTCAAGGCGAAAGACGTGCTGAGCAAGGCGCTCAACCCCGACCCCACGGACCCGAGCTACATCGTTGCGCTCAACCTGCTGTCGCGCTCACCGCATTGGCTGACCGCGATGCGTGCGCTGCCCATGTACCTGGGCCTGGACCTGCGCGGTGGTGTGCACTTCCTGATGCAGGTCGACATGAAGGCGGCGCTGACCAAGAAGACCGAGGCGATGGCCGGCGACATCCGCTCGCAGTTGCGCGACAAGAACCTGCGCCATGCCGGTGTCACACGAGACAACAACACCCTCAACGTACGCTTTCGCGACCAAGAAACGCGTGACGCCGCCGCCAAGCTGCTGGCCGAGCAGATGACCGACATGGTGTGGACGCAGGCGCCCGAGGGCACCGACTTCATGCTCAGCGGCACGCTCAAGCCCGAAGCGGCACGCGCGGTGCAAGACGCCGCGCTCAAGCAGAACATCACCACGCTGCACAACCGCGTCAACGAGCTCGGCGTGGCCGAGCCGGTGATCCAGCAGCAAGGCGCCGACCGTGTCGTGATCCAGTTGCCGGGCGTGCAAGACACGGCCAAGGCCAAGGACATCATCGGCCGCACCGCCAACCTCGAATTCCGCCTGGCCGACATGTCGGCCGAAGCGCGAGCCGCGGTCGAAGGCACCGGCCCCGTGCCCTTCGGGCGCGAGCGGTTCACCGTGGGCCGAGGCGCCCCGGTCATCACCTACAAAGAGGCTGTGGCCACCGGCGAGATGCTGACCAATGCCCAGCCGCGCCCTGACCAGAACAGCCAGCCGGCGGTGTCGGTCAGCCTCGACGCCAAGGGCGGGCGGCTGATGCGCGAGATGACGCGCAACAACGTCGGCAACTTCATGGCCGCGATCCTGTTCGAGAAGGGCAAGGGCGAAGTGCTGACGGTGGCGCGCATCCAGGGTGAGTTCGGCAACGAGTTCCAGATCACCGGCATGGGCACCACCGAAGCTGCCAACGACCTGAGCCTCTTGTTGCGCGCCGGCTCGCTGGCCGCGCCGATGGAGATCATCGAAGAAAGCACCATCGGCCCGAGCCTGGGGGCCGACAACATCGCCAAGGGCTTCAACAGCGTGATCTACGGCTTTGTGGCGATCGCGGTGTTCATGTGTGCCTACTACCTGCTGTTCGGCGTGTTCTCCACGGCCGCGCTGGCGTTCAACCTGCTGCTGCTGGTGGCGGTGTTGTCGATGCTGCAGGCCACGCTCACGCTGCCCGGCATCGCGGCCATCGCACTGACGCTGGGCATGGCGATCGATGCCAACGTGCTGATCAACGAGCGGGTGCGCGAAGAGCTCAGGGCGGGAGCGTCGCCGCAGGCGGCCATCAACACCGGCTACGAGCGCGCGTTCGCGACGATTCTCGATTCGAACGTCACCACGCTGATCGCCGGCATCGCCTTGTTTGCCTTCGGCTCCGGGCCGATCAAGGGCTTTGCGGTGGTGCACTGCCTGGGCATCCTGACCTCGATGTTCTCGGCCGTCGTGTTCTCGCGCGGCTTGGTGAACTTCTGGTATGGCCGCCAGAAAAAGCTGAAGTCGGTCTCGATCGGCCAGGTCTGGAAACCCCAGGCCACCGAAGCCGACGCCCAGGTCAAGACCTGAGCCCCATCAAGAACTCAAACAGGATCCACAGACATGGAGTTCTTCAGAATCCGACGCGACATCCCGTTCATGCGGCATGCGCTGGTGTTCAACATCATCTCGCTGGTCACCTTCTTGGTGGCGGTGTTCTTCCTGGTGACGCGCGGGCTGCACCTGTCGATCGAGTTCACCGGCGGCACGCTGATCGAGGCCCACTACGCCCAGGCGGCCAACATTGCCAAGGTGCGCACGACCGTCGAGGCCATGCAGGTGGGCGAAGTGCAGGTGCAGTCATTCGGCAGCACCAGCAACGTGCTGATCCGCCTGCCGGTGCGTGGCGACGGCAAGCATGGCGACGTGGTCGACCGCGTGTTCGGCGAGTTGTGCAAGGCCGAGAGCGGCACGGTCACGCGCAAGCAGGTCAAGACCGACAAGGGCGAACTGATCGACAAGCCGGTGTGTGAAGCCGGTGGCGCCGAGCCGGTGGCCCTGCAGCGCAGCGAGTTCGTCGGGCCGCAGGTCGGCCGCGAGCTGGCCGAAGACGGCGCCAAGGCGCTCGCCTTTGTGATCATCGGCATCATGATTTACCTGGCGTTTCGCTTCGAGTGGAAGTTCTCGGTGGCCGCCATCGTCGCCAACCTGCACGACGTGATCATCATCCTGGGCTTCTTTGCCTACTTTCAATGGGAGTTTTCGCTCTCGGTGCTGGCGGCGGTGCTGGCCGTGCTGGGCTACTCGGTGAATGAATCGGTGGTGATCTTCGACCGGATCCGTGAAGCATTCCGCAGGTACCGCAAGATGAACACCCACGAGGTGATCGACCACGCCATCACCAGCACGATGAGCCGCACGATCATCACGCACGGCAGCACGCAGATGATGGTGTTGTCGATGCTGATCTTCGGCGGGCCGACACTGCATTACTTCGCCATCGCGCTCACCATCGGCATCTTGTTCGGCATCTATTCGTCGGTTTTTGTGGCGGCGGCCATTGCGATGTGGCTGGGTGTCAAGCGCGAAGACCTGGTCAAGGGCGGGCCGGCCAAGGACGTCGATCCGAACGACCCGAACGCCGGGGCGGTGGTGTAGAGTAAGGGCATCCCCTTCCAGAGAGCATCGACCAACCGTCCCATGGCGACCGCCGCCGATTCGTTGGCCCTGGCCGCCCAGGCTCGCCGCTCCTACGTGGAGCGTTTGTTGAGTGGCGTGCCGAGCGTGGTTCATGCGGTGGAAGACGGTGCGAGGCTGCTGGCCACCCAATCGGCCGAACACAGCCTCCAGTACAAGCGGCGCGATGTCGCCACCGACCTGCGCAAGGCCGCTCCGACCTGGACCAACGGCATCATCTCGGCGCTGCGTGGCGCGCTGGTGAGCGGCATGGTGTCGGCCTCGCGGCCGGGTGATCTGCCTCCGCCGGGGCGCACCAGTCCTGGCATGTCGCTGGTCGACGACGACACCATCGAAACCGAAATTCTGAGCTCGCGCTTGGCGCTGGCCATGATGGACCGTGCGTCCTGGGAGTTCACCGATCTGCGCTCGCGCATGTCGGCGCTCGAGAAGCGCGACGAGCTCGACACCAACGATGTGCTGCGCCCTCATGTGCTGGCGCGCATCGTCACCAGCACCTGGCGCAGCGCGACGCTCACCCAGGATGCGTGGCGCACGCTGCAGGCGGTGTTGCACGAAGAGTTCGCGCACTTCGCCGAAGAGGCGTATCACGAGACCAACCGCTGGTTGATCCAACAGAAGGTGCTGCCCGAGATCGACCTGCGCCCGTTCATCCGGCGCACGCGCAATTCCTATGTCGTGCCCGCCTCCGGTGGAGGAACAAGCGGCGCGCCGGGGCCGGCGTCAGGCACGCCCAGCAGCTTCGCTCGCTTGGGCACGGTTGGCGAAGAAACTCGCATGATGACGCGCGCTGGTGGTTTTGCGCGCGGCTCCGACCATGCAGAAGCAGTGCTTGGCCGCCTCAACAAACTCATCGGCCGGCAGGTGCCCGACTTCGCCGGGACGGCGCCCATGCAAGCGGCGTCAGTGGGGCTGAAGGCGGCGATCAACGAGGCCCAGCAAGGCATTCAGCGGCGCTTGTCCAGCACCACGAGTGGTGGCGTGGTCAGCGGTGCACGGGCCGGCGAAGAGCAGGTCAGCACACCGGCCTTGCTCGAAGAACTGCACCAGCGCAAGCAAGCGCTGAAGAAGGCCGCCACCACGCCGGTGGAGCGCGCCACGATCGAGATCGTCGCCCTGCTGTTCCAGAGCATCCTGATGGAAGAGCGCATTCCTGCCGTAGTGCGGGTCTGGTTTGCACGCCTGCAAATGCCGGTGCTGCGGGTGGCGGTCAGCGAGCCTGATTTTTTTGCCACGGTGGACCACCCGGCCCGCCGACTGATCGACCGCATGGGTGCCTGTGTGATGGGTTTCGACGCGACCAGCCGCGCTGTCGCCGACACGCTGGAAAAAGAAATCAAGCGCGTGGTCCAGGTGGTCGAGGCCTACCCCGACACCGGGCGCCGCGTGTTCCAGACCGTGCTCACCGAGTTCGAGAAGTTCCTGGAGCACTATTTCAAGAACGAAAACGAGATGACACGCAAAGGTGTGTCGCTCGCCCAGCAGGTGGAGCAGCGCGAGACGCTGGCGATCCAGTACACCATCGAGCTGCGCAAGATGCTCAACGAGGTGCCTGTGCAAGAAGGGGTGCGTGAGTTCCTCTTTCACGTCTGGGCCGATGTGATGGCCATGACGGCGGTGAAGTACGGCGCCCAGGGTGTTGAAACCAAGGCGATGAAACGTGTGGCCGCCGACTTGATCTGGTCGGCCAGTGCGAAGGTGTCTCGCGAAGAACGGGCCGAGGTGATCCGCCGCCTGCCGCCGCTGCTCAAGACCCTGCGCGAGGGCATGGACCACGCCGGCATCTCCGCCGACAAACAAGACGAACACATCCAGAAGCTCAACAACTCCCTGGCGGCGGCGTTCACCGCCAAGACGGCTGCCATCGCGCCCGAGCGGCTTGAAGAGTTGATGGGCCGGCTCGAAACGCTGGAAGAACTGTTACCCGACAACACCGACGACCTGGAGATCGACGAGTCGCTGGTGCTAGACCTGTCGGGTCATGAAAGCTCTGAGCTCGAAGTGGTGGGCGAGGGCGGCTCCATGCCCACACCAGCGATGCTGGCCTGGGCGCGCGAGCTTCAGGTTGGTGGCTGGTACATGCTCGACTACCGCAACCGCAACGAAGCAGTGCAACTGGTCTGGCAGGGCATGCGTCGGCAACTGACCCTGTTTGTCTCGCCGCATGGGCGCGGCATCCTGTTCCAGCAAAACCGACTGGCAGCGTTTCTCCAGGCCGGGCTGTTGGTGCCGGCACAAGACGAGTCGCTGACCGTGCGTGCCACACGCAGTGCTTTGGCCAAACTGGACGTGGACCCCACACGCTTGCTCAACTGACGCTCGTGCCCGTTGGGCAACAAAAAAGCCGCCTTCGGGGCGGCTTTTGTTTGGGTGATCTTGCGGATCAGTGAATCAGCCGATCCTCTTCGTCGACAAAGAGCTCGTCGAGGATCAGTGCGTCGGGCTCTTCGCCCAGGCTCCAGAACACCATGAGCACGATGATCTTCAGGTCTTCCAAATCGACCGGCCCGCCGGGAATGGCGGTTGCGCGGTCGATGACCATTTCGCGCATCGGAGGAGGCAACACACCGGCCGATTCGAGAAAGCTCACGAAGCCGATCGAGTGCTCGCCCAGGTGCTCTTGCTCGGCAGGGGAATAGACCCGCAGGCTGTCAGGACTTTGCTCGCCGGAATACGACTGCGCTGCGGTCGCCAAGCCGTCCAGCCAAGAGAGGGCCTCCTCGATCTCGTCTGACTCGAAGCCCATGGCCGACAGCTTGCGTGTGAGCTGCGCATGGTCGGGGCACGCATCGGGCCGCCAGTAGTTTTCGTACAAGTAGACGAGCACGTCAAACATGGATTCACTATACCCCAGGGTCGCTTTGTAGGGCCTGGAATAAATGCCCTTCGGGGGCGTGCGGGCTACCCGGGCCGAAGTTCCGCAGTCAGCCTGTACTAACGCGCTGGAAGAGTTGCCCTGGCAGTCGTGCCACCTGCCCCTCCATTTCAAGCTCAAGCAAGCGGGTGTTGAGCAGGGCCGCGGGCCAACCGGTGCGGGCGACCAAGGCGTCCAGAGTGACCGGGTCGAACCCCAAGGCTTGCAACAGCGGATCGTTGCTTTCCTCATCTGGGGGTGGCTTGGCCGAGTCTGGCGAAGGTGGCCGAAACGATGGCAACTCTTCGAGCACGTCCTGCCCGGTTTCCACAAGCTTGGCACCTTGCTTGATCAGCGCATGACAGCCACGCGATTGGGGCGAATGGATCGAGCCGGGAATGGCGAAGACGTCGCGCCCTGCTTCACTGGCCAGGCGTGCCGTGATCAGTGAGCCGGATTGCAGCGCGGCTTCGACCACCAGGGTGCCGCGTGTCAGGCCAGCGATGATGCGGTTGCGCATCGGGAAATTGGGTGGCAGGGGCGGCGTGCCAAGCGAGTACTCGCTGAGCATCAGACCTTCAGCGCTGATGCGATGTGCCAGCTCCAAATGGCGCCGGGGGTAGACACGGTCCAGGCCGGTGCCGATCACCGCGATGGTTCGGCCCGCACCCGACAAACCACCTTCATGGGCGGCTCCGTCGATGCCGAGCGCCAGTCCGGACACGATCGTCAGCCCCGCCTGGCTCAGGTGAGCCGAAAAGGCGCGGGCGTTTTCGCGGCCCTGGGGCGTGGGGTTGCGGCTGCCGACCACGGCCACACTCTGAGCATGCAGCAGGCTGGCATTGCCCTGCAGGTACAGCAGCAGTGGTGGGTCGGCGGTCTCCAGCAGCAGGGAAGGGTAGCTGGGGTCGCCCAGTGTCAGTACCTGCCGAGGTGCGTCATCGGTGGCAGTTGCGAGCCAGCTCACGGTGGTGTCGACCAGAGCCGCCACGGCATCTGGCTCTTGGGCCAGCACCGTGGCCGCGGTGGCAGAGACGACCTCCTTGCGAGCGGCGATGGGTGCAGCGAGCACGGCCTGCGGTGACCCAAACGCCGCCAACAACTTGCGAGCGGACTCACGCCCGACTTGCGGCGTTTCGATGAGCCGCAGCCAAGCGGCGAGTTCGTCGCGATCCATCGTGGACCGAGCGCCGCTGTGGCGCTCGCTCGCCAGACTCAGGGCTGGGTGAAACGATCGCCCGGGGTCACCGGTTCCTTGACCGTAAGGATCAGCGCGTACGACATGCGGTTGAAGACCCGGAAGACGAAGAGGTGGCCATGGCGCTCGTCGGGCAGCTTGATGCGGGTGCGCTCATTGTTGGTTCGGTCGACGATCCGATCCCCGGCGCGCCACAAAGCGAGCACGTGCCCACTTTCCAGGCCGTCGCGACTCCCCTTGTTCAAGGCCACGATCTGGTTCTGACCAGCGGTGAGGCCATCGCCGTAGATCGAGACGATCTGGCCGGCGATGTCTTTTTCGGGTGGGCGTGGCACGTAGTTGATGAACTCACGCGGCGGCACCGGCGAGAGTCGGTCACCGACGCGGATCTCCTGGCGAACGCTGGTCACCGTGAAGGTGTCGGGCACGATTTCGCCTTGGACGGTGCCGCCCTGGCGGGTGTATTCGGCCACACCGAGGTACTCGGCTTCGTAGCCCAGCACTTCTCCGGTTCCTGGGTCTTTCAGCGCGCGGGGCTCACGGAAGACGCGGTAGTTGCGGTTGGTGCCCAGCTCTCCGCGCACATAGGCGAGGTCGCCGCGAGACAGCAGCACACGGCCTTCTTGAGCGCCCACCACGCGGGGTGCAGTTGCCAGCTGATTCGTCTCGAAGATCACCGCTTCGTTGAGGAAGGGCTCGATCAAGTGCAAGGCAATGGGCGGAAGGCCTTGACGGCCGAGTTCACTGCTGCGGATACGAGGTGACAGGCGGCCGGAGCCTCCTTGGTCGCCGTCACCAACCCGCAACGTGGCGCGGCCGTCGGTCTTGATCAGATAGAGGGTCTGCCCGGGATAGATCAGGTGCGGGTTGCGGATCTGCTCCAGGTTCATGCCCCACAGCTCGGGCCAACGCCACGGGCTCTTGAGGAACATGCTCGAGATGTCCCACAGCGTGTCGCCTGACTTGACGGTGTAGGCGTCGGGGGCGTTTTCCGCCAGTTCGGACAGCGGCACACCCGCTGCGGCCACTTGCTTGGCCGTGCTGCGCTGCTTCTGGGTGATGGGGAAGTTGGGTTCGGCCGCCATGGCGGCGCCGAGGCCAAGGCCGAGCGCCACAGTGATCGCAGAAGCCCGGAAAAATGACAGGGCAGGACGGGTGCTTCGGGTCATGAAGGTGAGTCTCCGGGCGCGCAGACAGCACAATGCTGGGCTGTGCGGTTTACTGAGCCGGCTGCAGCAAGCTGCCCGCAGTTCGGCGAAAATCTTCATTCAGTTTCGCAGATTCTGCCTCTAAACCCTTGATATCGCAACGAAAGTCACCCGCCGATACCTTTGTTGTGTTGCCTGTCACGGCGGCCGGCGTTGCGTGCCGCCCACAGGCCCCTCAAACCTGATTTCCATGTCCAAGCTCACCATCCTCCGTTACCCCGACCCCCGCCTGCACACCGTCGCCAAGCCGGTGGCCCAGGTTGACGCGCGCATCCGCCAGCTGGTCGATGACATGCTTGACACCATGTACGCCGCCGACGGCGTGGGCTTGGCCGCCACCCAGGTCGACGTGCACGAACGGGTGATCGTGATCGACACCTCGGACTCGCGCAACGACCCCCATGTGCTGATCAACCCCGAACTGGTGGCCAAAAGCGTGGAAATGAGCCTGGGTGACGAAGGCTGCCTGTCGGTCCCCACCATTTATGACAAGGTGCCGCGGCATTCCCGTGTCACGGTGCGCGCGCTCAACCGGGCCGGGGAAAGTTACGAATTCGAGGCCGAAGGGCTGTTGTCGGTTTGTGTGCAGCACGAGATGGATCATCTGGTGGGCAAGGTGTTTGTCGAGTACCTGAGCTCGCTGAAGCGCGACCGCATCAAGGTCAAGATGCTGAAGAAGGCCCGCGACGAGCAGCGCCCATGAAAGTGGCGTTTGCGGGCACGCCGGAGTTCGCCGAGGTGGCGCTGGCGCGCCTGCATGCTGCCGGGTTCGAAATCCCGCTGGTGCTGACCCAGCCCGACCGCCCGGCCGGGCGTGGGATGAAGCTGAACCCGTCGCCGGTGAAGGCGTTTGCCCTGGCGCACGGCATTCCGGTGGTGCAGCCGCGCAGCCTGCGGCTGGATGGCAAGTACCCCGACGATGCCGCCCAAGCCCGGGAGGCCTTGCTCGCCGCACACATTGATGTGATGGTGGTCGCGGCCTACGGGCTGATCCTGCCGCAATGGGTGCTCGACCTGCCGCCGCGCGGCTGCCTGAACATCCACGGGTCGCTGCTGCCACGCTGGCGTGGCGCAGCGCCCATTCACCGGGCGATCGAGGCCGGTGACGATCGTACGGGCATCACCATCATGCAAATGGATGCTGGGCTGGACACGGGCGACATGCTGCTGGTCGAAGCCATCGACATCGCGTCCGACGACACGACGGCCCGCCTGCATGACCGCCTGGCCACGTTGGGTGGGCGCCTGATTGTCGAAGCGCTGGAACTGGCCGCCTGTGGGGGCCTGAAGCGCACGCCACAGCCCGCCGAGGGCGTGACCTACGCGCACAAGATCGACAAGGCCGAGGCGGCTGTCGACTGGTCTTTACCTGCCGCAACGATTGAGCGACGCATCCGCGCCTTCGACCCCTTCCCCGGCGTCACGGCGCAACTCGACGGCGAAGCGATCAAGCTGTGGCGCGCCCAGGTCGTACCGGCAACGGGCGAACCCGGGACGGTGTTGGCGGTCACTGACGAAGGCGTGACGGTCGCTTGTGGCGAGGCTGCATTGAAGGTCACCGACCTGCAGCGCCCCGGCGGCAAGCGCCAGCCAGCGCGGCAATTTCTCCAAAGCAAGCCGCTGAAGCCGGGCCACACATTCAGCCGTTGAACTCCAACGGCCTGGCCGCATCTGATGCGGGTCAAGCACTCAAGGAGTCTGTTTCCATGTTCAATCTGTTGAAGACCGCCGTTCTGATGGCCGCCATCACGGCGCTGTTCATGGCCATTGGCGCCTTCATCGGTGGGCGCTCGGGCATGATGATCGCGCTCGCGGTGGCCTTGGGCATGAACTTCTTCAGCTATTGGTTTTCCGACAAGCTGGTGCTCAAGATGTACAACGCGCAAGAGGTCGACGCGACCAGCGCGCCGCAGTTCTACCGCATGGTGCAAGAGCTGGCGCAGCGCGCCCAGCTGCCGATGCCGCGTGTCTACCTGATCAACGAAGACGCGCCGAACGCCTTTGCCACCGGGCGCAACCCCGAGCACGCCGCGGTGGCGGCCACCACCGGCATCCTGCGCGCCCTGAGCGAGCGTGAGTTGCGCGGCGTGATGGCGCACGAGCTGGCGCACGTGAAGCACCGCGACATCCTGATCAGCACGGTGAGCGCCACCATGGCCGGTGCGATCTCGATGCTGGCCAACTTCGCCATGCTCTTCGGCGGGCGCGACAGCGAAGGCCGCTCGCACAACCCGATCGTCGGTCTGCTGGTGATGATCCTCGCGCCCTTGGCCGCGAGCCTGATCCAGATGGCCATCAGCCGGGCGCGCGAATTCGAGGCTGACCGCGGCGGTGCCGAGATCTCCGGCGACCCGCAGGCCCTGGCCAGTGCTCTGCAGAAGATCCAGCGTTACGCCAAGGGCATGCCGATGCAAGCCGCCGAGCACCACCCCGAAACGGCGCAGATGATGATCATCAACCCGCTGTCGGCCGGTGGCCTGCGTGGCCTGTTCTCGACCCACCCTTCGACCGAAGAGCGGGTGGAGCGCCTGCTGGCCATGGCCTGAAGTCGCCCAAAAAGCGGGGAGAACACCCCGCTTTTGCGCGCCACCGACGGGCCGGGTTTGCGCAGAATGAACCCCGAACTCCGCCCTGCCCGTCATGCGACACACCGCCCTCATCTCCCTCCTGCTGGCCGCGACCGCGCTGTCGGGTTGCGACCTGTTCGGCGACTCGGCTGAAAAGCTCGCCGCCGCCAAGGAAGCCGAAGGCAAGGCCATCGGTGGCGCCTGCCGCCACGCCGGCCGCGCCATCGAAGACTGCTATGTGCTCAACAAGAAGGCCGACAAGGCCTCGGTGTTTGCCGGCTGGCGCGACATGAACGACTACATGCGCGAGAACAAGATCGAGGCCGTGCCGCCGCAAGCGGTCGCCGCCAAGGGCGAGCCCAAGTCGGCCGAGCCCAAGGGCGAAGCCAAAGCGGTGCTGACCGAACCCGCGGCCGTGGACGGTGTGGAGAAGAAACCCGCCAAGGCAGGCAAGCCGCGCGAGCCCAAGAGCCAGGACTCCTGAGCCTTCATTGCGCCGGCGGCCGGCGAACCCGGGTTCGCAGCGCGGTCACCCGCCCCGGCTGTTTTGACGGCCTGGAGAGAGAATTCCCCTCAATGCACTCACTCCACCACACCCTGCACCACGCGCAGTTCCGCGCTGGCGTTCGCGACATGAGCTCGGTCAGCCTGGGCATCGCGGCCTGGGGTTTGGTGACCGGCGTGGCCATGGTCAAGGGCGGCCTGTCGATCCCGCTCGCGCTGTTGATGACCTTCACGGTGTTTGCCGGCAGCGCACAGCTGGCGGCCATCCCGCTGATGACGGTGGGTGCGCCGGTGTGGGTGATCTGGGCCACGGCCGCCTGCATCAACCTGCGCTTCGTGATCTTCAGTGCGCAATGGCGCCCCTATTTCATGCGCTACCCGCTGCGCCAGCGGCTGGTGTTGACCTACCTGAGCGGTGACCTGACCTACGTGCTCTTCATGAAGCGCTTTCCCGAAGCACGCGACGACGAAGGCCAGGTCGAGTACTTCATGGGGGCGGCGGCGGCCAACTGGTTCAGCTGGCAGGTGCCGGCTGTGCTGGGCATCGTGTTGGCCGACGTCGTGCCTACGCATTGGGGCCTCGGCTTTGCCGGTGTGCTGGCTTTGCTCGGCCTCACCTACTCGCTGGTCTCCGACCGCGCCACGGCGCTGGCGGCGGCGGTGGCCGGCGCAGCGGCGGTGGCCGCGTTTGCCCTGCCTTTCCGGCTGCACATCGTGGTCGCCATTGCGGCCGCAGTGTGCATCGGCTTGATGATGGACGGCGGCGGCGACGCCGGCCGTCGCCTGCGCCAGGCGCTGGGCCGCGCCAAGCCGCAGCCTGCCGATGCAGCCGTCGACAGGGCGTCTGCATGAACAGCCTCGACGCCTTCATCACCATCGTCGGCCTGACGGTCATCACCGTCGTCACCCGAGGCTTCTTCCTCATCTCCGAGCGCGAGCTGGTCTTGCCCGACTGGGTCAAGCGCGGCCTGCGCTACGCGCCACTCGCTGCCTTGGCGGCGGTGGTGGTGCCCGAGGTCGTGATGTCACAAGGGCAGCTCATCGACACCTGGCGAGACGCGCGGCTTTACGCGGTCGTGGTGGCGACCGCGTATTTCTTCTGGCGCGGCGGCATTCTCGGCACCATCGTCAGCGGCATGCTGGTGCTGATCCCCCTCAAGCTGGGCCTGGGTTGGTGATGTGAGTGGGGGCGCCGGTGGTGTCCAATATCTGAGTCAGCGGCCTGTAACCCGCGTGTAATTCGAGGGGGCTGGCCGTCCCTAGAATCCCCACTCACTCTTCGCACACCATGAACGTTCTCCGTTTTGAAGACCTCGTGGCCCGTGGCCAAGCCACCGGCAAGCGCGTGTTCATCCGCGCCGACCTCAACGTGCCGCTCGACGACGCCGGGCACATCACCGAAGACACGCGCATCCGTGCGTCCATTCCCTGCATCGAGCTGGCGCTGAAAGCCGGTGCGGCGGTGATGGTCACCTCGCACCTGGGTCGTCCCACCGAGGGTGAGTTCAAGCCCGAAGATTCGCTGGCGCCTGTTGCCCGCCGCATGGGCGAGCTGATGGGCCGCGAGATTCCGGTGGTGGCCAACTGGGTCGACGGTGTGACCGTCGCCCCCGGCTCGCTCGTGATGCTGGAAAACTGCCGCGTCAACAAGGGCGAGAAAAAGAACAACGAAGAACTCGCGAAGAAGATGGCCGCGCTGTGCGACATCTTCGTGCACGACGCCTTCGGCACCGCGCACCGCGCCGAAGCTTCCACCTACGGCATCGCGCAGTTCGCCAAGGTGGCCTGCGCCGGCCCGCTGCTGGCGGCCGAGATCGATGCCATCACCAAGGCGTTGGCCAACCCGAAGCGCCCGCTGGTTGCCATCGTGGCGGGCAGCAAGGTCAGCACCAAGCTGACCATTCTTCAGGCGCTGGCCAAGAACGTCGACCAGCTCATCGTCGGCGGTGGCATTGCCAATACCTTCCTTCTGGCCGCCGGCCTGCCCATCGGCAAGTCGCTCGCCGAGGCCGACCTGGTGAACGAAGCCAAGGCGGTGATCGAGGCGATGAAGGCGCGTGGCGCGGCCGTGCCCATCCCGACCGACGTGGTCACTGCCAAGACGTTTGCCGCCGACGCACCCGCCACGGTGAAAGCCGCAGCCGATGTGGCCGCGGACGACCTCATCCTCGACATCGGCCCGAAGACCTCGGCTCTGCTCGCCGACATGCTGAAGAAGGCGGGCACCATCGTCTGGAACGGCCCGGTCGGCGTGTTCGAGTTCGACGCCTTTGCCCACGGCACCGAAACGCTGGCGCGCGCCATTGCCGAGTCGAGCGCGTTCAGCATTGCGGGTGGCGGTGACACGCTCGCGGCGATCGCCAAATACGGCATCGACAAGGACGTTGGCTACATCTCCACCGGCGGCGGCGCCTTTCTTGAAGTGCTGGAGGGCAAGACCCTGCCCGCCTTCGAAATCCTGCAAAAGCGCGCGCAAGGCTGAGAGACACTCGCTTCGACACAACAAGAACGCAAGAACGGAACCCACCATGCCCCGCGCCACCAAGATCGTTGCCACCCTCGGCCCTGCGTCCAGCTCACCCGAGGTGCTCGCGCAGATGATCCGCGCGGGGGTCGACGTGGTGCGGCTCAACTTCTCGCACGGCAAGGCGCAAGACCACATCGACCGTGCGCTGCTGGTGCGCGAGGTGGCCAAGTCGGTGGGCAAGGAGGTCGCCATCATGGCCGACCTGCAGGGCCCGAAGATCCGCGTCGGCAAGTTCGAAGGTGGCAAGACCATCATCGAAGCGGGTCAGAAGTTCATCCTCGATGGCGCCACCAAAGAGCTCGGCACCAACGAACGCGTGGGTCTCGACTACAAGGAGCTGCCACGCGACGTGCGACCTGGCGACACGCTGCTGCTCAACGATGGCCTGCTCAGGCTGACCGTCGATGCGGTCAGGGGTGAAGAGGTGCACACCACGGTGGTGATCGGTGGCGAGCTGTCCAACAACAAGGGCATCAACAAGGCCGGTGGCGGCCTCACCGCGCCGGCGCTGACCGCCAAGGACATGGACGACATCAAGACCGCGATGAGCTTCCAGTGCGAGTACCTGGCGGTGAGCTTCCCGAAGAACGCGACCGACATGGAAATGGCCCGCCAACTGGCCAACGTGGCCGGCGAACCCTGGCGCCACAAACCCGCGTTGATCGCCAAGATCGAACGCAGCGAGGCCATTCCGGTGCTGGAGTCGATCATCAAGGCGAGCGACGGCATCATGGTCGCGCGCGGTGACCTGGCCGTCGAGGTGGGCAACGCGGCCGTGCCGGCGCTGCAAAAACGCATGATCAAGATGGCGCGTGAGTTGGATCGCGTGGTCATTACCGCCACCCAGATGATGGAGTCGATGATCGTCAACCCGGTGCCCACACGCGCCGAGGTGAGCGACGTGGCCAACGCCGTGCTCGACGGCACCGACGCCGTGATGCTCAGCGCCGAAACCGCCGCCGGCAAGTACCCGGTGGAGACGGTCGAGATGATGGCCAGCATCTGCGTCGAGGCCGAAGCGGCCGAGGAGATTGCGCTCGACGCCGGCTTCACCAACAAGAAGTTCGGCCGCATCGACCAGTCGATCGCGATGGGCGCCTTGTTCACGGCGTACCACCTGGGCTGCAAGGCCATCCTTGCGCTCACCGAATCGGGCTCGACCGCGCTGTGGATGAGCCGGCACCGCATCCACGTGCCCATCTTCGGCCTCACCTCGCAGATCACCAGCCAGCGCCGCATGACGCTGTACCGCAACGTGCAGCCGCTCTTGATGCCCAACTTCAGCGACCGCGACGAGGCGCTGAAACACGCCGAGGCGCTGCTGGTCAGCAAGGGTGTGTTGAAGCCCGGCGACACCTACGCCATCACCTGCGGCGAGCCCATGGGCTACCCGGGTGGTACGAACATGTTGAAAGTTTGTTTGGTCGGCTGAGACAGCCATGTCGCTGACGCTGGATCACATCCGTGCCGCCGCCCAGCGGCTTGCCGGGCACGTGCTCGAAACGCCTTGCCTGCGCTCGCGCACCCTCGGCGAGATCATCGGCTGCGAGGTGTTCCTCAAGTTCGAAAACCTGCAGTTCACCTCGTCGTTCAAGGAGCGCGGGGCGCTCAACAAGCTCGCGCAACTGACCGATGAAGAGCGTCAGCGCGGGGTGCTTGCGGTGTCGGCGGGCAACCATGCACAAGGCGTGGCCTACCACGCGCAGCGCCTGGGCATCCCGGCGACCATCGTGATGCCGCGGTTCGCGGCGCCGGTGAAGGTGGCCAACACCCGCGGGTTTGGAGCCGAGGTGGTGCTGCAGGGCGACACCTTCGACGACGCCCGTGCGTTCGGGCTGCAGTTGGCGCGCGATAGAAAGCTCACGCTGATCCACCCCTACGACGACCTCGACGTGATGGCTGGCCAAGGCACCATCGGGCTGGAGATGCTGGCGCAGCAGCCGTCGATCGACACGCTGGTGGTGGCCATTGGCGGCGGCGGCCTGATCAGTGGTGTGGCATCGGCGGCGCGTGCGCTCAAGCCCGGCATCGAAGTGATCGGCGTGCAGACCGAGCGGTTCCCCGCGGCCTGGAATGCCAGGCATGGCCAGAACCTGCCGGTTCAACAGGCCACGATCGCCGACGGCATCGGCGTCAAGGCGCCCGGAGCGCTGACGCTGCCCGTGATCCAGCAGCAGGTGAACGACGTGCTGCTGGTGGGCGAAGACGACATCGAGCAGGCGATTCTGATGCTGCTCGAAATCGAAAAAACCGTGGTCGAGGGTGCGGGCGCCGTCGGCCTGGCGGCGCTGAAGAAACACCGCGAGCGCTTTGCGGGCCGCAAGGTGGGCCTGATCCTGTGCGGCGGCAACATCGAGCCACTGGTGCTGGCCGAGATCATCGAACGCGGCATGGTCAAGTCGGGCCGCCTGGCGCGGTTGCGCTTTGACGTGCGCGACATCCCGGGCGCGCTGGCCGACGTGGCCACGCTGCTCGGCAAGCTCGGCGCCAACATCGACGAGGTGCAGCACCAGCGGGCGTTCAGCTCGGTCTCGGTGGAGCGCGTTCAGATCGAGGTGGTGGTGCACACGCGGGGCGTGGAGCACATCGAGGAGATTTTGTCGGCGATGCGCGCAGCGGGTTACCGCGCGGAGCGCATCGGGTAGAGCCTGTCATTCCCGCCTTCGCGGGAATGACGCGGGTGTCAGTCGCCGCGCCGCACGCTCTCGACCATCGCGGCCACCGAGGCCGACATGTTCAAGGGCACCAGATCCACCTCGCCCAACTCGGGCGACATCACGCGAAATAACTCGTCGGCGAAGCTGTGGCCGATGTTCGTCACGCCGTCGAAGTCAATCTCTGCCCGACGAAACGCATTCAAGCGCGCCGCGACACGCCGCGCCTGGGCGCGCGAGTCCAGCCCCGCCAGTGGCGAGGCCATCAAACGCAGAGGCACCACGGTGCGCTCGAAACCGAAACCCACGCCATCGAGACTGTGCGCATGCAGCACCGTCTCCAGCGTGCGTGTCGTGTCCAGCGCGATCGCGGCATAGACCGAGGTGCCCTGGTGCTTGAGCGCGCGCCCCGGGCGCCAGCCATTGCCTTCCCATTCGCGGTGCTGAAAGGCGGTGTCATTGGCGTGCAGGTCGAACACGTCGGCCAGGCGCGAGGTGAAGAACAGGCCACGCCCGGCATGGCGTGCCGGCTGGCTGGTCAGCTTGCCCTTGCTCAGCTCCAGCATGGCCATCACCGGGTCGGCCAGCGAGAACGAGCGCGAGAGCTGGTCGAACACGCCGCAGCCGTCGTCTGACACCAACAGCTGCACGTGGCTGGGCGTCTGGCGCAGCGACACGGTGACGCTGGTGCCACCGCTGTGGTCGATGGCGTTGTTGAGCAGTTCGCCAAAGGCGTGCTGTGTCATCCGTTGCACTGCGCTCGGCAAGGCGAACAAGGGGGCGAAGTCGCGCGACCAGGGCAGGTCTTCCTGCAAGCCGTCGAGCGCGTAACGCTGGACCACCTGGCGCAACAGGCCGGGACGGAAATGCGGGCGGCGAGCGCTGCCTTCGCGCTGCAACCAGCCGAGTTGCGTCAGGCGCTGCAGCGCTTTCTGGATGGTGCCGCGGCTCATGCCGGTGGACTGCACCAGATGGCTGGCCAGGTCGTGCGGATGCTGCACCGCGGCGGCGGTGATGTGCAGCGTCAAAGCGTTCAGGTCGAGTCGTGCCATGGCGGGTGTTCCGTCTCTTTGCGGAGCTTCAGTGTCGGCCTCGGGAGTTGCTTGTGAAGTGAGAAAAGCGGCCGGTTCCTGGCCCATTTGCGACGATCCCCCAGAGGGCGGGGGTTGCCCCCCAGACGCGGGAGACCCGGTGTTCTGGCGGGTTTTCACGGGGGTGCGTCGCTACAATCGCAGGAGTTTCAGAGCGGTTTCTTGCCGCCTGCGCCGCCCGCTTTCATCACTTCCCGGACACGACCATGCCACTCGTTTCAATGCGCCAGCTGCTGGACCACGCCGCCGAACACGGCTATGGCATTCCGGCGTTCAACGTCAACAACCTGGAGCAGGTGCAGGCCGTGATGCAGGCGGCCGATGAAACCGGCGCCCCGGTGATCCTGCAAGCCAGTGCCGGCGCCCGCAAGTACGCTGGCGAGTCTTTCATCAAGCACCTGATCCTGGCGGCCACCGAGCAGTACCCGCACATCCCGCTGGTGATGCACCAGGACCACGGCCAGAACCCCGATGTGTGCCAAGGCGCCATCAACCTCGGATTCAGCTCGGTGATGATGGACGGCTCGCTCGAAGCCGACGGCAAGACCATCGCCAGCTACGACTACAACGTCGACGTGACGAAGAAGGTCGTCGACATGGCACACAAGCTGGGCGTCACCGTCGAAGGCGAACTCGGCTGCCTGGGCTCGCTCGAGACCATGAAGGGCGACAAGGAAGACGGCCACGGCACCGACGCCACCATGACGCGCGAGCAACTGCTGACCGACCCCGAGCAAGCCGCCGACTTCGTGAAGCGCACCCAGCTCGACGCGCTGGCGATTGCCATCGGCACCAGCCACGGCGCCTACAAGTTCACGCGCAAGCCCACCGGCGATATCCTCGCCATCGACCGCATCAAAGAGATCAACAAGCGCATCCCCAACACCCACCTGGTGATGCACGGCTCGTCGAGCGTGCCGCAAGAGCTGCTGGCGATCATTCGCCAGTACGGCGGCAACATGAAAGAGACCTACGGTGTGCCGGTCGAAGAGATCCAGCACGCGATCAAGTTCGGCGTGCGCAAGATCAACATCGACACCGACATCCGCCTCGCGATGACCGGCGCGGTGCGCAAGTTCCTGGCCGAGAACCCCGACAAGTTCGATGCCCGCGAGTGGCTCAAGCCCGCTCGCGAGGCTGCCAAGGCGATCTGCAAGCAGCGCTACATCGAGTTCAACTGCGAAGGCCAAGGCGGCAAGATCAAGCCGCAGAGCCTGGTGCAGGTGGCTCAGCGGTATGCCAAGGGTGAACTGGCACAGACTGTTGTCTGAGGATGACGACCCCCACGTCGCTTCGCTCCTGCCCCCCGAGGGGGCGCAGCCCGGCTTCGGACGGCCGGGCGCCGGGCTGATTGGTCACCATGACAGAACTACTGAACTCTTCTATTACCTCGCTGCCGCTCCTCGCGCGCGGCAAGGTGCGTGACAACTACGCGGTTGGCGACGACCGCATCCTGATGGTCGCGAGCGACCGCCTCAGCGCCTTCGACGTGATCATGGGCGAGCCGATCCCCGGCAAGGGCGCCCTGTTGACCGAGATGGCCTTGTTCTGGTTTGCCCACCTGCAAGGCATCGTGCCCAACCACCTGACCGGCGACGACCCGACCAGCGTGGTGGCGCCGGCCGAGCGCGAGCAGGTGCGCGGCCGCTCCATGCTGGTCAAGCGCTTGAAGCCCTTGCCGATCGAAGCGGTGGTGCGCGGCTACCTCGCCGGCAGCGGCTGGCAGGAGTACCAGCAGAGCCAGTCGGTGTGCGGCGTCAAGCTGCCTGCCGGTCTGAAGAACGCGAGCCGCCTGCCCGAACCCATCTTCACACCGGCCACCAAAGCCGAGATGGGTGACCACGACGAGAACATCTCGTTCGATCGCATGCAGCAGATCATCGGGGCTGATTTGGCCGAGCGGGTGCGCAGCACCGCGATCAAGCTCTACACGACGGCGGCGCAGATCGCGCTGGCCAAGGGCATCATCATTGCCGACACCAAGTTCGAGTTTGGCCTCGATGCCGACGGCACGCTGACGCTCATGGACGAAGTGCTCACGCCCGACTCTTCGCGCTTCTGGCCGATCGAAGGCTACGAGGCGGCATTCCGTGAAGGCCGCAACCCGCCGAGCTACGACAAGCAGTTCGTGCGCGACTGGCTGGAGCAGGCGCGTGTCAACGGCCAGCCCTGGAACAAGCAGGCACCGGCGCCGGCGCTGCCGCCCGAGGTGATCGAAAAGACCGCTGCAAAGTACCGCGAAGCGCTGCAACGCCTGACCACCTGAGCGCGGCATGAAATCGCGCCTGCTCAACAACCTCGACACCGCGATCGCCGCTGCCACGCAGCCCGTGCAGGCCGATTGCCTGCGGGCCGAGCGGGCGGGGTTGTTGGCACGGCAAGGCCAGATGGCTGAGGCGCGTGCCGTGCTGTCGGCGCTGCAGGCCCAGTACGCCCGGCAGCCCAATGTGTCGGTGAGCGCGTGGCTCAGCCTGGCTGAAGGTTTTGTGAGCTACTACAGCGACCTCAACCGCAACGCGCGCGACAAGATCAGCCGGGCCTACGCCCTCAGCGCACCTGCGCGCGATACGCGCTTGCGTGCCCTGTCGGTGGCCTGGCTGGCGCACATGGACTATGTCGACCACGACCTCGAAGCCATGGTCCGCCACATCGGTGAGTGTTTCGAGTTGGCCGAGCCCGAGCACCATGCGGCGCGCGCCCGCGTCTGCCTGGTGGTGGCGCAGGCTTACCACTTCGGCGGGCGTTTCGACGCCGCCCAGCCCTGGTATGCCAAGACACGCCAACATGCCAACGCCGAGGGTGACGAGGCGATGCTGAGCGCCGTGATGCACAACATGGCCGGCCTGCTGGGCGACGAGTCGCGGCAGACGGTGCTGCGTGGTGTGGAAGACGACAACGTCACACGCCGCGCCATGCTGGGCATCGAGTCCACCGGCAACTTCGACGCGCTGGTCGGCACTGGCTCGCTCGACGCGCTGGTGCCGCTGTTGCGCGCCCAGGTCAGCTCGCTGCAAGGCCGGTATGCCGAGGCCGTGGCCTTGTACGAGGCGCATTTCAGCGACGGGCTGTTGCAAGGCCTGGACCGCATGCGGGCCTGCCTGGGTGCCGATCTCGCATGGTGCCGCTTGCAACTGGGCCAGACCGAGCAGGCCTTGAAGGACGCACTGGCCGCTCAGGTGGCCGTGTCATACGACCGCGACGTGGACGACCGGGCGGCGGCCCACAGCCGCCTCGCGCTGGTGTTTGGTCAGTTGGGTCAGGCCGAGGCGGCCGCGCGCCACAAGACGCTGGCCGACATCGACTGGCACACCCACGAGCGCGATCAAGCGCTGATAGTGGCCTTGGTGGACAAGGCCCTGGCCAAGCTGCGCTGAGAGAGCCTCCCCGGGGGGGCCGTCCGGCTTGGGGCGGCCCGGCGCCGTACTTCAGAACAGCGCCATGCTCAGCTTGCGCCGGTACTGGTCGACCACCGGGTCGGCCGGGGCGGTGTTCACCTTGCCCGCCACTTCGAGCGCGCCCTTGGGGGCTGCGGCTTCGGCCTTGGCGGGCGCGGGCTTGCCCATCAGCTCGAGGATCGCGACGTAGGTCTTGCGCGCCAACTCGCCATTCCAGGCCTTGTCGCGCATCACGATCTCCAACAGCTCGTCCATGGCCTGCGTGAACCGCTGGGCGGCGAAGTGGGTTTGCGCGAGCTCGAAGCGGGCGTCGAAATCACGCCGGTTGTCGGCGATCGCGGCAGCCAGCGCGTCTGGCGCGCGCGCGGATTCGGCCTTTTCACATGCAGCGATCCAATGGCCGGCAGCCGACAGGCGGGCGTCGAGCATCACCTTGCTCGCCACCGGCTCGAAGGCGCGGCGGGCTTCGGCCACGCGGCCGGCCGTGAGCAAGGCGCGCAGGTAGTCGTAGCGGGCGGTGTCGTTGCCCGGGTCGATGGCCACAGCTTCTTGCAGCTTCTCGAGCGCGCTTTCGGGGTCGCCTTCGGCCATCAGCTCTTCGGCCAGCGCCACCTCTTCTTCGGCAGCAGCTTCGTCGGCGCTGGGCACATGGCGGTCAAGGAACTCGCGCAGCTTTTCTTCGGGCAGGGCTCCGACAAAACCGTCGATCGGCTGGCCGCCCTTGAACAGCACGCAGAACGGGATGCTGCGTACCCCGAACATCTGCGACAGCTGGCCCGAGATCTCGGGCTGCTCGTCGGCGTTGAGCTTGGCCAGCTTGAAGCGACCGGCGTAGGAAACCTCCAGTTTCTCGAGGACCGGCGTGAGCGCCTTGCAGGGGCCACACCAGGGCGCCCAGATGTCGAGCAGCACCGGCTGCTGCAGCGACGCGTTGATCAGGTCGGCCTCGAAGTTTTGAATCGTGATGTCCATCGTGTTCCGGCGGGTGTGGGGTAGGGCGTGAAGAGGGGACGTGATGCCGCCCCGCCTACAATTCAAGGTTCTTCAGCACTTGGAGCGAGCCTTGAGCAGCGCCCCCGTGGTTGGCGTGGTGATGGGGTCCAGCAGCGACTGGGAGACCCTGCGCCACGCGACCGAGATTCTCGCCGAGTTCGGTGTCCCCTTCGAGGCCCGGGTTGTGTCGGCGCATCGCATGCCCGACGACATGTTTGCCTACGCCGAAAGCGCGGCATCTCGTGGCCTGCGGGCGATCATCGCCGGTGCCGGCGGGGCGGCGCATCTGCCGGGCATGCTGGCCGCCAAGACGACGGTGCCGGTGCTGGGCGTGCCGGTGGCGAGCCGCCATCTGCAGGGCGTCGATTCGCTGCACTCCATCGTGCAGATGCCCAAGGGCATTCCGGTCGCCACCTTTGCCATTGGCAACGCGGGTGCGGCCAATGCGGCGCTGTTTGCCGTGGCGATGCTCGCCAACGAACAGCCGGCGCTGCGCGTCCAGTTGGAGGCTTACCGCGCCAAGCAGACCGAAGTGGCACGGGCGATGACTGCCGATCTGAAATGACGACCGGTTTCATTCCCCCAGGCGCCACCTTGGGCGTGATGGGCGGCGGCCAGCTGGGCCGCATGTTCGTGCACGCCGCGCAGCAGATGGGCTACGCCACCGCGGTGCTCGACCCCGATGCCGCCAGCCCCGCCGGGCTGGTCTCGCACCACCACGTGCAGGCCGACTACCTGAGCGACGCGGGCCTGGCCCAGCTGTCACAGGTGGCCGCTGCCATCACCACTGAATTCGAGAACGTTCCCGCCGCCGCACTGAAGCGCCTGGGCGCACAGCGGCCCGTGGCACCCTCCGGCGAGGCCGTCGCCACTTGCCAGGACCGCGCGTTGGAGAAGGCGCATTTCGTCGCCTGCGGTGTGCCTTGCGCGCCGCACGCGCTGATCGAAACCACGGCGCAGCTGGCGGCGGTGGCCGACGATCTGCTGCCCGGCGTGCTGAAAACCGCCCGCCTGGGGTACGACGGCAAGGGCCAGATCCGCGTCGCTGACCGCGCGCAGCTGGCCGCTGCCTGGGCCGAGCTGAAGCAGGTCCCCTGCGTGCTGGAGAAGATGCTGCCGCTCGCCTACGAAGTGAGCGTGATCGTCGCGCGCGGTGCGTCGGGCGAGTTGGTGCACTTTCCGCTGCAGCAGAACCTGCACCGTGATGGCATCCTCGCCGTGACTCTCGTGCCCGCGCCCGACGTCACCCCTGCGGTGCAGCAGCAGGCCATTGCTGCCGCCGAGAAGATTGCCGCCACGCTGCGCTACGTGGGTGTGCTGTGCGTCGAGTTCTTCGTGCTGAAAGACGGCAGCCTGGTTGCCAACGAAATGGCACCGAGACCTCACAACTCGGGCCACTACACGATCGACGCTTGCGACCTCTCGCAATTCGATCTGCAGGTGCGCACGCTCACCAACACGCCGCTCGCGGCGCCGCGCCTGCATTCGAGCGCGGTGATGCTCAACCTGCTGGGCGACCTGTGGTTTGCGAACGGTGCGGATGAAACCACCCCGCCCTGGGACCGTGTGCTGGCCTTGCCCGGCGCACACCTGCACCTCTACGGCAAGGCCAGTGCGCGCAAAGGCCGCAAGATGGGCCACCTGACCTTCACCGCGGCCACGCCGCAGCAGGCGCGCACGGTGGCCTTGCAGGCGGCCGAACTGTTGGGCCTCGCGGCGTGGTGACCTGAGTGCTGCTGGACGGACAAGACCCCAGCGCCGTGGCGCGAGCCGCGCAGGCGCTGGCCGCGGGTGAGCTGGTCGGCTTTCCCACCGAGACGGTCTACGGGCTGGGTGCTCGCGCCGACGACGATGCGGCGGTGGCCAAGATCTTCGCCGCCAAGGGCCGGCCGGCCGACCACCCCTTGATCGTGCACGTGGCTTCGCCCGCAGATGCGCGGGCCTTTGCCGCCGATTGGCCGCCGATCGCCCGACGCCTCACTGAAACGCTGTGGCCGGGCCCGCTGACGGTGATCGTGCCGCGCCTGCCCCACATGGCTGCTGCGGCGGCGGGCGGGCAGTCGAGCATCGGCTTGCGCTGCCCCAACCACCCGGTGGCCCAGGCCTTGTTGCGTGCCGCCAGCGCCTTGGGTGTGAAGGGCGTGGCGGCCCCCAGCGCCAACCGCTTCGGCCGCATCAGCCCGACCCTGGCCCGCCACGTGGTCGACGAGCTGGGCGAGGCCTTGCTGGTGCTCGATGGCGGTGCCTGCCAGGGCGGCATCGAGTCGAGCATCGTCGACTGCACCCGTGGTCACCCGGTGCTGCTGCGCCCCGGGGTGATCAGCCGCACCCGGCTGGAGGCGGTGGCCGGCGAGCCCTTGCTGGACCGCGACGAGACCGCACCGCGCGCCTCGGGCACGCTGGAAGCGCATTACGCGCCGCGTGCCAAGCTGCGCTTGATGTCGGCCGCCCTGTTGCGCACCGCCCTGCAGGTGCTGGACGACCCTGCCAAGGCGCCGGCGTTGAAGCTGGCGGTATATTGCCGCACCGTGCCCAAAAGTGCGGCGCCCGGTGCCCTCTACCGGCGCATGCCCGCCGAGCCCGCGCCGGCGGCCCACGAATTGTTTGCTGTGTTGCGTGAACTGGATGACCAGGGCGCGCATCTCATCTGGGTGGAAGAACCGCCCGCCACCCCCGACTGGGACGGCGTGCGCGATCGGCTGCAACGCGCCGCAGCCGCCTGAGCCCGGTCCCACCCCTCGCTGAAACCGATTTTTGGAGTGTTCATGAAGTTCAAGTGGAATGTGATGCGCAACGCCGCAGTGGCCGCCCTGGCCGTGGCCGGCTTGGCATCGTGTGGTGGCGGCACGCAGGTTGAGTCGTTTGTGCCGACGAGAGTCATTGCAATGGGCGACGAGGCCAGCCTGATCAACAACCCCGGGGGCACCAAGTACACGGTCAATGCCGTCGTATTCACCACCGACACGTCGGTGACGCCGCCGGTGACCGCGCCTGCCGTCCCGACCGCGATCGAGTGCGCGAGCAATCAAATCTGGACGCAGCAGGTGGCCTACTCGTTCGGCATGGCTTTTCCGGGCTGCGCCACGACGGGCTACAACCTCAGCGGCGTGATGCTCGCGACGAACAATGCGACGGTGGCAGACCTGACTTCACAGGTGAACACCTACCTGGGCGGCAACGTCAGCAGCCAGGATCTGGTGACGGTGATGGTGGGCACGAATGACATCATCCTTGCCGCAGAGAACTCGGCGAACCCTGTTGCGACGGTTCGTGCGGCTGGCACCCAGGTCGGGGCCGAAGTGGTCCGCATCACCGACCGCGGTGCCAAGGTGATCGTCTCGACGGTGCCCAGCCTGGGTCTGGCGCCCTATGCCATCAGCCGCGAAGCAGGTGCTCCGGGGACGGTGGCGCTCATGTCCGAGCTGTCGACCCAGTTCAACACGGCCTTGCGCCTGAAGCTGCAAGACGTGCGTGATGGTGGCCGGGCCGTGGGTCTGGTGCTGGCCGATGAGTTGGTGCTGGCGATGACGCGTAACCCCGTCGGGTATGGGCTCGTCAACTTCACGCTGCCGATTTGCCCGACAGCGGTTGCGCTCACCAGCTGCGACATGACCACCATCACACCGGCCGCGATCGACCCCGCCGGGGTCACCGCCAACTATGGCCATGACTGGCTCTGGGCCGATGATCGCCACCTCGGTGCCAATGCCCAAGGCCGCCTCGGCGCGCTGGCCGTGAACCGCGCCCGCAACAACCCGTTCTGACCCGTCAGGTGGCGCGGCGCTTGCGCCGCCTCGCCTCGATCAGCAGCTTCATCGCGAGAATGCTCAGCGCGAGCATCAGCGTGATGGCGTTGGCCAGCGTGATCGGCCACGAGCGCAGCACCACCCCATAGACCAGCCACAGCGCCACGCCGAGCGTGAAGGCGCTGTACATGCCGAGCGAGATGCCTCTCACGTCGCGTGTGCGGAAGGTGTGCCACGCCTGCAGGGCAAACGAGCCGGTGGTGAGGCTGGCGGCGGCATAGCCGAGCCATTCGGCGATGTGGTTCATGGGCTGGAAGCAGGGGGCGGTGCCGGCAGCGGCGCCGGCGGGGTGGGCCGACTCATGTCGTTCGCCGCCCATTGCACCAAGGCCTCGAGCGCTGGCCGCGCGGCGTTGGCATTCGGGTGGTTGATGATGGCCACCAGCACATGGCGGCGTCCGCCGTGGCTCAGCACATAACCGGCCACGCCGGCCACGTCTTTCAGCGAACCGGTCTTCAGGTGGGCTCGGCCGGTGGCGGCGTTGCGTGCACGGCGCAGCGTGCCGTCGATGCCGCTCACGGGCAACGAGCTCATCAGCTCGGACATCGCCGGGCCGGCATAGGCCGCCTGCAGCAGGCGGGCCATCAGCTGCGCCGTGAGGCGTGACTCGCGCGACAGGCCCGAACCGTTGTCGATCACTGCAGCACGTGCGTCATCGCCGAAGCGGTCGACCAGCCACTGGCGAAGCAGGTCGCGCGCCTGCTCCGGCGTGCCACTGCCGCGCTGGGTGACAGCGAGGGTGAAGAACAGCTGCTGCGCCATCACGTTGTTGCTGAACTTGTTGATGTCGCGCACCAGCTCAGCCAGCGGCGGTGAGCTCAGTTCGAAGCTCGGTGGGTCGGTGGGTGCTTGCCCATCGCGCACCCGGCCGATCAGCCTGCCGCCCATTTCGCGCCACAGGCCGGCCAGCACACGCGGGTTGTAGGCCTTGGGGTCGGCGTAGGCGAGCGGCCACTGCTTTTCACCGCAGGCGCTGGCGTAGTGGCCGGCGAAACGAATTCGCTGCGGGTCGGCCAGGTCGGGGCGCAGGGCGGCACGCCAGTCGTTGCACACGCCATTGGACAGGGGCACGCCCACGTCGACGCGCACACCCGCCAGCGGCGGCTCGGTCGACACGATGGCAATGCCGCGCGCCGGGTCGGGGGTGAAGGTGAGTAACAACGACTTGTAGTTGAGCAGCAGCGCATCGGGCCGCACGTTGTAGGGGCGCAGCGGCTCGCCGTCGAAGTCGGCCGGGTTCTGCTCGGGCACGCTGAAGGCGCTGCGGTCGAGCACGATGTCACCGCGGATCTCGCGCACGCCCAGTTGCTGCACTCGGCGCAACAGCAGCCACAGCCGCTCCTGCACGAGCTTGGGGTCGCCGTTGCCCTTGATCACCAGGTTGCCGTCGAGCACGCCATTGAGGGTGGTGCCCTGTATCCACACCGGCGTGGTCCAGGTCCAGGCCGGGCCGAGCAGGTCGAGCGCTGCGGCGGTGGTCACGAGCTTCATCAGCGAGGCCGGGTTCACCGGCGCTTGCGCCTGCCAGCTCAGGTGGGGTGTGGCGGCACCCACTTCCTGCACCACCACCGAGAGGGCCTCGCGTGGCACGCCGGCGCGTTGCAGGGCGGCTTCGACATCGGGAGGCAGGGCGTTGGCGCCGGCCGGGCTGACCCCCATGAACAAGGTGGCGGCGAGGGTGCAAGACAGAGTGTGAAACAGGGGCCGAAACAGGGTGCGAAGAGGCATGGCGGGATGATCGCATGCAGGTGCCCCACCCAAGCGCCCGGTAGACTCGTGACCATGGCCAAACTACTGGCGTTCGACACCTCCACCGAAGCGATGAGCATGGCCCTGCAGCTGCCGCAGGGCCTGCTCGTGCGCGAGTTGGCGGGCGGCCCCCAGGCCTCGGCGCGCTTGATCCCCGAGATCCTCTCGATGCTCGCCGAAGCCGGCTGCACGCTGGCCGAGCTCGACGCCATCGCCTTTGGCCGCGGCCCCGGTGCGTTCACCGGTTTGCGCACGGCCTGTTCGGTGGCACAGGGCCTCGCGTTTGGTGCCGACAAGCCGGTGATTGCAGTCGACAGCCTGATGCTCGTGGCGCAGGACGCGCACCAACAGCAGCCCGCCGACGAGATCTGGGTCGCGATGGATGCACGCATGGACGAGGTCTATGCCGGCGCCTACCGCTGGCAGGGGGGACGCTGGTCGGTGCTGTCGGCCCCGGCGCTGTATTCGGTGGCGGCGATCAACCAGCGCTGGCAGGCCGAGCCACCGGCCGTGATCGCCGGCTCGGCGCTGGAGGCCTTCGGTGAGCGGCTGCACACCGCGGCGGCCGTGCGCATCACCCAGCCGCGCTCGCGCGCCCGGGCGCTGGCCGAGGTGGCACAACAGCTGTGGGCCGAGGGTGCGACCGTCGATGCCGCGCTGGCGCTGCCGCTGTACCTGCGCGACAAGGTCGCACAGACCACGGTCGAGCGCGAAGCGATTCGCCTCGCCAAGGAGGCTGCCACATGAGCCGGGCCGCCGCGCCGGGCCGCCCCAAGCAAGAACCGACCCTCACGGAGGGTCGGTCGCTGTACCCAGAGACCGGGGTGCAGTCATGAGCGCCGTCTTGCGCGACGAACGGCTGCTGCTGCCCATGACGGTCAAGCAGATCGACAGCGTGCTCGAGGTCGAGCTGCAGGCCTACCCCTTCCCCTGGACGCGCGGGAACTTCATCGACTCGCTGGCGGCGGCTTACCCGTCGCAGGTGCTGTATGGCGTGCAAGGCGAATTGCTCGGCTACTTCGTCGCGATGGAAGGGGTGGACGAGCTGCACCTGCTCAACATCACCGTCGCCCCGGCCGCACAAGGCCGCGGCCACGCGCGCTTCATGCTGGACGAGCTGTGCGCACTCGGGCGAGCCAGGCGCGCGCAGCAGATCTGGCTGGAGGTGCGCGAGAGCAACCAGCGCGCACGAGACATCTACGCGCACTATGGTTTTGTGCAGGTCGGCCTGCGGCGTGGTTATTACCCCGCTGCGCGCAGCACGCATGCGAGCGGGCGCGAGGACGCGGTGGTGATGAGCCTGGCCCTGACGACGGGAGCACCGCATGGGCTGGAGTGAGCGCCAGGTCGCGATGCTGGCCGAGATGGGCATCCGCGTGTGGAGCACGCCCGAGGCCGCTGCCGAAGCGGCCTCGCCACCACCAGAGTTGCGTGCGGCCGTCGTGGCAGCTTCTCCGCAACGTGAAGCGGCCGGCGCCGCCGCCCCCGCCGCCCTCGGCGCGCGCCCGCTGGGCATCGACACCATGGGTTGGCCCGAGCTGCGCGAGGCGGTGGCCGGCTGCACCGCCTGCAAATTGTGCAGCGGCCGCACCCAGACCGTGTTCGGCGTGGGCAACGAGCGTGCGCACTGGATGATCGTCGGCGAAGCGCCGGGCGAGCAGGAAGACCAGCAAGGCGAGCCCTTCGTCGGCAAGTCGGGCCAGCTGCTCGACAACATGCTGCGCGCGCTGGGCCTCACGCGTGGCGACGCACCCGCCGACCAGCAGGTCTACATCGCCAACACCGTCAAGTGCCGCCCGCCCGGCAACCGCAACCCCGAGCCGGCCGAGCTGGCGCAGTGCGAGCCCTTCCTCATCCGCCAGATCGCGCTGCTGCAGCCGCGCATCATCCTGGCGATGGGTCGCTTTGCGGTGCAAAGCCTGCTGCGCAGCACCGAGCCCATCGGCCGCCTGCGTGGGCGGGTGCACCAGTACCAGGGCGTGCCACTGGTGGTGACCTACCACCCCGCGTATTTGCTGCGCAACCCCGAAGACAAGTCGCGCGCCTGGGACGACCTCTGCCTCGCTCGCGAGGCGCTGCAGGCCCACACCACCGCCTGAGCCAGGGGGAGGCTGCGGCAGGGGCCCCGGCTATCATGGCCGGCCACCCCTTTGCACGCGTCACACCGGCCTCCATGACCCACCTCCTCCCCACCCAGCGCGAGAGCGATCTGCCCGACGCAGACACCTTGCCGTGCATGCTGGTGTGGCTGTCGACCGAGGGCGTGGTCTTGCGTGGCAACAAGGCCTTTGCCGACTTCTGCAGCGTCTCGATCGGGCAGGGCACGGCGCTGGCGCTGCCCACCGTGCTGAGCGCCGACTCGGCCGCCGCACTTGCCCCGCAACTGGCGGCGCGGCGCGATTTCGAGATCAACCTCTGCTTGCCGCGCGCACGCAACGCCGCCTGGGCCGACGCCTGGCTCGACTGCCGTGCACGCTGGCTGCCCGACCCGGGCTGCTACCTCTGCACCTTGCACGACGTGACCACCACCCGCCTGGCCGAACTCTCCGCCCGCGCCCGCGCCGACCAGTTCCAGCTGCTGGCCGACAACGTGCCGGTGCTCATCTCCTCGTTCGAGGCGGGCTCCTTCCGCTGCCTGTTCGCCAACAAGCGGTACGCCCACACCTTCGGCTTCGATGAACACTCGGTGATCGGCTGCACCTTCGCCGAGATCATCGGCCCCGACGCGGCCGAAGCCATCCAGCCGTATGTCGATTACGTGCTGCAAGAGCACAAGGCCACCTCGTACGAGCGCGAGCTGCGTGCCCCCGATGGCTCGCGCCACTGGCTGGAGGTCAACCTCATTCCGCACCTCGGGCCCGACGGCACGCTGCTCGCGGCCTTCGTGCTGATCACCGACATCACCAAACACCGCCTCGCCGAGCAGGCGGTGCGCGAGTCGGAAGAGCGCCTGGGCAAGTTCATGCAGGCCAGCGTCGAAGGCATCCTGTTCCACAAGAAGGGCTACATCACCGACGCCAACCCGCCCCTGTGCGAGCTGGTGGGCTTCACGCTCGATGAACTGCTCGGGCGCTACGTGCTCGACTTCGTGCCTGCCGACCACGTGGGCAAAGTGGCCGCGATCATGGAAGCCGGCGAAGAGACCTCCTACGAGAGCGTGATCCTGCACAAGGACGGGCGCCGCATGCCGATCGAATTCATCGTGCGCACCATTGAGCGCCACGGCGAGCGCATGCGCATGACCATCGTGCGCGACATCCGAGACCGCCACGCCGCGCAGGCCCACATCCAGCACCTGGCGCACCACGATGTGCTGACCGGCTTGCCCAACCGCGTGAGCCTGATGGACCACCTCGGCCACATGATCGCTGCCGCGCGCCGCAACGACTCGCAGGTGGCGCTGCTCTTCATCGACCTCGACCACTTCAAGCGGGTCAACGACTCGCTCGGCCACCTGGTGGGCGACACGCTCCTGCAGACGCTCGCACGGCGCATCACCGAAACCCTGCGCACCACCGACGTGGTGGCGCGCTTCGGTGGCGACGAGTTCATCGTGCTGCTGCCGCGCACGCTGCAGCGCATGGACGTCGAAGAGGTCGCGCAGAAGCTGCTCGCCGCCATCGAGGTGCCGGTCAACGCCGATGGGCGCCTGATCTCGGTCACGCCGTCGATCGGTGTCTCGATGTTCCCGCACGACGGCGAAACTGCCGACGACCTGATCAAGAACGCCGACACCGCCATGTACCTGGCCAAGTCGCGCGGGCGGGCCAACTTCCAGTTCTTCACCTCCGAGATGGCGAGCTCGGCCTACGCCGCGCTGGTGCTCGAGAGCCAGATGGTGCAGGCCCTCGCGCGTGGCGAGTTCGAGCTGTATTTCCAGCCGCAGGTGCGCGCGCGTGATGGCGTGCTGGTCGGTGCAGAGGCGCTGATCCGCTGGAACCACCCCGAGCGTGGGCTCTTGCTGCCCGACGCTTTCATTCCGCTGGCCGAGCAGCAGCGCCTCATGCTGCCCATCGGCCAATGGGTGTTGCGCGAGGCTGCGCGGTGTGCGCGGCGCTGGCATGCGGCCGGCATGGTCGGTGTGCCAGTGGCGGTGAACCTATCCACCGTGCAGTTCCAGACCAGCGGCTTCACCGCGCTGATCGAGCAGCTGCTGCGCGAAGAAGACGTGGGCGGCGAGCTGCTCGAATTCGAGCTCACCGAGCGCATGCTGATGGACGACCTGCCCGAGGTGAAGCGCAAGCTCGGCGAGCTCAAGGAGATGGGCATCCGCATCTCGGTCGACGACTTCGGCACCGGCTACTCGTCGCTGGCCCACCTCAAAGAGCTGCCGATCGACAAGATGAAGATCGACCGCTCCTTCGTGCTGGGCCTGCCGAGCGAAACCGATTCGGCCGCCATCGCACGCGCCATCGTGCAGATGGCGCGCGGCCTCGGGCTGGCGGTGATCGCCGAAGGTGTCGAGACCGATGCCCAGCGCGGTTTCCTCGCGCGGCTCGATTGCGACGAGCTGCAGGGCACGCTGATCAGCAAGCCGCTGTCACTGGCTGGCTTCGAGGCCTGGGTGGCTGCGCGCAGCAGCCTGACGGTGGCCTAGCAGCGCTGGCTCAGCGCTTCTTCACCGGCCGCACCCAGCCCGAAATCGCCATCTGCTTGCCGCGCGCCACCGCCAGGTCGCCGGCGGCCACGTTCTTGTTGATGGTCGAGCCGCCGCCGATGGTGGCGCCGTCGCCCAGGGTCACCGGCGCAATCAGCACGCTGTTGCTGCCCACGTGCACGTCGTTGCCGATCACGGTGCGGTGCTTGTTGGCGCCGTCGTAGTTGGCGGTGATGCTGCCGGCGCCGTAGTTCACGCGCTCGCCCACCGTGGCGTCGCCCAGGTAGGCGAGGTGGTTGGCCTTGGCGCCGCGGGCGAGCGTCGAGTTTTTCACCTCGACGAAGTTGCCGATATGCACCTCTTCGGCCAGCTCGGCGCCGGGGCGCAGGCGGGCGAAGGGGCCGATCAGCGAGCCGGCGCCGACGGTCACGCCTTGCTGGTTTTCGTCACCACCGCCGTCGATGTGGGTGAAGGGGTGAATCACCACGTTGTCGGCAATGCGGGCATTGCGGATCACGCAGCTCGCGCCGATGCGCACGCCGCTGCCCAGCCGCACCTGGCCTTCGAAGATGCAGTTGATGTCGATCTCGACATCGGTGCCGCAGTGCAGCTCGCCGCGCACGTCGAAGCGTGCCGGGTCGGCCAGTCGCACGCCGTCTTCCATGAAGCGCTCGGCCAGGGCCTTCTGGTGGCGACGCTCCAGGTCGGCCAGCTGCAGCGGGCTGTTGACGCCCAGCACCTCGGCTTCGCTCTTCGGTTGTGCGGCGACCACCGGGGTGCCGTCGGCCACGGCCATCGCGACGATGTCGGTCAGGTAGTACTCGCCTTGCACGTTGTCGTTCTTCAACTGGCCGAGCCAGCGCTTCAGCGCCGCCGTGGGCACGGCCATCATGCCGGTGTAGATCTCGCGGATCTGGCGCTGCTCGGGCGACGCGTCCTTGTGCTCGACGATGGCGCGCACCTGTCCATTGTCAGAGCCACCTTGGCGCACGATGCGGCCATACCCCGTCGGGTCGGCGAGCTCGATCGTCAGCAGTGCGAGCTTCTTGCCGCCGCAGGCTTCGATCAGCGCGCGTGCGGTGCGGGCGGTGATCAAGGGCACGTCACCGTTCAGGATCAGCGTGGTGCCCTCGGCGTGCAAGGCTGGCACCGCTTGCTGCACGGCATGACCGGTGCCGAGCTGCGGCATCTGGCGCACGAACTGCAGGTGGGGCGCCTGCACGGCGGCCTCGACGTGCTCGGCGCCGTGGCCGGTGATGGTGATGATGCGGTCGGCTCCCAGCTCGCCCGCGGTGTGCAGCACGTGCTGCAATAGACTGCGCCCAGCCAGCTTGTGCAGCACCTTGGGCAAGCTGGATTTCATGCGGGTGCCTTTGCCCGCGGCCATGATCACGATGTCGAGCGCCATGCAGATTCCTTCCTGGAAGTCCCTGATTATCGGTTCGCTGCTGGTGCTCGCCAGCCTGCTTTCAGGGTGTGGGGCGGTGCGCTTCGCTTACGGCCAGGGCCCCGACCTCGCCTACTGGTGGCTCGACGGCTACGCCGACTTCAACGATGAACAGACGCCGCGTGCGCGCGACGCGCTCTCGGAGTGGTTTCGCTGGCACCGCGCCACGCAGCTGCCGGACTACGTGCAGTTCCTGACGCGCCTGCAGGGGCACGCCACCGAGCCCATCACGGCGCCGCAGGTGTGCGGCCTGTACGCACAAGCCTGGAGCCGCCTCGACCCGATGATCGACCGCGCCTTGCCCGCCGCGGTGGAGACGGTGCAAAGCCTCACGCTTGCGCAGATCGCCCACATCGAGCGCAAGTACGCCAAGGTCAACGCCGACTTCCGCAGCGACTACCTGCAGCCCGACCCCGCCGAGCGGCTGGAAGAGTCCATCGAGCGCGCCGTCAGCCGCGCCGAGATGCTTTACGGCAGCCTCGACGACACCCAGCTCGCGCACCTGAAGCGCGCCATTGCCGCCTCGCCCTTCGACCCGCAGCTGTGGCTGCAAGAGCGCATGCTGCGCCAGCAAGACGTGGTCAAGACGCTGCGCCGCCTGGTCACCGAGCGTGCGCCGGCCGACCAGACGCTGGCCGCGCTGCGGGTGCTGGTGGTGCATGCGCAACGCTCGCCGCGCGAGGTCTACCTCAAGTACCAGGCCCGGCTGCACGAATACAACTGCAAGTTGGCGGCCGAGCTGCACAACAGCACCAGCCGCGAGCAGCGCCTGGCCGCGGTGAAAAAGCTCAAGTCGTGGGAAGAAGACGCCCGCGCGCTGGCGGCCGACGCCGCCCGCGCGCCGTAGCGCCCCGTTCACTTCGGCGGCAGCTGCACACTGACCCGTCGCGGGTTGACCCCGCTGTGCGGGAAGTCTTTCATCGCCGCGAGGAACAGGGCGGCCAACAACTGCGGCCCGCCCACCGTCAGGCCGTCGTCGGTGGCGCGGGCCTCGTACAGCGCCTGGTTGCTTTGGCGGTCGCGGATCAGCAGCGCGACTTCGCGGTCGTAGCGCGGGCTGTCGTAGGTCATCGAGAAACTCGGCCCCCAGAAGGGGCGGCCCCAGCGTGAGTAGTACAGGCCGCCGCGCCACCAGAACGGGTCGTCGTAGACCGGGTGGTCGGTGCGCGTGATGCGTGCGCCCACCTGCACCGTCACGTCGGCGGCCTTGGCGTCGGCCACCTCGGTGAAACCCGCCGTGGCCAGCGCGGGCCGGGCCATCGCTTCGAGTTCGCCCTGCTCCTGCGGGCGGGCCTGTTGCGAGGGCAGGCGCTCAAAGGCGTAGGTCGTGGGTTTGCGCTCGGCAGGCCACTGGCTGTAGGTCGACACGTCGCTGTCGACGGTGTTCAGGCTGGCGCAGCCGGTCAGGGCCGCCACCAGGGCCAGCAAGGCAACAGAAGACATTCGCAGCATGGTCGGCCTCCGAGAAAGGGGCGGGTCAAGGCCCCTGGAACTTGATCACCGCGTCAATGCCTGGGGCAGGAGGCGGCGCGCAGAGCTCTTCGTCGTCGAAGGCCACATCGCCGCCCACATCGGGCACACCGGTGGTTTTGAGTGAGGTGAAAGGGTAGAGGTTCCTGTCCATCATGTGCGAGGGCGTGATGTTGCCCATGGCGGTGAACAGGTTGTCGATGCGGCCGGGGAAGCGCTTGTCCCAGTCGCGCAGCATCTCCTTGATCTGCACCCGTTGCAGCTTGTCCTGGCTGCCGCACAGGGTGCACGGGATGATCGGGAACGCGCGGTGCGCGGCCCAGCGCTCCAGATCGGTTTCGGCCACATAGGCGAGCGGGCGGATCACGATGTTCTTGCCGTCGTCGCTCACCAGCTTGGGCGGCATGCCCTTGATGCGCGAGCCGAAGAACATGTTCATGAAGAGGGTCTGGATCATGTCGTCGCGGTGGTGGCCAAGCGCCACCTTGGTCGCGCCCAGCTCACCCGCCACGCGGTACAAGATGCCGCGGCGCAGGCGCGAGCACAGGCTGCACATGGTCTTGCCCTCGGGGATCAGGCGCTTGACGATGGAGTACGTGTCTTGGTTCTCGATGTGGAAGGGCACGCCACGTGCCTTCAAGTATTCGGGCAGCACGTGGTCGGGGAAGCCCGGCTGTTTCTGGTCGAGGTTGACGGCCACCAGGTCGAACTTGATGGGCGCGCGCTGCTGCAGGTTGACCAGGATGTCGAGCAGGGCGTAGCTGTCTTTGCCGCCCGAGACGCACACCATCACCTTGTCGCCGTCTTCGATCATGTTGAAGTCGGCAATCGCCTGGCCCACCTGGCGGTGCAGGCGCTTGCTGAGCTTGTTGATCTCGAAGGCCGCCTTGGTTTCGTCTTTGTCCAGCACCGCACTCATCACAGTTCCTTGATTCCAAACACTTCACAACCGACCGCATCGCAGTCGGGGTACACATCGGGCTTCTCGGTCGACACCCGCGCGGCCTTGACCCGCGGGTGGGCCAGCATCAGGGTCAGCACCTCGTCGCACAAGGTCTCTTGCAGGTGCACGTGGCCTTGCTTGATGCGCACGCCGATGCTGCGGCGCATGAAGTCGTAGTCAACCACTTCGTCCAGGTCGTCGTTCTTCGGCGTGGAGAAGGCCAACGGGATGTACAGGTCGACGTTGATCAACACCCGCTGCTCGCCGCGCTTTTCGTAATCGTGCACACCGATGTTGATCCACACCTCGTAGTTGCGCAAGAAAAGGCGCCGGCAGTCGCGCAGGTCCATGTGGCCCAAAAGGCTTTGCATGTCAGGTCTCTTTGTTCGGGTTGGCAAGGAACATCACGTCGCGAGGTTGACCCTGCAAATGCTGGCCTCCATCGACCAGCAGCGTGGTGCCGGTGATCGCTGGGGACTCGATCAGGAAACGCACGCTGCGCGCAATGTCGGCCGGTGTCGAGGAGCGGTTCAGCGGCGTGAGCTGATGCGCCTGTTTGAACTCGTCACCATCCATGGCACCCGAGAGCAAGGTCACGCCCGGCGCGAGCCCGCACACGCGCACGCCGGGCGCCAGCGCCTGCGCCAGCATCACGGTCGCAGCCTGCAACGCCGCCTTCGACAGCGTGTACGAAAGATAGTCGGGGTTCAGGTTGAAGAGCTTCTGGTCGAGCAGGTTGACCACGCAGCCTTGGCGCCGTGTGCTCAGCAGGTGCTCGTACAGGGCCTGCGACAGCAGCACCGCCGGGCCGGTGTTGGCGCGCCAGTGGCTGTCCATGGCCGCGTAGCTGAAACGCGCGGCGTTGTCGTACTCGAAGGTCGAGGCACTGTTGACCACGGCGTCGAGCCGCTTGAAGTGCGCCACCACCGCCGGCACCAGCGCGCGGCAGGCGGGCTCGTCCGACAGGTCGGCGGCAAAACTCGCGGCCTGTGCACCCACCGTCTGGGCCTGGGCGACGGTGGCCTCGGCCTCGTCGTGCGAATGGCGGTAGTGCACGGCCACATCGAAGCCATGCGAGGCCAGGTCGAGCGCGATCGCGCGGCCCAGCCGTTTGGCGGCGCCGGTGACCAGAACGACGGGGCGTTCAGACGACATGGTTTTCGGGGGTGTGGAGCGTCTGCGACGAGCCTCACAGTGTATCGGCGCGGCCTTTTTCGCCGGCCCGGCAAGGGCTTGCGCCGGCGCCCCCATGCCGCTCGGCGCCACCGGGCGGCAGTTCGGGGCCTTGCCATGACCGTTCGGGCCGCGGGCTGGTGCGTGGCGCGGTGCGGCTGCCTACACTGGCGCCCAGCCGCGCAACCCGATGAACCCCCACGACCCCTCGGCCACCCCCAGCAAGCGCCGCGTGTTCCTGCGCGACGCGGGCCTGGTGCTGGCGCTCAATGCGGTGGTGGCGCTGGCGCTGGTGTTGATCGCGCTGGCGCTGGCGCCGCAGGTCACACCCGCGCTGGTCGGGCAGTTGTTGCTGATGCACATGGTGTTTTCGCAGGCGATCGGGTTTTGCATCTTCGGCTTGATCGAGTGGCCGCGGCTCACGCTGTGGTGGCAGCGCCCGCCCGGCCTGCTGGCCTTGGGTGCTGTGACGATCGTTTCGATTCCCGTTGGCTACGTGGCAGGCCGCAGCATGGCCAGCGCCTTGTTCGGCATGCCGGTGGTGCTGCCGCTGTCGCTCAGCCCGGTGGCGCTGCTGATCGTGTTCACCACCGTGCTGGCTTCGCTCGTGGCGGTGCACCTCATCACCCAGCGCGACCGGCTGGAGGCTGAGCGGCTGCGCGCCGAAAACGCCGACGTGCGGGCGGCGAGTGCGCGCCTGCAGTTGCTGCAGCAGCAGATCGAGCCGCACATGCTGTTCAACACCCTGGCCAACGTACACGCGCTGATCGAGGCCGAGCCCGCCCGCGCGCAGCAGCTGCTCGAAGCGCTGAGCGAGATGCTGCACACCAGCATGCAGACCGGCGAGCAGGCCAGCGTCACCCTGCAGCAAGAGTTCAACCTGCTGGAGCAGTACCTGAAGGTGATGGCCATTCGCATGGGATCGCGCCTGCGCTACACGCTGGAGCTGCCCGCCGAGCTCGCCGCGCGGCGCCTACCGCCGCTCACCGTGCAGCCGCTGGTGGAAAACGCCGTCAAGCACGGGCTCGATGCGCAGCTCGCGGGCGGCAGCATCCGCGTGGCTGCGCGGCGCGAGGGGGCGCAGGTGATCGTCGAGGTGGTCGACGACGGCCAGGGCCTGCAGGTCGACGACCCGTTTGCCGCCGGGCGCATTGGCCTCTCCAACCTGCGCAAGCGGCTGGCCTATGCCTTCGGTGAAGCCGCGTGCCTGGAGCTGGCCGACAATTCGCCACACGGTGTACGGGCCACGTTGAGCTTTCCGTCATGAACATCCCTGTCCTGGTGGTTGAAGACGAGCCGGTGCTGGCGCGCCGCCTGCAACAGCAGCTCGGTGCCCTCTGGCCCGGCATCGACCTGCTGCCGGTGGCCGACAACGGCGCCGCCGCCATCGCCCTCGCGCTGGAGCACCTGCCGCGCGTGATCTTTCTCGACATCCACATGCCGGCTTGCTCGGGGCTGGATGCGGCCGAAGCCATCGTCGAAGACTGGCCCGAGGGCCACCCGCTGCCGCAACTGGTGTTTGTCACCGCCTATGGCCAGTACGCGCTGCAGGCGTTTGACCATGGTGCGATCGACTACCTGTTGAAGCCCGTCAGCACCGAGCGGCTGCAGCGTGCGGTGCAGCGCCTGCAGGAGCGCCTGGCCTTGCTCGATGGCCAGCCGGCCGAAGCGCTCGGCCACGAAATGCAGCGGCTCGCGGCGGCCTTGCAAACCGACTCGACCGCCCCCCGCCTCAGCGTCATCAACGCGGCAGTGGGTGCCATCACGCACCTGATCCCGGTCGACGAGGTGCTGTACTTCGAGGTGGCCGACAAGTACCTGCGTGTCATCACGGCGCAGCGTGAAGCGCTGATCCGCATGACCCTGCGCGAGCTGCTGCTGCGGCTCGACCCCGAGCGTTTCTGGCAGGTGCACCGCAGCACCGTCGTGCAGGTGCGCCGCATCTCGCATGTGGAGCGCAGCGAAGAAGGCCGTTTGTGGCTCGGCCTGCACGATCACCCGGCGCGCCTGGCGGTGAGCCGGCTGTTCGCGCACCGTTTCAAGGCGATGTGATGGACTTGCAGAGGGCCGCTCGCGACGGCGGCCGACGTTTCGGCACCCCGCTGACGCCGTTCGCGGTCTTGCCCCGGCGCGGCGAGAGTCGCGTTCCTAGAGTGATGGCTTGTTTCGACACTTCCATCACCTCACGTGAACCACACCTTTGCTCCCTCGCGCGCTCAGCTGCTCGCATTCGCGTGGCTGGCCCTGTCTTCAACCCACACGCTGGCCCAGGACGGCCCACCGCCCGGCTGGGTCGGGCCGCCCCCGGGCTGGTCGGGTGGCGTGCTGCTGGGTGCGGCGCGTGCGCCGTTGTTCGAAGGCAGCCGCGACTCGCGCAGCCAGCCGGTGCT
>NZ_JADMJX010000179.1 GCF_018780185.1 Rhizobacter sp.
GGCATGTGGCTCGGCTTCCCCAAGCTCGCCGGCCCGATGTGGGAAGACGCCCTCGAATTCAGCGACGAAGGCGACGCCCGCGAGGCCATGAGCCGCGCGCTCAGCGGCGTGCGCGGCCTGGTCGAATACAACCCCGAGAACCGCCTGCCCGCCAGCCTGCAAGCCAAGGCGCTGGAGCTGTGCAGGGCGTTGGAAAGCCTGCTCGCCCAATGGGAGCGCAGCAAGGGTGCGCTGTCGCTGCAAGAAGGCTTTCACGCGCGGCACATCGCCATCTCCTACCTGCCCGATGCGCTGAAGGCCTACCTCTCCATCCCCGCGCAATACGCCAGCACGCGTGTGCTGCATGACGGCAAGACAGCGCAAGAGATCTTTCGCGACACGCTGGTCGAGCTCGAGGGCAAGGTCAAACAACTGGCCGACGACCTGGCCGGGCAAGATGCGCATGCCTTCCTTGTGCACTCGCGCTTCTTGCACGACAAATTCGGCAACCACGCGTTGCTGCAAGCACCCGACACCCCATCTCCCACGGAGGCCCCGCATGCCAAACTTTGACGACACCCCGACCGTCGCCACCCCCCTCACACCCAACTTCCAGCTCACCCCGCCGGAAGTCATCACCCCGGTGCCGGCCGAGGCCACGCGCACCGCCGTGCCCTTGAAGCCGGCCACCGCCAGCGCGGTCGACGACCAAGTCACCCGCTTCATCGACGCGCTGATGAGCGAAGACGTGCACAGCAGCGCCTTCAAGAACAAGCTCGACAGCGCGTTTGCACTCGGCCGCGAAGAGATCTCCAACGCCGCCGGTCTGATGCAGGGCCGCTTCTTGCAGCGCAACTTCATCGGCGCCGAAGAGACCGCGGCCTACAAGGCGATTGGCGAAATTCGCGGCCAGCTCGACAAGCTCAACCCCGGCAACGAGGGCGATCTGCTGGCGCCGAACAAGATCCTCGGCATCATCCCGTTCGGCAACAAGCTCAAGGCCTACTTCCGCAAGTTCGAGAGCGCGGGCTCGCAGCTGCAGAAGTCGATGAGCCAGCTCTACGCCGCGCGTGACGACGTGCAAAAAGACATCGTCGACATCGAGGCCACCCGCACCAAGCTGTGGGAGTCGATGCAGCAGCTCGCCGCCGCCGCCCACTTCGCCACCACGCTCGACACCAGGCTGGCCGAGCGTGTGAACGCGCTGCAAGCCACCGACCCGCAGCGTGCCCAGGCACTGCAGCAAGAGGTGCTCTTCTACGCGCGACAGAACCTGGCCGACATCCTGACCCAGCAGGCGGTGTGCGTGAACGGCTACCTCGCGCTCGACGTGCTCAAGAAAACCGGTCGCGAGATGATGAACGGCTGCAGCCGCGTGGCCACCACCGGCATGAGCGCGCTGGCCGTGGCGCAGACGGTGGCGCGCGCCACCGGCAACCAGATCCAGGTGATGGAGATGCTGCAAGGCGTCAACGCCACCATCGGTAACCTGATCACCGAGACCGGCAAACAGCTCAACGCCCACGTCGACGCCACTGCGCAGTTCGCCAGCAACCCGATGATCGGCATCGACAAGATCAAGGAGATGTTCGACCAGACCTTCAAGGCCATGGACGCGATGGACACCTTCCGCGCCAAGGCGATCGACGTGATGGGCCAGAACAACGCCATCATGGCCGAGCAGCTGACCCGCAGCGAGCAGTACATCGACCGGGTGCGGCAGCAGCAGGCGCGCGA
>NZ_JADMJX010000198.1 GCF_018780185.1 Rhizobacter sp.
GGTGCCCGGCGCCATCATCGGCGGGCTGATCATCGGCGTGGGCGAGAAGCTCTCGGAGCTGTACATCGGGCCGATGCTCGGGGGTGGCATCGAGATCTGGTTTGCGTATGTGTTGGCGCTTGTGTTCTTGTTGATCAGGCCACAAGGCTTGTTCGGCGAAAAGATCATCGACCGGGTATGAGCAACTCACCCCAAGCACCGTTCGGGCTGAGCCTGTCGAAGCCCATGCGAACCGGCACCAGGCCCTTCGACAGGCTCAGGGCGAACGAGATCAGGGCCTAACCATGCTGTACAGAGAAAACGGCCAGTTCAAGACCAGCTACCGCGCTGACCTGCAGATCTTCCCGATCCTGCAAGACCGGGTGCTCATCATCGCGCTGCTGCTCGCCGCCTTCATCGCCGTGCCGCTGTGGGCCGACGAGTACCTGGTGCGCGCGATCCTGATCCCGTTCCTGATCCTGTCGCTGGCGGCCCTGGGCCTGAACATCCTGGTCGGCTATTGCGGGCAGATCTCGCTCGGCACCGGGGCCTTCATGGCAGTCGGTGCATACGCGGCCTACAACTTCCAGGTGCGCATCGAGGGCATGCCGCTGATCCTGTCGCTGCTGCTCGGCGGCTTGTGCTCCACCGTGGTGGGCGTGCTGTTCGGCATCCCCAGCCTGCGCATCAAGGGCCTCTACCTCGCGGTGGCCACGCTCGCGGCGCAGTTCTTCACCGACTGGGCCTTTCTTCGCATCAAGTGGTTCACCAACGACTCGGCCTCGGGCGCGGTGTCGGTGTCGAACCTGCAGGTGTTCGGCTTCGCCCTGGACACACCGGCGGCCAAGTACCTGTTCTGCCTGGGCTTCGTGGTGGTGTTCGCGCTGATGGCCAAGAACCTGGTGCGCAGCCACATCGGCCGCGAGTGGATGGCCATTCGCGACATGGACGTGGCCGCCGCGGTGATCGGCATCCGCCCGATGTACGCCAAGCTGACGGCGTTTGCGGTGAGCTCCTTCATCGTCGGCGTGGCCGGCGCGTTGTGGGGCTTCGTGCACCTGGGCGGCTGGGAGTCGGCGGCGTTTTCCATCGACCGCTCGTTCCAGCTCTTGTTCATGGTGATCATCGGCGGCCTGGGTTCGATCATGGGCAGCTTCTTCGGCGCGGCCTTCATCGTGATCTTGCCCCTGCTGCTGAACCAGGCCCCTGCGTGGCTGGGCATCCCGATGTCGACCGCGCTCGCGGCCCACCTCGAATCGATGATCTTCGGTGCGCTGATCGTTTTCTTTCTCATCGTTGAGCCGCACGGCCTGGCGCGCTTGTGGTCGATCGGCAAAGAGAAGTTGCGGCTGTGGCCGTTTCCACACTAGCACTGGCAGACAGTGCGTTTCACCCCCCTGGAGGCAGACATGAAGATGAAGTCCCTGACGATGGCCACTGCAATCGTTGCCGTGGGCCTGGCCGCATCGAGCGCGGCCTGGGCCCAGGCGAAGGAGCAGTTCTTTCCTTCGCTGGTGTACCGCACCGGCGCCTACGCACCCAATGGCGTGCCCTTCGCCAACGGGTTTGCCGACTACCTGAAGCTCGTCAATGCCAAGGGCGGCATCAACGGCGTGAAGACCCTGATCGAAGAATGCGAAACGGGCTACGCCACCGACCGCGGCATCGAGTGTTATGAGCGCCTGAAGGGCAAGCACGGCGGCGCCACGGTGTTCCAGCCGCTGTC
>NZ_JADMJX010000116.1:0-11267 GCF_018780185.1 Rhizobacter sp.
CATGAGGGGCGGCCAAGGGCGATAGCCCTTGGACGTCCCTCTCGATGGAAGGGTTGGGCGTCTGTTTGCACAGGGCTGCTGACACAACGCTGGCAGTAGAGGCCACGTAGGCTCTTTGGTTCAAGGAGAGAAACATGGCACTGGAAACGCAAACAACCGAGAACATGGCTTTGTACTCGCAGTGGGTACGGATGTGGAACGGCGAACTTGAACTCTCGGACCAGATTATTGGGGACGACTTCATTGTTCACCTAGACGCAGACTCTTGTGACCCCCAAGTCGAGCGGCGTGATTCGAGAGCCGTGCGTGCCTGGGTGGACGCCACGCGCTCACGCAACGACGAGATGACCTACAACCTACAAGATGGGCCGCTTGTGAGCGGCTCGACTGTTCTGGCGTACTGGCGGGCGAAGGGTAGGGCTAGGACCTCAGATCGCTCCTTGACCGACTTCGCGAAAGTTGGCGTCGATGTACTGCGCGTCGCGAATGGAAAGTTTGTGGAGTGCTGGACTGCAAACTTCAATGCGGTGGCTGTAACGGCCTAGCGACCAACTCTAAGACGCCCAACGTTTGACATGAGGGGCGGCCAAGAGCGATAGCTCTTGGACGTCCCTCTCGATGGAAGGGTTAGGCGTCATTCGGTGAACTGAAACCTGACCTGCGCCCCATCGGGCAGGTCTTTGATTTGAAAAGCGAAATCTCCTGACGCTTGAATCAGCTCGCTCAGTGAAATTGACGCCAGATTGTTGCCCCCGTACTCGCCGCCTAGCAAACCCGGAATCTTTAGGCAGTACTTTCGGTCAGCGTCGAGGGGACCTACTTTGGCTTGTGCTTCTTCGACAAGCGCGGACATTTTCCAGTCTCGCTGAAACTCTTCGTCGTTGATCAGAGTGTCGAGGGCCGTTCGATCTGTCGCGATGACCTCGCAAAACAACTCTTCTGGACAGATGCGCCAGTACTGACCCTGCTCATCGCGGACCATAAGGTTTCCGAAGTCGTTTTCTCCAACGACTTTGACAGGCTTGATGCCGGTCCAACCCCACGCGCGCTCGATGTGTTCGACGAATTCCATGACGCCTAACGTTTGACATGAGGGGCGGCCAAGGGCGATAGCCCTTGGACGTCCCTCTCGATGGAAGGGTTAGGCGGCACCGGCTGCTGCACACCTAGACTTTCTTGAAATAGAGAGGGAAGAAGGGAAGGATGGTTACCCAAAGTTTGTCTCGCTCTGGGGTGAGGTACAGCCCGACAAAGGCTGCACGCCACGAGAACTCAATGCGTTGAAACTTCATAGGCCAAACGAACGTGTAGAGGGCATGGGACTAGAGTTTGCATTCATTCGAGTAGCTTCCTTCTCAGGTCTTTGGCATCGTTGGTGCATCGACTTATCAGAATCGAATCTTGTATCGTTCTCAAGCTTTCGAAGCTTCGCGATCTTCCGATAGCAACCATGAGGCTCTCCCTTTGGTACATGTGAAGCGAAGCGCGAAAGGGTCTTTGTGCCGCCTAACGTTTGAGATGAGAGGCTTGACCCGGCTTGCCGGGGCAAGTCCTCTCGATTGAAGGGTTAGACCTCAGGGCTTCCCAGTATCGCGAGCGCGGTACTCCGCAATTTGCTTAGGTAGGTCATAGAGGTACTCAAGAAGGAAGTCGAGATAGCGGACGATGTCTTGAGCGTCTCGAGAACTCGTGGCCGCTTGGCCGGGCGTTGGATGCGCGGAATCGTTGCCCAGCTCGCGAAGCGTATCGGACCACTCTTTCATGAGAGGGGGTAGAAGGCCCTTTTTCGCCAGGTCTTCGATCTCCTGTTTCAGATTGGCGCCTTGGGCGCCTTTCTCTCTAAGGGCGACCTGCATCGCACTCCGAGCCATGACGGCAGTTGCATCCCAGTTCTCGGACGAAATGCTGCGCTTTGCCTGCAACCAAAATCGCCCCACCGCTTCGGGCCAGTGTTCAGGGTGCTTCTCGTGCTTCAACGGCCATGGCAATACGCGATAGGCGTGAAGGTCGCGGCTGCTTGACCACAAGCACATGACATAGCCCCGACAGTTCCCACATTCCAGGGTGTCGAAGTTCAGTACCTTTTGCCCATTGGGCTTCTTCTTCTCAGCGTGATGGGCGACCGTGAAGTTGCCCCGTTCTTCACAGAACGGACAAGTGATTTGGTAAAGCGCGAGCTCAGGCCCGCGCTGCCCGCTCCACTCCCCAAGTTCCCACCAGCTTTGCATGTGCGTCTCCTGAGGTCTAACGTGATATCGACATCACACCCTCAATCCGCCCACAGGCAGATGTTTCTGCATGCGGCAAGAAATGGGTGATGCTGGATTCTGGATGCAGTCATTTTCCAATCAACCGCTTTATGAGCCTCAGCCTTTTGGCATGGCCTCGGGTCAGGTGCCAGACGTGCATCCGGGGATCCCATTGTCCGCCGCTTGACAGAATGCGCTCCCGGAGTTCGACCTCGCCGCCGCTGAGTTTGACTTGCACGATTTCGGTGTCCGGGTTCTTCATGCGGGTGGGGGTCTGTTCTACCAGCAACTCGACGGTGGTGTAACGCATCAAGCCATCCAGGCTTTGCCGATACCTCACGCACACCAGCGCTTTTCCGTATCGGCGCGCCAGTTTGAGGGCGCCGGGTTGTGTAGCCGAGAACTTCTTGATGACACGAGTCCGCTCGCATGCTTGGGGCATGACTGCTCTCCCTGGGGTGTTGGTGACATGGGCCCCGGAGCATTGGCCGGTGGCCTGAAAAGCCAATATACTGTATAAAACAACAGTACATCGAGGGCCAGCCATGGATCCGGGTTTTGATGATCTGCCACCTCAGCAGCCGCCCCGCCTGCTCGACCAGCTGCGTGAGCGCGTCCGCTACCAGCACTACAGCATTCGCACCGAGCAAGCCTATGTGTACTGGGTCGACGCGTTCATCCGTTTCCACGGCATGCGCCACCCAGCCGAGATGTCTGGTCCCGAGGTGGAGAGTTTCCTGTCCTGGCTGGCCAATGAACGCGAAGTCGCGCCGGCCACCCACAAGCAGGCCTTGTCGGCCTTGCTGTTCCTCTATCAAAAGGTGCTGGGCCAAGACATTCCGTGGATGACCGAAATCGGTCGCCCCAAGGAGCGTGTGCGTTTGCCGGTCGTGCTCACGCACGATGAAGTGGTTCAGGTGCTTCGCCACCTGCCCGACGAACACCGGCTGATGGGCCAGCTGCTTTACGGCACCGGCATGCGCATCCTGGAGGGCGTGCGCCTGCGGGTGAAAGACGTCGACTTCGCGCGCCGCGCCATCGTCGTGCGAGAAGGCAAGGGTGCCAAGGACCGGGTGGTGATGCTGCCGGCATCGCTCGTCGTGGCCTTGCGCGATCAGATGGCGCAGGCCAAGCGGCTCTGGGGCGCTGACCGGGCGGCCGCCCGTGCCGGGGTTTACATGCCGCATGCCCTCGCTCGCAAGTACCCCCATGCTGGCGCCTCCTGGGCCTGGTTCTGGGTCTTTCCGCAGAACCGGCTGGCCTTCGACCCGCGCGCCGACCAACCCACCGAGCGTCGCCACCATGCGCTGGAGCAGACCTTCCAGCGCGCGTTCAAGAAGGCGCTGGCGCAGGCCGGCATCGTCAAGCCCGCCACGCCGCACACGCTGCGCCATTCGTTTGCCACCCACTTGTTGCAAAGCGGCTACGACATCCGCACCGTGCAAGAGCTGCTGGGCCACTCCGATGTGAGCACCACCATGATCTACACCCATGTGTTGAAGGTCGGCGGCGGGGGTGTGCGCAGCCCGCTCGATGCACTCGCGGGGGTCGATGTCTTGGGCAAGAAGTCGACCGGGGCGGGTTCATATCGATCTGTCACCGACGACGAAGACGCCGAGTACCCCCAACAACCCCCGCGGGTGAGCATGCCGGTGGCGCAGTACCTGGTGCCTGTGCCAAGCCTGATGAGGGCGCCCGCTGCGGCATGACCGCGCGGGCGCTCTTCGCCACCGTGGGGTCGCATCCGCACCATGCCACCGCGCCACCATCCGCTCCCGCCTTATGCCGAGCTGCACTGCCTCAGCAACTTCAGTTTCTTGAAGGGCGCGTCCCACCCCGAGGAGCTGGTCGCACGTGCGCAGCAACTGAGGTACGCCGCCTTGGCCATCACCGACGAGTGCTCGCTGGCCGGCGTGGTGCGGGCGCACAACGAAGCCAAGGAACGCGAGTTCCACCTGGTCATCGGCAGCGAGATCCGCCTTCATCAACCCGGCAGTGGCGAGCCTCATGCGCGGCTCGTGTTGCTGGCACAAACGCGGCGCGGCTACGGCAACCTCTCGCACTGGATCACGGCCGCACGCAAGCGCGCTGACAAGGGCCACTACCTGGCCCACCCGGGTGATGTAGAGGGCAAGATCCCCGATGCCCCCACGCTCACGGGGTTACCCGGTTGCCTGGCCTTGCTGGTGCCGTGCGCGGCGCAGCCGGCCGCTGAGGTGCTGGCCCATGCGCAGTGGCTGAAGACCTGGTTCCAGGAGCGTGCTGTCATCGCGCTCGAGTTGCACAACCTCCCGGGCGACGAGGCCCTGCGCGACACCGTGCAAACCGTGGCCCGGGCCACCGGCCTGCCCATTGTCGCGGCCGGCGGCGTGCTGATGCACGTGCGCTCGCGCAAGCCCTTGCAAGACGTGCTGACGGCCACACGCCTTGGGCTGCCCATCGCCCAGTGCGGTTGGCAGCTCGAACCCAACACCGAGGCCCGCCTGCGCTCGCGTGCGCGGCTCGCCGCCCTGTACCGCCCTGAATGGCTGGAGAAAACAACCGAGCTGGCCAGGAGCTGCACTTTCTCGCTCGGTGAGCTGAAGTACGAATACCCGCAAGAGACCGTGCCCCCCGGCGAGACACCCACCAGCCAGCTGCGCAAGCTCACCTACGAAGGGGTCCCGCGGCGTTTCAAAGACGGCTTGCCCGACAAGGTGCGGGAGCAGATCGAGCACGAGCTCGCGCTCATCCAGCAGCTCGACTACGAGCGTTACTTTCTCACCGTGGCCGACATCGTGCGCTGGGCACGCGCGCAAGACATCCTGTGCCAGGGCCGAGGCAGCGCCGCCAACTCGGCCGTCTGCTACTGCCTGGGCGTGACCGAGATCGACCCCGGCCGCGCCACGCTGCTGTTCGAGCGCTTCATCAGCGCCGAGCGCAACGAGCCGCCCGACATCGACGTCGACTTCGAACACCAGCGTCGCGAAGAAGTCATCCAGTACATCTACAAGAAGTACGGTCGCCACCGTGCCGCGCTCACGGCGGTCGTCATCTGCTACCGGCCGCGTTCGGCGCTGCGCGACGTGGGGCGCGCGCTGGGCATCGACCTGCAGCGCATCGAAGCGGTGTCGAAGAGCCTGCAGTGGTTCGACGACGTGAGCGGCAATGCCGATCGCCTGCGCGAGCATGGCTTCGACCCGCAGGCCCCGCTGTCACGGCTGTGGATGGAACTCACGCGCCAGCTCATCGGCTTTCCACGCCACCTGAGCCAGCACCCCGGCGGCTTCGTGATCGCACGCGATCAACTCTCGCAGCTGGTGCCGGTGGAAAACGCCGCCATGGAAGACCGCAGCGTCATCCAGTGGGAGAAGGTCGATCTCGAATCGCTGGGCCTGATGAAGGTCGACATCCTCGCGTTGGGCATGCTGAGCGCCTTGAAGCGCTCGCTCGCGTTCGTGAGCCACAAGCTCGGCCGCGGGTTCGAGCTGCAAAACGTGCCCGACGGCGACACCCCCACCTACGACATGCTCTGCGCCGCTGACACCGTGGGGGTGTTCCAGGTCGAGAGCCGTGCCCAGATGAGCATGCTGCCGCGCCTGCAGCCACGTTGTTACTACGACCTGGTGGTGCAGGTGGCGATCGTGCGGCCTGGCCCCATCCAGGGCGGCATGGTCCACCCCTACCTGAAGAACCGCAAGCTGCATGACGACGAGATCGACTACCCCGGCGAGCTGAAACCCGCGCTGCAGCGAACCAAGGGCGTGCCGATCTTTCAAGAGCAGGTGATGCAGATCGCGATGATCGCGGCCGACTTCACTCCCGGCGAGGCCGACCAGCTGCGCCGCGCCATGGCCGCCTGGAAGAGGAAGGGTGGCCTCGGCCCCTTCCACGAAAAACTGGTCGGGCGCATGGTGGCCAAGGGCTACGACGAAGACTATGCCGAGCGCATCTTCAAGCAGATCCAGGGCTTCGGTGAATACGGCTTCCCTGAGAGCCACGCCGCCGGTTTTGCGCTGCTGGCCTACGACAGCAGCTGGCTCAAGCGCCACCACCCCGATGCCTTCCTCGCCGGCCTGCTCAACAGCCAGCCGATGGGCTTTTATGCACCGGCCCAGCTGGTGCGCGATGCGCGGGCGCATGGGGTCGAGGTGAGGGCGGTCGATGTGCAGGTGAGCGATTGGGAGTCCACCCTCGAAGGCCCGCGCGGGCCCGGCGGCGGCGCGGTGCATGCACCGTTGCAGCCAGTGCGGCTGGGTCTGCACCAGGTGTCAGGCCTGTCGCATGACGCGGGCGAACGCATCGTCAACGCGCGCGGGCAGGGTGGTGCCTTCACCAGCGCCGAAGACCTGGCCCGCCGCGCCGAGCTGAATGCCCACGACCTGAAGGCGCTGGCCGAGGCCGATGCCTTGCAGGCCTTGAGCGGCCACCGTCACCAGGCGGCCTGGGCGGTGGCCGGCATCGACACACGCCCCACCGCCTTGCTGCGCGCCACCCGCGTGCATGAAGCGCCGGCGGCGCTGGCCGAGCCGGCCGAAGTCGAGAACATGATGGCGGACTACCGCTCGCTCGGCCTCACGCTCAAGCGCCACCCGCTCGCCTTGCTGCGCGAGCAGCTGAATGCCTTCAAGGTGCAGACCGCCGCTGCGCTGCGCGACTACCCGGACGGCCGGCTGGCGCGGGTGAGCGGCCTGGTTACCCACCGCCAGCGCCCGCCCACGGCCAAGGGCACGATGTTCGTCACGTTGGAAGACGACACCGGTGCGATCAACATCATCGTCTGGCCCAAGGTGGTCGAAGCGCAGCGCAAGCCCTTGCTCGCGGCCAGCCTGCTCACGGTGTATGGGCAGTGGCAGCGCCAGGGTGATGGGCAGTTCGCAGTGATGCACCTGGTGGCCGTCAGGGTGATCGACCACTCGCACCTGCTGCACGGGCTGGCCAATCGCAGCCGCGATTTCAAGTGAAAGACCCTTCTGTAGGCGTTGGCTGACAGCCGAACGCGTTGCGCGCCGAACGACAGCGCGGGCCGCAATTCTTACAGTTCAAGTCAGCGGATTCACCGCATCTGTCTGACCACAGAAACCTACACAGAGGAGTCCACCATGAACATCAAGACATTCAGCTACGCCTTCATTGCCGCATGCTCACTGGCCATGGCGGCCTGCCAGCCTGCTGAAGGCCCGGCCGAACGTGCCGGCAAGTCGGTCGACAACGCGGCCCAGAAGGCCGGTGACAAGATCGAAAAAGCCGGCGACAAGGTGAAAGACGCGGTCGAAGACGCGAAGAAGTAAACCGCCGCGCTCAGGCCATCTCGGCCGGGGCCACTGAGTTGGCCTTGCGCGCCTTGCGTGCGGTCTGCGGTGGCATGGTCATCTCCAGCGTGGCATCACGCCGGGGCACGATCTCTGCGCCGCGCAGCACGTGCTTGAGTTCGCGCGCACCACCCAGCACCACGATCAGCTTGCAGCCTTCTTGGCGCAGGTTGCGTGGGTGCTTGGCTTCGGGCAACCAGAGAATCGGCGTGGCGCCCCAGGCATCGGCCGCCTGCATCAGCGGCGCCACCGGGTCGTGCTTGAACTTCTTGCCATGCGGGCCGATGAGCATCGACTCACCCTCGATCAGGTCGTTCCAGCCGGCATCGTTGAAGCCCTGGATGTCGATCACGAAGCGCACCCCGTCGGAGCGGATCACCGCCACCGGGATCACACCGCCATGCGGCACGCTCTTGTCGAACTTCACCGCCCACTGCGTCGGGAAGCTCAGCGAGCGCCGCGCCTTGCGCAGCATGCGCATCGGGCGTTCGCGATGTTCCGCATAGGCCATCAGGGCCACCCCCAGCGCCGAACCCACGACACCACCCGCGGCCATCTCCCACCACGTGCTCCAAGTGATGCGAGCGACCTCGATGCCACCGAGAAACATGGCAAAGCCCAGGAGCAGCTGTCCGAGCCAGGAAGCGAAGTGGTTGTTGCGCATGGCTGGTGTTGGATGGGGCGGTATGTGGTAACCGATTCTGTCTAACGTGACACTGCGCACAAGAGACGGATTGCACAGTTCGCCGTGCTATTGCACGGGTGGTCGAAAATCGGGGCATGCACTTCCTCATCTCCCCCGCAAAAACCCTTGATTACGAGCGCGCCGACGCGCCGCTTGCCACCACCCGGCCGCGCTTTCTGGCGCAATCGGCCGAGCTGATCGAGACGCTGCGACCGAAGACCGCCGACGACATCGCGCAGCTGATGAACCTCTCGCCCGCGCTGGCCGAGCTGAACGTCGCACGCTATGCCGACTGGTCGCCGCGCTTCACCTCGCACAACAGCAAGGCCGCGGTGCTCGCCTTCAACGGCGACGTCTACGATGGCCTGCAGGCCGCCACGCTGGGCGAGGGCGACCTCGCCTGGGCGCAGGAGCACGTGTCGATCCTGAGTGGCTTGTACGGCCTGCTGCGCCCGCTCGACCGCATGCAGCCCTACCGCCTCGAGATGGGCACCGCCTTGGCCACGGCGCGTGGCAGGAACCTCTACGAGTTCTGGGGCGACACGCTGGTGCGCCAGCTCCATCGCCAACTCAAGGGGCCGAGCCCGATCGTCGTCAACCTCGCATCGCAAGAGTACTTTCGTGCGGTGCAAGGCCAGGGCCTGAAGGCGCGCGTGATCGACTGCGTGTTCGAAGACTGGAAGGGCGGTGGCTACAAGGTGATCAGCTTCTTCGCCAAACGTGCCCGCGGCATGATGCTGCGCCACGCCATCGACCACCGGCTCGACAGCCCCGAGGGGTTGTTGAAGTTCAAGGCCGAGGGCTACCGTTTCGAGCCCTCGGTATCTCAAGCTGATCGACTGGTCTTTCGTCGCCGGATCGAGGGCTGATCCGGCAGAATCTCCGGCATGGCTGAGCAACACGTCACACCCGAACTTCGTCAATGGATCATCGACCAGGCCAAGGCAGGTCGCCCGCCCGACGAAGTATTGAAATCGATGATGGCCAGCGGGTGGGCCGAAGACGTGGCCCTGGCTGCGCTCGAAGACACCCTGTCGGGCTTTCTGAAAGAGCACGCGCAAGCCAACGGCCTGCCCGCGCCCGTGCCGGTGCCAGAACCCGACCTCACCGGTGCGCCCAACTCGCTGATGGTCAATGGCCACGAGGTCAAGATCGTGGTGAGCCTGCGCAACCCGCGCGTCATCGTCTTCGGCAACCTGCTGTCGCACCAGGAGTGCGACGACATGATCGAGCTGGCACGTGCCCGCCTGGTGCGCTCCGAGACGGTGGTCACCAGCACCGGCGCGAGCGAGGTCAACACCGCACGCACCAGCGACGGCATGTTCTTCGGCCGAGGTGAAAACGCGCTGTGCGCGCGCATCGAAACACGCATCGGCGCCTTGCTCGGCTGGCCGGTTGAAAACGGTGAAGGCCTGCAGGTGCTGCGCTACCGACCCGGTGCCGAGTACAAGCCCCACTACGACTACTTCGACCCCGCACAAGCCGGCACGCCCACCATCCTCAAGCGCGGCGGCCAACGTGTGGGCACCGTGGTGATCTACCTCAACACCCCCGAGGGCGGCGGTGCCACCACCTTCCCCGACGTCAAGCTCGAGGTGGCGCCGGTCAAGGGCAATGGGGTCTTCTTCAGCTACGACCGCCCACACCCCATGACCCGCACCTTGCACGGCGGCGCACCGGTGCTGGCCGGTGAAAAATGGGTCACCACCAAGTGGTTGCGGGAGCGACGGTTTGACTGAGCCCGGCGCGGGCCCGCTGCAGGGCATTCGTGTCGTCGACCTGTCGCGCCTGTTGCCGGGCCCACTGGCCACTTTGCGACTGGTGGAGCTGGGCGCCGAGGTCATCAAGATCGAAGGCCCCGCCGAACAAGGCCAGGACGATGCCTCGCGCTATTTCTGGCGCACGCCGCAAGAGCAGACGAGCGGGCAACCCGGGCTGATGTTTCGGGAGCTCAACGAGGGCAAGCAATTGCGCACCCTCGACCTGCGCACACCCCAAGGCCAGGCCGAGCTGCATGTGCTGCTGCAAACGGCCGATGTGCTGGTCGAAGGCTTTCGCCCCGGCGTGATGCAGCGCCTGGGCCTGGGCTGGGACGCACTGCACGCACGCTACCCGCGGCTGGTGATGTGTGCGATCAGCGGTTACGGCCAGCACAGCCCGTGGGCACACCGCGCGGGGCACGACATCAACTACATCGCCATGAGTGGCGTGCTGGAACAACTCGCCACCGTGAACGGCGAGGTGATCACGCCCAACTTCCAGATCGGTGACTTGTTGGGTGGCAGCCAGGCGGCGGTGTCGGGCATCCTCGCCGGCCTGCTGGGCGCACAGCGCACGGGCACGGGCTGTTTTGTCGACATCTCGATGACGCACGAGGTGCTTCGCCACCAGGTGATGGTGGGCGTGGTGGTGGCGCAGACCGGGCGCGCGCCGCCGCAGGGCCGCGATCTGCTCTCGGGTGGTGCACCGTGTTACGGCGTGTACGCCACCGCCGATGATCGCTATCTCGCGGTGGGTGCGCTGGAGCTGCCGTTCTGGCGCCGTGTGTGTGAGGTGGTGGGCCGGCCCGACTGGGCCGATCGGCATTGGTCGCTGGGCCTGGTGGTGGGTGGTGACGAGTCGATGGCCTTGCGCACTCAGCTTGGCTTCATCTTCAAGACGCAGCCGCTGGCGCATTGGGTCGAGCGCTTTGCGGATGTCGATTGCTGCGTGACGCCGGTGCTGCGCCTCGACGAGGTGCGGGCCCATCCGCTGCTCGCCGACTATTTCTCGAAGCACGGTCAACCGGGTCTCTGAAGGCGGCGTTGTGGCTGGGGAGCAAGTAGCTCTTAACCCTTTGCAAAGGACATCACCATGAACAAAATCATCGCCGCGCTGATCGCCGTCACCTTCTCGATGGGCGCTTTCGCCCAAGCCGCTTCGGCTCCTGCTGCCGCCCCGGCTGCCAAGGAAGCCAAGCCCGCTGCTGCCAAGGCTGAGAAGAAGGCCAAGGTCAAGAAGGCCAAGGCTGCGAAGAAGGCTGCTTCGGCTGCCTGAGCGTTT
>NZ_JADMJX010000116.1:11367-13250 GCF_018780185.1 Rhizobacter sp.
GTGACGATGGGGCTCAGGCCCGCGAAGGGGCGGCCCATCGCAATGCGCATCCACTTGCGCTGCTCCCAGGTCTGCGGCCCTTCGAGTGGCCACTGCTCGATGCGTGGTGCCAGCTCGGCGCGCGGCAGGCGTGTGTACGACGGCGTGCCCGGGCGCAGCAGCCACAGGCTGCGGCGCAAACGGGTCGGCAGCGAGGCCTTGTGCTCCGGCACCCAGTAGATGCATTGCTTCTCGGCCCAGAAGCTCAGGCGCTCGAAGTTCACGCGGCCGGCAAAGCCGGTGTCGGCGGGCAGCAAGATGTGTTCGTCGGGCAGCTCGACCACGGCGAACAGCAGGTCGCCGGGTTTGTCGCCCATGCCACGGTGCACAAAGATCACGCGCTCGATCTGAGCGGCGACAAAACGATCGACCTCCACGTCGTTGCGAAACACGACAACGTCGGGGCCTTGCCAAGCGGTGTGCCAAGGGGTGTTCATGTGACTTTCTCCACGGTTTTGCCGAAGGTACACGGTTTTAGCGCAGGAGCCCCTTGAAGCGCGACAACCTGCAAGCGACAGGGGCTTTTCAGCCGCCTGGCGAAACATTTCGTGACAGTCGGCGGGGTCAGTACAGGTCGCCGGAACGCAGCACGGTGACGCCGGGTTTCGGGTCGGCCAGGGCGCGCAACAGCGCCTGGGCCACCTGGGTGTCGGCAATGGGGCGCACGCTCTTGGGCAACCAACTGAGCAGTCGGCCACCCCACACCTCACCGGGTCGCACCGGTTGGCCGAGTGTGCTGCGGTCGCCCAGCAAGAGCGACGGTTGCACGATGACGACCGAGCTGTAGCCGAGGGCGCCCACCGCGTTTTGCATCTCGCCTTTGACGCGGTTGTAGAAGACACGCGAGTTCGCGTCTGCCCCCAGGGCCGACACCACCGCCAGCCGGGTGGCGCCTGCGGCCTTGGCGGCGCGCGCGGTGTTCACCACGGCATCGAAATCGACCTGCCTGAAGGCTGCCTGCGAGCCGGCGACCTTGATCGTCGTGCCCAGCGTGATGAACACGTCGTCGACAGGCGGCAAGCTCGGCAGGGCCTGGAAGTCGACCACATGCACCTGCAGCTTGGCCTGCTCCGCCAGCGCAGGGCGGCGCAGCAATGCGTGCACCTGCGTGTAGCGCGGGGAGGCCAGCAGCAAGGGCAGCAGCGCCCGGCCGATGAGGCCGGTGCTGCCCGCCAGCAGGGCGACGCGAGAGGGTGTTGATTCAGCGGCCATGCGGGCCACTGTACTCAGCGCTTCGGCGTGGTCAAACGTGGCATCGGCTTGCCGCCATCGCGGCGCGGCTCAGGGCGTGGGCCCTGGGGTCGTGCGGCGGGTTGTGCGGCGCGCGCGGGAGCCTGGCCATCACGCGACGGCGCACGCGGCGCCGGGCGTGAATCGTTGCCGCGCGAGTCGTTGCGGCCACCACGGCCACCGCCGCTGTTGCCACCGCGCCCGCCACCACCGCCACCACCTGCGCGGTGGCCGCCACGGCCGGCGCCTTCACCGATGGTCATGCGGCCGAGCACGATGGGCTCGGGGCGTTCGTTCGGTGCAGGCTCGAAGCCGGGGATGATCTCTTTTGGGATCTCGCGCTTGATGAGCTTTTCGATGTCGCGCAAGAAGCCGTTTTCGTCCACGCACACCAGCGACACCGCTTCACCCAGCGCACCCGCGCGGCCGGTGCGGCCGATGCGGTGCACGTAGTCTTCGGGCACGTTGGGCAGCTCGTAGTTCACCACGTGGGGCAACTGGTCGATGTCGATGCCGCGGGCGGCGATGTCGGTGGCCACCAGCACCTGCAGGCTGCCGGCCTTGAAGTCGGCCAGCGCCTTGGTGCGCGCGCTCTGGCTCTTGTTGCCGTGGAT
>NZ_JADMJX010000287.1:0-5886 GCF_018780185.1 Rhizobacter sp.
CCGACCTCGCCATCGACCTGGGCACCGCCAACACGCTGATCTATGTGCGTGGCAAGGGCATCGTGCTCGACGAACCCTCGGTCGTCGCCATCCGCCACGAAGGCGGGCCCAACGGCAAGAAGACCATCCAGGCCGTGGGCGCCGAAGCCAAGGCCATGCTGGGCAAGGTGCCGGGCAACATCGAAGCCATCCGGCCGATGAAAGACGGCGTGATCGCCGACTTCACCGTCACCGAGCAGATGCTCAAGCAGTTCATCCGCATGGTTCACGACTCGAAGATGTTCCGCCCGAGCCCGCGAATCATCATCTGCGTGCCTTGCGGCTCGACCCAGGTCGAGCGCCGGGCCATCCGCGAGTCGGCACTGGGTGCCGGTGCCTCCGAGGTCTACCTGATCGAAGAACCGATGGCCGCGGCCATTGGCGCCGGCCTGCCGGTGAGCGAGGCCAGCGGCTCGATGGTGGTCGACATCGGCGGGGGCACCACCGAGGTCGGTGTCATTTCCCTCGGCGGCATGGTCTACAAGGGCTCGGTGCGAGTCGGCGGCGACAAATTCGACGAAGCCATCATCAACTACATCCGCCGCAACTACGGCATGCTGATCGGCGAGCCCACCGCCGAGGCCATCAAGAAGCAGATCGGCTCGGCCTTCCCGGGCTCCGAGGTCAAGGAAATGGAAGTCAAGGGCCGCAACCTCAGCGAGGGCGTGCCGCGCAGTTTCACCATCAGCAGCAACGAGATTCTTGAAGCGCTGACCGACCCGCTGAACCAGATCGTCTCCAGCGTGAAAAACGCGCTCGAACAAACCCCACCCGAGCTCGGTGCCGACATCGCCGAGCGCGGCATGATGCTCACCGGTGGTGGCGCCCTGCTGCGCGACCTCGATCGCCTGCTGGCCGAAGAAACCGGCCTGCCGGTGCTGGTGGCCGAAGACCCGCTGACCTGTGTGGTGCGCGGGTGTGGCATGGCGCTGGAACGGATGGAACGCCTTGGTTCGATCTTCACCTCGGAGTGACAGCCCCCCAGTCGCTTTGCTCCTGCCCCCAAGGGGCGCCACCCATCGGCCCGGCAAAGCCGGATCCTTGGGCGTTGCTTGATGTGTCGCGCGCTGCGCTCGCTTTCTAGGCCACTGCTGCCATGCCGCTGGGAACTCTAGACCGGACCCCGCCGCCCTTCTTTCGCCAAGGGCCGTCGGCGTTCACGCGCATGGTGTTTTTCTCGGCGCTGGCGCTGTTCTTGATGGTCGCCGACACCCGCTTCAAGGTGACCCAGCCGCTGCGTGCGGTGGTGGCCACCGTGCTCAACCCGGTGGAGCGGGTGCTGCGCGCCCCGGTCGATGCCTGGGGGCTGGCCTCCGACTACCTGATGGGCCTGCAAGACGCACGTTCGGCCGAGAGCAAGGCGCGCCTGGAGCTCGCGAAGCAGGCCGAACGGGCCTCCCGCGTCGAGCAGCTGGAGCAGGAGAACACCCGCCTGCGTGCCCTGCTCGAGTTGCGGGGTGCACTCAAGGTGCGCTCGCTGACCGCCGAGGTGCTGTACGACGCGCCCGACCCCTACTCGCGCAAGGTCATCATCGACCGTGGCAACCGCGACGGCCTGGTGGTGGCCTCGCCGGTCATCAACGAGGTCGGTGTGCTGGGCCAGGTGACCCGTGTCTACCCCTACAGTGCCGAGGTCACGCTGCTGACCGACAAGGAAGCCGCGATTCCCGTGCTCAACGCGCGCACCCAAGCGCGCAGCGCGGCGTTTGGCAACTCGGCAGGTGCGGGCCTGGAGCTGCGCTTCATGGCCGGCAATGCCGACGTGCAGGTGGGCGACCTGCTCTCCACCTCGGGTGTCGATGGCATCTACCCCGCCGGTGTGCCGGTGGCCAAGGTGGTGAGCGTCGACCGCCGTGTCGACACCGGCTTTGCGCGCATCGCTCTGGCACCGCTGGCCGAGCCCGACAGCGTGCGCCATGTGCTGGTGCTGGAACCCACCGGCATCCAGATGCCACCGCGCCCCGAGCCCGAGCCTGAGGTGGTGCCGAGCAAGCCCGTCAAGAAAGGACCCCGCAAATGATGCCGCGTGGCTCCGACCAGCTGTTGCTGCCGGTGAACCCGCTGTTCATGTGGATCACCCTGCTGCTGGCGTTTGCCTTCAACCTGGTGCCGCTGGGTCGCACCGCCTACCTGCCCGACCTGCTGGCCCTGGTGCTGGTGTTCTGGAACGTGCACCAGCCGCGCCGTGTCGGTCTCGGCGCGGCCTTCGTGTTCGGCCTGATGATGGACGTGCATGACAGCGCCGTGCTCGGCCAGCACGCACTGGCCTACACGCTGCTGAGCTTCTTTGCCATCACCATCCACCGCCGTCTGCTGTGGTTCGGCGTGTTGTCGCAGGCGTTGCAGATCCTGCCGCTGTTCGTGGCGGCGCACGCGGTCGCGATGCTCGTGCGCATGGCGGTGGGTGGCATGTTGCCCGGCTGGCAGCTGATGCTCGCGCCGCTGTTCGAAAGCCTGCTGTGGCCGGTGGTGTCGCTCTTGCTGCTGGCCCCGCAACGCCGCCCGCCCGACCCGGATCAGAATCGGCCACTATGAAGGCGATGGCAAGCACGACCGGGCCGAGCGCCGGGCCGCTCCCAAGCCGGCCCGGCTCCCCCCCGGGGGGTCGTCGGCCGTACCCGGCCGGCGGGGGGCAGACATGACGGAGATTCGCAACGTCGAACAGGAGCTGGGCCGCTTTCGCACCCGGCTGTTGGCGGCTGCGGCCTTCGTGTTGATCGCCTTCAGCCTGCTGGCGGCGCGGCTGGTGTTGCTGCAGGTGGTGCGTCACGACGAGCTGGCCACGCAGGCCGAGAACAACCGCATTGCGGTGGTGCCCATCGTGCCCAACCGCGGCCTGATCGTCGACCGCCATGGGGTCGTGCTGGCCAACAACTACTCGGCCTACACGCTGGAGATCATGCCCTCGAAGGTGGACGACCTCGAAGCCACCATCAACGAGCTCGAGACCATCATCGAGGTCAACCCGCGCGACCGCCGCCGCTTCAAGCGCCTGCTCGAAGAAAGCAAGAGCTTCGAGTCGCTGCCCATCCGCACCAAGCTCACCGACGAAGAAGTGGCGCGTTTCACGGCGCAGCGGTTTCGTTTCCCCGGTGTCGATATCAAGGCGCGGCTGTTCCGCAACTACCCGCTGGGCGAGGTGGGCAGCCACCTGATCGGCTACATCGGGCGCATCAACCAGGCCGAAAAAGCGGTGATGGAAGACTGGCCCGAAGAGCAGCTCGACAACTACCGTGGCACCGAATACATCGGCAAGCTCGGCGTGGAGCAGAGCTACGAGGCCGACCTGCACGGCATCACCGGCCTCGAAGAAGTCGAGACCAGCGCCGGTGGGCGCGCGGTGCGCCGCCTCAAGAGCAGCCCGCCGACGCCGGGCAACAAGCTGGTGATGTCGGTCGACATCCGGTTGCAGGCACTGGTCGAAGAGCTGTTCGGTGACCGGCGCGGTGCGCTGGTGGCGATGGACCCGCGCAACGGCGAGGTCCTCGCCTTCGTCAGCAAGCCCACCTTCGACCCGAACCTCTTCGTCGACGGCATCGACTCCGAGTCGTGGCGCGAGCTCAACGAGTCGATCGACAAGCCGCTGCTCAATCGGGCCCTCCGGGGAACGTATCCGCCTGGCTCCACCTTCAAGCCTTTCATGGCCATGGCCGCGCTCAACACCGGCAAGCGCAGCGCCACGCAGGTGATCTACGACGGCGGCACCTTCCAGTTCGGCAACCACACCTTCCGCAGCCACGGCGACTCCGGGCTCGGGCCGGTCGACATGGTCAAGGCGATCGCCTTGTCGAGCAACGTGTACTTCTATTCGCTCGCCAACGAACTGGGCGTCGACACCATCCACGACCAGCTCGAACCCTTCGGCTTCGGCCGCAAGACCGGCATCGACATCGACGGCGAGCTGACCGGCCTGCTGCCGTCGACCGCCTGGAAGGCACGTGCCTACAAGAAGCCCGAGCAACAGAAGTGGTACGCCGGCGAAACCATCTCGCTGGGCATCGGCCAGGGCTACAACAACTTCACCATGCTGCAGCTGGCGAGCGCGGTGTCGACGTTGGTGAGCGGCGGCGAGCGCTACAAGCCTCGCCTGGTGCGCGAGGTCGAAGACGTGGTCACGCGCGAGCGCCGGCAGGTGGCGCACGACGCGCTCGAGCCGCTGCCGCTCAAGCCAGAGCACGTCAAGGTCATCCTGCAAGGCATGCAGCAGGTGACGCAAGGTGGCACTGGCACGCGGGTGTTTGCCGGCACGCCCTATGTGAGCGGTGGCAAGACCGGCACCGCGCAGGCCGTGGGCGTGCGTGCCAACGAGAAGTACAACGCGGCCAAGCTCGAAGAGCACAAGCGTGACCACGCCCTGTACATCGCGTTTGCGCCGGTCGAGGCACCGACGATCGCGCTCGCGGTGGTGGTGGAGAACGCGGGCTTCGGCGCCGCCAGTGCCGCACCGATCGCGCGCCGGGTGATGGATTACCTGCTGCTCGGCCTGTATCCGAGCGAAGAAGACATCGCGCTCACCCGCGAAGGCAAGTCGGGCGCGCCGACCGGCACGCCGCGTGCGGTGTCGGCAGTGCCGCTGCCGGGGGCCGGCGCCTACGCGATCGGGCCTGGCAGCGGTGGCCTGAGCGCGCCGATGGTGGTGCCGGCGGCTTCTGCGGCCTCGGCCGCCGCGTCAGCGGGGGCAGCACGATGAGCGCCACTTTTGGCAAACCGTCGTTGTGGCACCGGGTCAAGCCGGTGTTCATGGGCTTCGACGGCCCGCTCGCGCTGGCCATCCTGCTGCTGGCGGTGATGGGCTTGATCACCATGTACTCGGCCGGTTACGACCACGGCACGCGCTTCGTCGACCACGGGCGCAACATGCTGCTGGCGCTCGGGGTTCTGTTCGTGGTGGCGCAGATTCCGCCCCAGAAGCTGATGAGCCTGGCGGTGCCGCTGTATGCCGTGGGCGTGGCCTTGCTGATTGCCGTGGCCGTGTTCGGCATCACCAAGAAGGGCGCGACACGTTGGCTCAATGTGGGCGTGGTGGTGCAGCCGAGCGAGATGCTGAAGATCGCGGTGCCGCTGATGCTCGCCTGGTGGTTCCAGCGCCGCGAGGGTCAGCTGCGTGTCTCCGACTTCGTGATCGCATTGCTGCTGCTGGCGGTTCCCGTCGGCCTGATCGTCAAGCAGCCCGACCTGGGCACCGCCATCCTGGTGCTGTCGGCCGGTTTCTACGTGATCTTCTTCGCCGGCCTGTCGTGGAAGCTGATCCTGCCGGTGCTGGTGGTGGGTGTGATCGCCATCACCGCGATGGTGCTGGCCGAAGACCGCATCTGCCAGCCCGACGTGGCCTGGCCGCTCTTGCACGACTACCAGAAGAACCGCGTGTGCACCCTGCTCGACCCGACCACCGACCCGCTGGGCAAGGGCTTTCACATCATCCAGGGCATGATCGCCATCGGCTCGGGTGGCATGTCGGGCAAGGGCTTCATGAAGGGCACGCAGACGCACCTGGAGTTCATTCCCGAGCGCACCACCGACTTCATCTTCGCCGCCTTCTCCGAAGAGTTCGGCCTGATGGGCTGCCTGGCGCTGCTGGCCGGGTTCATCTTCCTGATCTACCGCGGCCTGATGATCGCGGCCGAAGCGCCGACGCTGTTCTCGCGCCTGCTGGCCGGCGCCATCACGTTGAGCTTCTTCACCTATGCCTTCGTCAACATGGGCATGGTGAGCGGCATCCTGCCGGTGGTGGGCGTCCCGCTGCCCTTCATCAGCTATGGCGGCACCGCCATGGTCACGCTCGGGCTGGGCCTGGGCATCCTGATGTCGATCTCCAAGAGCCGGCGCTACATGCAGCGGTAAGCTGCG
>NZ_JADMJX010000287.1:5986-13206 GCF_018780185.1 Rhizobacter sp.
GGGCATCCTGATGTCGATCTCCAAGAGCCGGCGCTACATGCAGCGGTAAGCTGCGCCGATGGAGGCACCATGGCTGACAACGCGAAGAGCCCGAGCGCCGGGCCGCCCCAAGCCGGGCTCTATCCCCACGGGGGATCGGCTGGCGTACCCGACAGCCGAGGGGCCGACATGATTCCAGCCGTTTGGCCCATTCCGCGGGTCGGCATCATCGGCGTGGGCAACATGGGTGGTGCGATGGCGGCTCGCCTGCTGTCGCAGGGCTACCTGGTGGCGGTGCACGACATCGATTCGCAGCGTGAGGCGCAAGCCGTGAGCCTGGGCGCGATGGCCTGCGCCACCGCCACCGGCCTGGCCTCGTCGAGCGACGTCGTGATCGTGGCGGTGGTCGATGCCGCGCAGACGCAGGCGGTGCTGTTCGGCCCGCATGGCGCGGCGGCCTCGCTGGCGCCGGGCGCGCTGGTGATGTTGTGCCCGACCATCGCACCGGCCGACACCGAGCGCCTGGTTCACGGCCTGGCGCAACGTGGCATCGACTGGCTCGACGCGCCCATGTCCGGCGGCCCCGAGCGTGCACGTGACGGCAGCATGAGCCTGATGCTCGCCTGCCCGCACGCGGTGCTCGACAAACACCGCAGGCTGGTCGAGGTGCTGTCGTCGAAGGTGTTTCACATCAGCGAGCGCCCCGGGGACGGTGCGCGCACCAAGCTCGTCAACAACCTGGTGGCCGGCATCAACCTCGCCGCGGCCGCCGAAGCGCTGGCGTTGGCCGAGCGCATGGGGCTGAACCTTCCGCGCACGCTGGCGGTGATGGAGCAGAGCAGCGGCCAGAGCTGGATCGGCAGTGACCGCATGCGGCGCGCCCTGCTCGGCGACTACCTGCCGCGCGCCCACACCAGCCTGCTCAACAAGGACACGCACCTCGCGCTGGGCATGGCGCAGGAGGCGGGCTTCGACACGCCGCTGGGCGAACAGGCCGCAGCGCTGTTTGCGCGCGCCTGCGAGAACGGGCTGGCGGGGATGGACGACGCGAGCGTGTTCGAGCTGCTGCGGCGGCGCTGACGCCGAACGGACTGAGCGCCCTGACTTCTGGCTCCGTTCGCCCTGAGCCTGTCGAAGGGTGCGCCGTGCACTGCGCTGGCTCCCTTCGACAGGCTCAGCCCGAACGGAAGGCGCGCTGGCGTGTCACCCGCCGGTGCGTGGCCCGTGCCGCCGGCACCCAGCCCAGGCGCCACCAACGGGCGCACATGATCAAGCCGCGCACCCACTCGTCGGCCGCGTAGGCGATCCACACGCCGACCAGGCCGAGCTCGAACACCACACCCAGCAGCCAGGCGCCGCCGGCCATCACGAACACCATCGACGCCGCACCGGCCACCACCGGAAAGCGTGCGTCGCCGGTGGCGCGCAGCGCGTTGATCACCACCAGGTTGAAGGTGCGACCGGGTTCCAGCAGCACCGTGATCCACAGCAGCGTGGTGGCCTGCTGGATGATGTGTGGGTCTTGGGTGAAGAGCTGCAGCGTCCACGGTGCCGTGAGTGCGGCCGTGAGCGACACGCCGGTCGACACCAGCAGCCCCCAGCGCAGGCTCTTGCGCACCAGGCGGTGCGCCTCGTGCAGCTGGCGCGCACCCACCAGGTGGCCGACCAGGATCTCGCTCGCAAAGCCCACCGCGAGCCCGAACACGAGAATGAAAAACATCACCTGCATGGTGTAGCTGTGAATCGCCAGCGCATCAGCGCCCATGCGCGCCACCAGGGCCACGGTGACCATCAGCGCCAGCCGGTAGGCGATGTTTTCGGCCGCACCGGGCAGGCCGATGTGCAGCGCCGGGCCCAGGCGCCGCCAGCGCATGCGCCACCAGTCGTGGGCCTGCGGCACGAGCTGCAAGCGCCAGCGCCACAGCCACAGGTGGAAGGCGACACCGAAGGCCCGGCTGATGGCGGCTGCCACCGCAAACCCGGCCAGGCCCAGCGCGGGCAGCGGGCCGAGGCCTGCCATCAGCGGCCAGCAGATCGCCAGGTGCAGGCTGTGCATCGCAATCATGTTGAGCAGCGTGTCGCGGGTGTGCATGTGGGCGCGCATCACCGCGCCCATGCTGGCGTTGAAGGCGTCGAGCGCGAGCGAGATCGAGAGCACCTGCAGGTAAGGCTCGGCCAGCGGCATCACGTTGTCGGGCGCGTTCAAGAGACGCAACAAGGGCCCGGCGAGCCCCGCCACTGCGAGACCCGCGCCCAGGCCCAGCCAGGTGCTGGCACCGAGCGAGGCGCGTGCGGTCTCGTCGGCCCCAGCGCGGTTGCCGGCCCCCAGGTTTTGCGTGATGACCACGCTCACGCCCATGCTGATGATGCGAAACAGCAGGAAGAACGACGCCTGCACGTGGTTCGACAGCGCAAATGCGCCCGAAGCGGTGTCCGACATGCGCGAGGCCAGCCACAGGCCCACCAGGCCAACCACCAGGCCGAGCACCAGCTCGGCAAAGAGCGGCCAGGTGAGCGCCACCAGGCTGGGGCGGGGTGGCACGCCCATGGTCGTGGTGTTCACGCTTTGCGCCGCGGCAGGCGGTGGGGTTTCAGGAACTCGTTCTCCACGTCGATGGTGGCGCGCACCCCGATGTCGTCCTTGTGGTCGGCGAGCCAGCGGTCTGCGGCGCCGCGCCCCATCTCGAACAGGCGCTCCAGAAATGCCCGGTCGGTGTCGAACTTGGAGTTGGCGCCCAGCGGCGCGAGGCCCTCGTCATCGGCCACCATGTGCAGGCGCAGGTCTTTGTACCTGCCGGGTTCGAGCTTGCCTTCGCGCACCAGCCGCGAGACGAACGCGATGGCGCGCATCTCGCCCATCAGGCTCGCGTTGAAGGTGATCTCGCTCAGGCGGTCCATGATTTCTTCACTGCGCGTCGGTGTGCCCTCGCGCACCAGCGGGTTGATGCGCACGAGCAGGATGTCGAGCGCCTCGGTGTTGTAGATCAGCGGGTAGATCGCGGGGTTGCCGGTGTAGCCGCCATCCCAGAAGGGCTCGCCGTCGATCTCGACCGCTTGAAAGAGCAGCGGCAGGCAGGCCGAGGCAAGCAAGGCGTCGATCGTCAGCTCGCGCCCGGTGAACACGCGCGCCTGACCGGTGGTGACGCTGGTCGCCGTGACGAAGAGCTTGAGCCCGTTGCGTTGCAAGGCTGCTTCGTCGACATGGCGGCGCAACACGTCGCGCAGCGGGTTCAGGTTGAGCGGGTTGAATTCGTAGGGGCTGAACGAGCGGAAGAAAGAACTGACCCACTGGTAACCCGGCAGCTTGTCGAGCTGCAGGCTGTCGTGCAAGGCGCGGGTGTTGCTCGCCGAGCCAGGGCAGAAGATCGAGCCCGAGCGGCTCACGTCGCGCCAGAAGTCGCTGAGCGCCTGGCGCGCACCTTCGCGCTGCCCACGCTGGTAGCCGGTGGCCATCACCGCCGCATTCAGGGCGCCGGCGCTGGTGCCCGAGATGCCGTTGAAGGCGATCTGCTCGTCTTGCAGCAGGCGATCGAGCACGCCCCAGGTGAAGGCGCCGTGCGAGCCGCCGCCTTGCAGCGCGAGGTCGAGTGCGCGTTTGTCCGAGGGGCGGGGTTTCGGGCTGTCGGGTGAGGCGGCCATGCGCGCGATCCTGAATGTGCTCAAGCGGGTGTGGGGGGCTGGGTCGCCGCGGCCGGGAAGCGCACCGTGAACCGTGCCCCCGGCCCGAACGCCACCCCGGCATGTTCGACCAGCATGCCCGTGCGCAGCCGCAGGTTGGCATCTTCGAGTGTGATCTCGGCATGGTGCTGCTGGGCGATCTCGCGCACGATGGCCAGGCCCAGGCCGGAGCCGTCGACGTTGGTGCCCAGCGCGCGGTAGAAAGGCTGGAACACCTTGTCGCGCTCAGCCGCCGGAATGCCGGGCCCCGAGTCTTCGACCTGCAGCACCACCACCTGGCCAAACGGGTCGTCGACCACGCGCACGGTGACGGTGCCGCCTTCAGGGGTGTACTGCAGTGCGTTGTCGACCAGGTTGCGCACCAGCTCGCGCAGCAGCACCGGCTGGCCATGCACCGTCAGGCCTTGCGGGTAGCGCTCGCCGGTGTTGGGGCCTTCGTAGCCGAGGTCGATGCGCTTTTCCAGCGCACGCGGCACGAAGTCGCGCACGGCTTCGGTGGCCACGCGGGCCAGGTTCACGGCCTGGTAGTTCTGCGTTTGCGACGCGTCTTCGGCGCGTGCCATGGAGAGCAGCTGGTTGACCATGCGTGCCGCACGTTGACTCGAGCGGGCGATCTGCTGCAGCGATTTTTTGAGCGCCTGCGGGTCTCGCTCGCCGGCGTCGATCTCGCGTTGCGCCAGCTCGGCCTGGGTGCGCAGCCCGGCCAGCGGTGTCTTCAGCTGGTGGGCGGCGTCGGCGAGAAAGTGCTTTTGCGTGACCAGGCTGCGATCCAGCCGCATCAGCAAATCGTTGATCGCGCGCACCAGCGGCGCCACTTCTTCGGGCACTTCGCGCTCGTTGATCGGGCTCAGGTCGTGGCTCTCGCGGCGGCGGATGCGCTGCTGCAACTCGTTGAGCGGCTTGATGCCGCGCACCAGCGCGAGCCACACCAGCAGCACCGCCAGCGGCAGGATCACGAACTGCGGCAGCATCACGCCCTTGATGATCTCGGTGGCCAGGCGCGAGCGTTTGCCCAGCGTTTCAGCCACCTGCACCAGGGCCGCCGAGGCGGGCGTGGGGTTGGGGCTGACCCAGAGGTAGGCCACCCGCACGGGTTCGCCGTCGATCTCGTCGTCTCGAAAGCGCAGCTGGCCCCAGTTGTCGCGGGTGTCTTCGGGGGGCACCGGCAGAGTGCGCTCGCCGCTCAGGAACTCGCCGCGCAAGCCCAGCACCTGGTAGTACAGCGTGTCGGCCTCGTCGGTGTGCAGCAGCTCGGTGGCAGCGCGTGTCAGCGCGAACACGGCGCGGGGCGTGCCATCGGCTTGCGCCTGCACGCTGACCTGTTGCGACAGCAGGCGCGCCATCTCGCCCAGCTGGCGGTCAAACGGCTTGTTGGCAATGCCTTGCGCCACCAGCCAGGTGAGCACCACGCTCATCGGCCACAGCAGCAGCAGGGGGGCGAGCATCCAATCGAGGATCTCCCCGAACAGTGAACGCTGCTCTCTGGGAAAGGCCATCAGGGTGTCCGGCGCCGGGCCGCCCCAAGCCGGACGGCGCCCCTTGGGGGCAGGAGCGAAGCGACTGGGGGGCGCAAGTTCAGCCAGGGATTTTTTCGAGGCAATAACCGAGGCCGCGGACCGTCGCGATGCGAACAGGCCCTTGCTCGATCTTCTTGCGCAGGCGGTGGATGTAGACCTCGATCGCGTTGTTGCTCACCTCTTCGCCCCATTCGCACAGGCGCTCGACGAGGTGGTCCTTGCTGACCAGGCGGCCGGCGCGTTGCAGCAACGCTTCGAGCAGGCTCAGCTCACGCGCCGAGAGTTCGATCATCTGATCGTTCATGTAGGCCACACGGCCGGTGGCGTCGAAGGTCAAGGGGCCGTGCTTGATGAGGCTGGAGGCCGTGCCCAGGCCGCGCCGCGTGAGCGCCCGCACGCGGGCTTCGAGCTCTTGCAGCGAGAAGGGCTTGGCCATGTAGTCGTCGGCGCCGAGGTCGAGGCCCTTGACGCGCTGCTCCACGCTGTCGGCCGCGGTCAGGATCAGCACCGGCACCGACGAGCCGCGTGCGCGCAGCTTGCGCAGCACTTCGAGCCCGTGCAGCTTGGGCAGGCCCAGGTCGAGGATCACCATGTCGAACTCGTGCGAGGTCAGTGCGGCGTCCGCCTCCGAGCCGCTGGCCACCGCATCCACGGCGTAGCCGGTGTTGCGCAGCGTGCGCAGCAGGCCATCGGCCAGAACCTGATCGTCTTCGGCAATCAGTATGCGCATCGCGGTCTCCGGTTGTCCTGCGGGCGTCGTCGGGGTTGAATGATTCTATGGCTGCACTCTGACCGGCGCTTGACGCGGCTCAGCTCAGGGTGAAGGGCTCAAGCCCAGGCGCCGGCATAGGCTTCGAGCCCAAGCGCCACCACGGTGGCCACCTCGGGCCCGACCTCGGCGCGGAACTCCTGGTCGGCCTGCGCCACCGCCTGCTCGAAGGCGGCCAGCCAGGCCAGCCCGGTGGGTGTGAAACACACCATGCGGGCGCGCCGGTCGCGGCTGTCGGGTTCACGTTTGACCAGGCCCCAGGCCTCGCACTGGTCGACCAGGTCGCCCATGGCCTGCTTGCTCATGCCGGCCTTGGCCGCCAGGTCGGTCAGGCGCGAGCCGTCAAGCGCCAGGTGGCGGGTGATGTGGATGTGAGCCGCCGTTACCTGCGCGCGCGCCGCCAAGTTGGCCAGCGCCAGGGGCACCTCGATATTGCGCGCCATTAGCTCTAGCACGCGCTCGTCGAAGCGGCGCATCGCGTGGCCAAGCAGCCGGCCGAGGTGGGTTTGCCGCCAATCGTTTGCCATCGCTCGATAGTAAGGCAAACTGATCAAAAAACCGGTTTACTTCGATCTACTGAGCTTGCAGAATGCTGTTCATTCATCCAGCCTGTTGTTATGAGCAGGCTCCAACTTGTTGATTCTCAAGGAGATTCTCGTGGACGCACCCGTCAAGGCACTGAACACCGAAAAGGCCAAAGCCCTGCAAGCCGCATTGGCCCAGATCGAAAAGCAGTTCGGCAAGGGCTCGATCATGAAGCTCGGCGAAGGCGAGGTGATCGAAGACATCGAGGTCGTCTCCACCGGCTCGCTGGGGCTGGACATCGCCTTGGGCGTCGGCGGCCTGCCGCGCGGCCGGGTGATCGAAATCTACGGCCCGGAGTCGTCGGGCAAGACCACGCTCACGCTGCAAGTGATTGCCGAGATGCAGAAGCTCGCCGGCACCTGCGCCTTCATCGACGCGGAGCACGCGCTCGACACGGCCTACGCGCAAAAGCTGGGCGTCAACCTGCAAGAGCTGCTGATCAGCCAGCCTGATACGGGCGAGCAGGCATTGGAGATCGTCGACGCGCTGGTGCGCTCGGGCTCGGTCGACCTGGTCGTCATCGACTCGGTGGCCGCGCTCACGCCCAAGGCGGAAATCGAAGGCGAGATGGGCGACTCGCTGCCCGGCCTGCAGGCCCGCCTGATGAGCCAGGCGCTGCGCAAGCTCACCGGCACCATCAAGAAGACCAACACCATGGTCATCTTCATCAACCAGATCCGCATGAAGATCGG
>NZ_JADMJX010000021.1 GCF_018780185.1 Rhizobacter sp.
GCTGACGATCGCCAACGCGCTGTCGCACGACCTGTACTACAAGATGATCGACCCGAACGCCTCGACCGGCCGCCGTGTTGCCATCTCCAAGGCCTTGCTGCTGGTCGTGGCGCTTGCTGCGGCGGCGGTGGCGGCGCAGAAACCGGCGGACATCCTGTTCCTGGTGTCTGCGGCGTTCTCCTTCGCGGCCGCGTCGTTCTTCCCGGCCCTGGTGCTGGGCATCTTCTGGAAGCGGGCCAACAAGTGGGGTGCGTCGCTGGGCATGATTGCCGGCCTGGGCACGACCTTCTACTACATGGTCACCACGCAACCCTGGATGCGCGGCATCTTCGGTGTCACGAGCCCGATCGCCGACAACATCTGGTGGGGTATCCAGCCGATCTCGGCCGGCCTCTTCGGTGTGCCGGTGGGCTTTGCGGTGATGATCGTGGTCAGCCTGATCACGCCGCCTCCGCGCAAGGACACGCAAGAACTGGTGGAGCACGTGCGCTACCCTGACCTGCGTCTCGGCAAGACTTGATCGACCGCAAGTGAACGAGGCCCTGCTCCCCTGGAGCGGGGCCTTTTTTCATGGGTGCCTGCCTACAATCTGGCGCACCTGTTGTCGTCTTTGATACAGCGAGGGAAGCGCCCATGGCCCATCGCAAGCTCCACGCACAGCGGTTGATCGCACTCTTCGTGCTGGGTTGCCTGTTGTTCAGCTTCCCGCTGCTGTCGCTGTTCAACACCGGTGGCACGGTGTGGGGCATTCCGGTGCTCTACGCCTACCTCTTCGGTGTGTGGATCGGGCTCATCGCGCTGATGGCTCTGGTGGTCGAGCGATCCAGCGGCTGATCGCAAGCGAACGCTCCCATGCTGCTCGGTGGCGTGATCCTGCTGACCTCGTTCGCCTACCTGGGCGTGCTGTTCGCGATTGCGTACTACGGCGACAAGCGGGCCGATGCCGGCCGCTCGATCATCGCCAACCCCTACATCTACGCGCTGTCGATGGCGGTCTATGCGACCTCCTGGACGTTCTACGGCAGCGTGGGCCGCGCGGCGGCCACGGGCGTGGGCTTCCTGCCGATCTACCTCGGCCCCACGCTGGTGGCGGCGCTGTGGTGGCTGGTGCTGCGCAAGATGATCCGCATCAGCAAGGTCAACCGCATCACCTCCATCGCCGACTTCATTGCCGCGCGCTACGGCAAGAGCAGCCTGCTGGGCGGGCTGGTCACGGTGATCGCGGTGGTGGGCATCATTCCCTACATCGCGCTGCAGCTCAAAGCGGTGTCGACGAGTTTCATCATCTTGCTGCAGTACCCCGATGTGGTGATGCCGCCGAAAGGCCAACCCGTCGACCTGTGGAAAGACACGGCGCTCTACGTGGCACTGCTGCTCGCCGCTTTCACCATGGTGTTCGGCACCCGCCACCTCGACGCCACCGAGCGCCACGAGGGCATGGTCGCCGCAGTGGCCTTCGAGTCGCTGGTGAAGCTGCTCGCGTTTCTGGCGGTGGGCGTGTTCGTCACCTTCGGCCTGTATGGAGGCTTCGCCGATGTGTTTGCACGTGCTTCGCAGCTACCCAACATCGAACAGCTGCTGACGCTCGGCGGCTCGGCCGGCACCTACAGCTCGTGGGCCTGGCTGATCTTGTTGTCGATGCTGTCGATTCTGTTCCTGCCGCGCCAGTTCCAGATCAGCGTGGTGGAAAACGTCAACGAGAACCACGTCGCCAAGGCCATGTGGCTGCTGCCGGCCTACCTGCTGGCGATCAACATCTTCGTGCTGCCGATTGCCTTTGCCGGCCTGATGCAGTTCCCGGCCGGGCAGATCGACGCCGACACCTTCGTCCTCACGTTGCCCATGGCGCACGGTCAAGAGGGCCTGGCGCTGTTCGTCTTCATCGGCGGGCTGTCGGCGGCCACCGGCATGGTGATCGTCGAGACCATCGCCTTGTCGACCATGATCTGCAACGACCTGGTGATGCCGGTGCTGCTGCGCTGGAAGTCGGTCGCCGCGCGCCGCGACCTGCCGCGCCTGCTGCTGCGCATACGACGCAGCGCCATCGTGTTGCTGATGATGTTGGGCTACGCCTACTACCGCATCGCCGGCGAGGCCTATGCGCTGGTGTCCATCGGGCTGGTGTCGTTTGCCGCGGTGGCGCAGTTTGCGCCGGCCATGCTGGGCGGCATGTACTGGCGCCAGGGCAGTCGTGCCGGGGCGCTCACCGGGCTCACGCTGGGCTTCGTGCTGTGGGCGTACACGCTGCTGCTGCCGTCGTTTGCCAAGTCGGGCTGGCTGCCGCTGTCGTTCATCGAGCACGGGCCGTTGGGCATCGAGTTGCTCAAGCCGCTGGCGCTGTTCGGCCTGAAGGGCATGGACGACATCAGCCACGCCATGTTCTGGAGCATGTTGTTCAACGTGGGCGGCTATGTGGCTGTGTCGCTGCTCGGCCAGCAAAGCATTCGCGACCGTGCGCAGGCGCTGCTCTTTGTCGACGCCTTCAAGTTCGCCAACCGAAGCTCCAGCCTGTGGCGTGGCAGTGCCTCGGTGCAGGAGATGGTGACCCTGGTCGGGCGCTTTCTCGGGCCTGAGCGCGCCGAAGAGGCGTTTGCCGGCTACGCCGTGCAGTGTGGCGTGGCGTCGGTGGCCGAGCTCACGCCCGACCCCGACCTGATGCACTTTGCCGAGAATCTGCTGGCCGGCGCCATTGGCGCGTCATCGGCGCGCGTGATGCTGGCTTCGGTGGTGAAAGAAGAGCCGCTGGGCATGGACGAAGTGCTCAATATCCTCGACGAGGCCTCGCAGGTCATCGCCTACAGCCACCAGCTGGAGCAGAAGTCACGCGAGCTGGAGACGGCCACCACCGAGCTGCGCGCCGCCAACGAGCGGCTGAAAGAGCTCGATCGGCTGAAAGACGACTTCATCTCGACCGTGACGCACGAGCTGCGCACGCCGCTCACCTCGATCCGTGCGTTCTCGGAGATCTTGCACAACGACCCGCAGATGCCGCAGGCGCAGCGAGACGGCTTTGTCATGATCATCGTCAAGGAGAGCGAGCGCCTCACGCGCATGATCAACCAGGTGCTCGACCTGTCCAAGCTGGAGTCGGGCAACGCCGAATGGCATGCCACCGAACTCGACCTGAACGAGGTGATCCATGAAGCCGTGTCGACCACCGGCCAGCTGCTGCGCGAGCACGGCGTGGCGCTGGAGCTGGCCCTGCCCGAGAGCGTGCCGCGGGTGCGCGCCGACCATGACCGATTGATGCAAGTGATGCTCAACCTGATCTCCAACGCCGTGAAGTTCTGCCCGCGCGACACCGGCCGCATCACCATCACGCTGCAGGTGCGGCCCGAGGCGCTGCAGGTCGACGTGGCCGACAACGGCATCGGCGTGGCGCCCAAGAACCAGGAGCTGATCTTCGAGAAGTTTCGCCAGGTCGGCGACACCCTCACCGAGAAGCCGCAGGGCACGGGCCTGGGCCTGCCCATCAGCCGCCAGATCGTGCAGCACTTCGGCGGGCGGCTGTGGGTGAAGAGCGAGCTCGGCCGCGGTGCCACCTTCTCGTTCACCTTGCCGAGGGGCGAACACACCGCAGTGCGAAGCACGGAGGTTGCCTGATGAGCAAAACCATTCTGATCGCCGACGACGAGCCCAACATCGTCATCTCGCTCGAATACCTGCTGCAACGCGACGGCTACCAGGTGCGCGTGGCGCGCAACGGCCAGGAGGCGCTCGACGCCATCCAGGCGAGCCCGCCCGACCTGGTGCTGCTCGACGTGATGCTGCCGCTGGTGTCGGGCTTCGAGGTGTGCCAGAAGATCCGCGAGAACCCGGCGCTGGCCGACATGCGCATCGTGATGCTCACCGCCAAGGGGCGTGACGTCGAGATGAGCAAGGGCCTGGCGCTGGGCGCCAACGCCTACGTCACCAAGCCGTTTTCCACGCAAGACCTGCTGGCGCAGGTGCGGGCCTTGCTCGGGGGCGCCTAGGTGTCTGCGCGGGTCCGCTTCGCACTCTGGTTGGCCCTGCTGACGCTTCTGGTGCTGGCCTTGTTCGGTGGGGTCGCGGGGGTGCTGTGGCTCGACCTCGACGCGGCGCAGCGCGAGCAGCTGCGCCTGCTGCTGGGCGAGCGGGTGGCACTGTTCGTGATGCTGGCGCTGCTGCTGCCGTTTGTGCTGGGGGGGCTGTTGCGCTGGTGGTTTGGCGCCTACCCCGGCGCGGCACGGCGCATGGCCGAGGAGCTCGCGCTGATCCAGACCGTGAACCCGGCGCACCGCGTCACGCTGGCCGGCGGCGCCGAGATGCGGCGGCTGGCCGAGGCCATCAACGGGTTCGCCGATGTCCACCGGCGGCTGGAGAGCCAGGTGAAGGCGCGCGTGGACGAGGCCAACCAGCGCCTGGCCGAAGAGCGCAACCGCCTGGCCGCGCTGATGTCGGAGCTGGCGCAGAGCGTGCTGGTGTGCAACGCCGAAGGGCGCATCCTGCTCTACAACCCGCGCGCCGCGCAGCTGCTGGGCGCCGATGCGCCGTCCACCAGCGGGGCGCCGCTCGGGCTCGGGCGCTCGGTCTACAGCCTGCTGGAGCGCAGCCAGATCGTGCACGCACTCGACCGCATCGGCCGCCGGCTGGAGCAGCAGGCCGACCACCCGGTGGCGCACTTCGTCACCGCGCGTGCCGACCAGCTGCTGCGCGTGCAGATGGCGCCGGTGCTCGATGCGCAGGGCGAGGTGGGTGGCTTTGTGCTGATGCTCGAAGACATCACCCGCTCGATTGCGTCAGACACGCGGCGCGAGCAGCTGATGCGCCAGCTGACCGAAGGCTCGCGCGCGGCCATCGCCAACATCCGCGCTGCCGCCGAGATGGTGCAGCAGTACCCCGACATGGACGCCGCGCAGCGCCTGCGCTTCACCACCGTGATCCACGACGAAGCGGCGGCCCTGTCGGCGCGGCTCGATGCCGCCGCTGCAGCCGACGCCGACGCGCCGGGCCTGCTGTGGCCGCTTGAAGACATGCTGGCGGCCGACCTGGTGTCGGCCCTGCAGCGCAACCTGGAGCGCCGCCTGAACCTGGCGGCCGCCTACCGCGACGAAGGCATGCCCTTGTGGCTGAGCGTTGACAGCCACGGCCTGGTGCAGGCCCTGACCCACGTGCTGGGCCGCGTGGTGGCCGCCTTTGGCGTGCGCTCGGTGGTGATCGAGGCCGCCGCCATGGGCCGCTATGTGCGGCTGTCGCTCAGCTGGAGTGGCCCCGCACCGCAGGCCGAGCAGTTGCGGCAGTGGCAGGCCGAGCCCTACGCACCCGGTTCGCAGGGCGAGGGCCACGACGGCGGGCCCTCGTTCGACCAGTTGCTGCTGCGCCATGGCGCCGAGATGTGGTCTCAGACTGACCGCGACAAGGGTCTGGCCCGGCTGTGCCTGCAGTTGCCGTCGGCAAGCCCGGTGCAGCCTACGCCCCCGCAGGGGCCGCTGGCGGCGCGGCCGGTGTACTACGACTTCGACCTCTTCAGCCAGCCCGGCCAGACCCCCGAGCTCGACGAGCGTTTGCTGGCCGAGCTGAGCTACACCGTGTTCGACACCGAAACCACCGGCCTCGCGCCTTCAGAGGGCGACGAGATCATCTCCATCGGCGCGGTGCGCATCGTCAACGGCCGCTTGCTGCGCCACGAGTGTTTCGAGCGCCTGATCAAACCCATCAAGCCGGTGAGCCGTGCGTCGCAAGAGATCCATGGCATCAGCCCCCAGATGCTCGACGGCCAGAGTGGCAGCGAACAGGTGCTGCCGCTGTTTGCACGCTTCGCCGAAGACACCGTGCTGGTGGCGCACAACGCCGCCTTCGACATGCGCTTCCTGCAGCTGGCCCAGCCGCGCACCGGCGTGGCCTTCGAGCAACCGGTGCTCGACACCTTGATGCTGTCGGCCCTGGCCCACCCCGGCCACCCCGATGCCGAGCATCGCCTGGAGCGCCTCGCCGAGCGCCTGGGCGTGGCGGTGATCGGCCGCCACACGGCGCTGGGCGACGCCATCGTCACCGCCGAGGTGTTCCTGAAGCTCGTGCCGCTGCTGGCCGAGCGTGGTATCCACACACTGGGCCAGGCGCGCGAGGCCTCGCAGAAGTCGCCCTACGCGAAGCTGGAGTACTGACCGGAGCACCGACCGATGAGCAGCGAGCACGACCTCACCCTGCCGGTGGACCCGGCTTCGTCCAACCTGGCCGAACAGAGCCAGGAATCGGCGCTCGGGCTGCTGCCCCGCAAGACGCCGCTGGGGGTGGCGCCGCACACGCCACTCTCGGAGGCGCTCGGTCTCATGCACGAGCGTCGCATCGGCTCGCTGCTGGTGTTTGACGCGGCGGGGGCGCCCATCGGTATCCTGACCCGCGACGACATCATCGGCCGGGTGGTGCTGCCCCAGCTGCCGCTCAGCACACCGATCGAACGTGTGATGAGCGCGCCAGTGCACACGCTGACCGCCCAGCACACGCTGCACGATGCGGCGCTGCTGATGTCGCGCAAGGGCCTGCGCCACGTGCCGGTCACCGACGCGGGGCAGGTGGTCAACCTGGTCTCGGAGCGTGACGTGTTTGCACTGCAGCGGCTCACGCTGCGGCCGATCAGCGCGGCCATTCGCGGGGCGCGTGACGTGGACACCCTGGCCGAGAGTGCGCGCCAGATCCGCGGCTTTGCCCACGAGCTGCTGGCGCATGGGGTGGCCGCGCGCCAGATCACCCAGCTCATCAGCCACCTCAACGACCGCCTCACCGAGCGCCTGGTGCAGCTGCTCGCGGCCGAGTGCGGGGTCGACATGGCAAACGCGTGCTGGCTCGCCTTCGGGTCGGAGGGCCGCAGCGAGCAGACCATTTCCACCGACCAGGACAACGGCCTCGTGTTCGAGAGCGACCAGCCCGAGCGTGACCGACCGAAATGGCTGGCCTTCGGGCGGCGCGTCAACGAGGCGCTCGACCTGTGCGGCTACCCGCTGTGCAAGGGCCGGGTGATGGCCGGCGAGCCCGGGTGCTGCATGACCAGTGCCGAGTGGTGCGCGCGCTTTGACCACTGGATGCAGCATGGCGCCCCGGCCGACCTGCTCAACGCCTGCATCTACTTCGACTTTCGGCCGTTGCTCGGGCGCGAGGCGCTGGTGCAGCCCCTGCGCGAGCTGATCGCGCGCGAGGCTGCCCGTTTGCCGCGCTTTCTGAAGCAGATGGCCGACAACGCGCTCAACAACCCGGCGCCACTCGATTGGCTGGGCCGCATCGAGGCCGACAAGGTGGCGGGCCGGCCGATGTTCGACCTGAAGTTCCATGGCTCGATGATCTTCGTCGACGCCGGCCGGCTGTTCACCCTGGCCACCGGCGGCAGCGCCACCAACACGCGCGAGCGGCTGCTGGCGGCGGGCGTCGCGCTCAAGGTGCCTGCTACCGAGCGCGAGTCATGGGTCAGCGCTTTCGAGTTTGTGCAGATGCTGCGCCTGCGTACCCAGCTCAACCGTGCGCCCGACCCCTCGGGCAACGCCAACCTGATCGACATCGCCGAGCTCAACGACATGGACCGTCGCATGCTGAAAGAGTCGCTGCGCGTGGGGCGGCGCCTGCAGCAGCGCCTGGAGCTCGACTACCGGCGCTGACTGCCCGGGTCGGGGTCGTCGCCGGCCAGTTCGGGGGCGAAGAGCGCCACTTGCCAGCCGTGGCCGCACTTGCGGCAGCGCACCTTCATGGTCTGGTGGCTCGGGTCTTCATGGGTGATGTCCCAGCGCCCGTAGGTCTCGCATTGCGAGCAGGTCGCCTGGTCGGCTGCGAACTCGGCCTCGCGCATCAGGCGGAAGTAGCCGCGCAAGGCCCAGTAGCCGATCACGCCGCTGGCGATGGCGCAGGCGAGCAGCTGGAGTTGCGTCGACACCGGCAGGTCACGGCTGTAGGCCTCGGCGCCGATCAGCAGGCCCAGTGTGGAGAGCAGCAGCAGCACCAGGTTGCCGTGGCATCGCAGCAGGGTGCGCTCGTACCACTTGCGAAACCCCAGCTTGCGGATCGACTGCATCGCATCCATGGCCCACTCCCGGCACCGCATGGGCCCACCGCGGGCTCATGCGGTGGATATTCGCACGCCGCAGAAGGCTCAGGGGGCCGGCCGCTCCAGGAATTTGTCGACGAACTCCTGGGCGACGGCGGGGCCGCGCCCAGCGCGCAAGAAGTGCTCGGCCATCTCCAGGTGAGGCTTCAATTCGCCCCAGTTCTGTGCCCGCTCGATCTTCAGCGCCAGCGATTCGGCCGACGGCCCCAGGTTGTCGTTCAGGAAGCGCACCGCCGCGCGGCGGGTCTCTTCGAGCTTGCGAGGCGAAGGGCTGTCGCCGGCAGGCGGCGCTGCCGCGGCAGCGCGTGGCGGTGGGGTGGTGGAGATGACCTCGATGTAGCCGTCAGCCAGCAAGGTGGCCAGCACCTGGTCGGCGTCGGCCGCAATCATCGTGCGCAGCTCGTCATCAGTGCGCTTGCCGTCCACCAAGATCAGCGAGGTGCGCAGCCGGGGAACGAGCCGGTTCACCCGGGTTTCGATTTCAGTCTGGCCCTTGGCCGTTTTTTTATAGATGGATGACATCTCAACCGCGCGAAGTTTGACCTGACGTCAAGCTTACAGCGCTTGAAGGCTTGTCGCTAGGCGTAGGTGACCCAGGAAGCCTGATCCGGGTGGTCGAGGTGAGGCAGTGTGTTGTAAGTCACGAGCATGTGCCGCTTGGGCGTGAAGGCCAACTCGGTCACCGAGCTGTTGCGGATGCGCAGGTTGAGCTCGATGGTGGCCTCGGGTGACATGCCCAGCACCTGGCCCACGGCGGTAGAGATCGGCCCACCGCTCGACACGATGAGCACGTTTTTCTTGTGGAGGTTTTCACGCACGTGGTCGAGCGCGCCGGTGATGCCGGCCAGCCAGTCGGCATAGGTGGGCATGCCCTCGGGCTGCACGGTGCCCGCCATCCACTGCGCCAGGCCCTCACGCAGCAAACGGAAGTGGTGGCGCACCTGCTCGGGCGAGGTGGGTTTGGGCAGCGGCTCGGGGTGCACGGCCATCACCACGGCCTTGCTGTCGTACTCGTTCAAGCCCGGCCATGAGAGCGGCTCGGGCTGCCATTGCATGCCTTCGGCAATGCCGGCCAGCGACTCGCGCTGCCGCTGCAGCGTGCCCACCAGGGCGGCGTCGAAGCGCAAGCCCTTGTGGCGAAAGTATTCGCCGAGCTTCACGCATTGGCGGTGGCCCAGTTCGCTCAGCTTGTCGTAGTTTTCCGCTCCAAACGAGGCCTGGCCATGGCGGACGAGGTAGAGGCTGCCCATCTCAGGTTTTGGCCTGGTGGTAGGCGGTTACCCGCTCCACTTCGTTCTTCGAGCCCAGCACCACGCTCACACGCTGGTGCAGCGCGGTCGGGGGCACATCGAGCATGCGTTGCTGCGTGTTGGTGGCCGCGCCGCCGGCCTGCTCGATCAGGAAGGACATCGGGTTGGCCTCGTACATCAGGCGCAGCTTGCCGGCCTTGTCGGGTTCGCGCTGGTCCCAGGGGTACATGAAGACACCGCCGCGGGTCAGGATGCGGTGCACGTCGGCCACCATGCTGGCGATCCAGCGCATGTTGAAGTCCTTGCCGCGCGGGCCGGTCTTGCCGGCCAGGCACTCGTCGATGTAGCGCCTCATGGGCGGCGCCCAGTGGCGCATGTTGCTCATGTTGATGGCGAACTCTTTGGTGTCTTCGGGGATCTGCACGCCATCTTGCGTGAGCACCCACGAGCCCTGCTCGCGGTCGAGGGTGAACATGGCCACGCCGTCGCCCACGGTGAGCACCAGCGTGGTCTGCGGGCCATAGACGCAGTAGCCGGCGGCCACCTGCTGCTTGCCCGGCTGCAGGAAGTCGCTTTCGCTCACACCTTCGTGGCCGTCGGGCTTCTTGAGCACCGAGAAGATGGTGCCGATGCTCACGTTGACGTCGATGTTCGACGAGCCGTCGAGCGGGTCGAACAGCAGCAGGTATTCGCCCTGCGGGTAGCGGTTGGGCACCACGTAGATGCCTTCCATTTCTTCGCTGGCCATGGCGGCGAGCGCGCCACCCCATTCGTTGGCCTCGATCAGCACCTCGTTGGCGATGATGTCGAGCTTCTTCTGCACCTCGCCCTGCACGTTTTCGCTGCCGGCGGTGCCGAGCACGTCACCCAAGGCGCCCTTGTTGACGCTGATGCTGATGCGTTTGCAGGCGCGGGCCACCACCTCGATCAGCAAGCGCAGCTGGGCGGGGATGTGGCCGTGCTGGCGTTGCTGTTCGACCAGGTACTGGGTGAGGCTGATTCTCTTGGTCATGCTGTTTCCTGTTGCAGCGCGCGGTTGATGATTTCGGCCACGTCGCTCGAGAGGTCGGGTTTGGCGGCCACACGCTTGAGCGCTTCACCGGCGGCCGAGCGATAGGGCTCGGCCAGGTGGTTCCAGCGGTCCATCACGCGCGCCAGGCGGGCGGCGAGCTGCGGGTTGATGCTGTCGAGTTCGATGATGCGTTCGGCCCAGAACACGTAGCCCGCCGCATCGGTGCGGTGGAAGGCGGCCGGGTTGCTCATGCACAGCGCGGCGATCAGGCTGCGTGCACGGTTGGGGTTCTTGAGCGAGAAGTCGGGGTGCTTGAGCAGGTGCTTGGCCCGCGCGAACACCTTGCCGTCTTGTTCGGGCGTGGTGGCTTGCAGCGTGAACCACTTGTCGACGACGAGCGCCTCGTGCTTGAACAGCGTGTGGAAGCGTTGCAGCGCCAGCTCGGCCAGCTCGGCATGCGAGTGGGTCAGCGCCACCAGCGCGCCCAAGCGGTCGGTCATGTTGCCGGCGTCCTTGAAGCGCTCGTACGCGCGGCCCGGCCACACCACGTCGTGACGTGCGATCGAATCGCGGCACAACATGGCCAGCGCCAGGTTGGCCAGCGCACGCCGGCCCGACGACACCGGGTCGGGCGAGTAGCCGCCCTTGACCTGATGCGACTCGAACGCCCAGGCCCAGTCGTCGCGCAAGGCTTGCGCCAGCTGCATCAACATCGACTCGCGCACCTCGTGAATGCGCTGCGGGTCGACCGGGTTGAGCTGCTCGGCCACGTAGATCTCGCTCGGCAGCGTGAGGGCGAGCTCCTTGAAGGCGGCGTCGAGCTCGGGGTGGCGCAGCACGCTGCGCATGGCCTCGATGAAGGCATCGTCGAGCTGCACCGGGCCGCTGTCTTTCACGCCGGCGAGCAGGCGGCTCAAGCCGAGGCGTTGGCCGGCCTCCCAGCGGTTGAACGGGTCGGGGTCGTGTTGCAGCAGGGTCAGCAGGTCGGCGTCGGCCAGGTGGTCGGTGAGCACCACCGGCGCTGAGAAGCCGCGCAGCAACGAGGGCACTGGCTCCACGTCGACGTTGATGAAGGTGAAGAAGCTGCGTGCCTCGCTGAGCACCAGCACACGCTCGGTGCCTTGGGCCTCAGCTTCACCTTCAAGGTGCAGCGGCAGTGCCTGCCCGTCGCGCCCCACCAGGCCCATGGCCAACGGGATCACATAGGCCTGCTTGGCCGGTTGGCCGGGTGAGGGCAGGGCGGTTTGTTCGATGCCCAGCGTGTAGGTGCGCGAGGGGGCGTCGTAGCGGCCGCGCGCGCTCACACGCGGCGTGCCGGCCTGGCTGTACCAGCGCTTGAACTGCGGCAGCAAGCGGGTGAGCGCGCTGTCGGGGTTGGCGTCGGCGATGGCCTGCGCGAAGTCGTCGCAGGTCACGGCCTGGCCGTCGAAGCGGCTGAAGTAGAGCGTGATGCCGCGGGCAAAGCCTTCTCGCCCTACCAGCGTCTGCATCATGCGCACGACCTCGGCGCCTTTTTCGTAGACGGTGGCGGTGTAGAAGTTGTTGATCTCGACGTAGCTGTCGGGCCGCACCGGGTGGGCCATGCTGCCCGCGTCTTCGGGGAACTGAACCTGCCGCAGCGCGCGCACGTCTTCGATGCGTTTCACGGCCCGGGCGGTCGCGGTGCCCGCCATGTCCATGCTGAACTCCTGGTCGCGGAAGACCGTGAGGCCTTCTTTCAGGCTCAGCTGGAACCAGTCGCGGCAGGTGATGCGGTTGCCCGTCCAGTTGTGGAAGTACTCGTGGCCGACCACGCTTTCGATGCCGGCGTAGTCGGTGTCGGTGGCGGTGGCCGGGTTGGCCAGAACGTACTTCGTGTTGAAGATGTTCAGGCCCTTGTTTTCCATCGCGCCCATGTTGAAGTCGCCCACGGCGACGATCATGAAACGCTCCAGGTCGAGCGGCAGCTTGAAGCGCGCTTCGTCCCACACCACGCTCGCGATCAGCGAGTTCATCGCGTGTTCGGTCTTCTCCAGGTCACCCCGGCGCACGTAGACCTGCAGCAGATGGTCTTTGCCCGAGCGCGTGCGCACATGCTGCTCGCGCGCCACCAGGTCGGCGGCGACGAGTGCAAAGAGGTAGCTCGGCTTGGGGAAGGGGTCGTGCCACTTGGCGTAGTGGCGCGGGCCGTACACGCCGGCCATCATGTCGCCCTGGTCGATGAGGTTGCCGTTGGACAAGAGCACCGGGTACTGCGCCTTGGCGGCCCGCAGCGTCACGGTGTAGACCGCCATCACGTCGGGCCGGTCCAGGAAGTAGGTGATGCGGCGAAAGCCTTCTGCCTCGCACTGCGTGAAGAAGCCACCACCCGAGGTGTACAGGCCCGACAGCTGCGTGTTCTTCTCAGGCGCGCAGGTGTTGCGGATTTCGAGTGTGAACGGGCCGGGCGGCACGTCTTGCAGGCTGTCGATCACCAGCATGCCGTCTTCGTGGCGGAACGACACCGACTCGTTGTTGACCAGCACGCGGGTGAGCGTGATGTCTTCACCGTGCAGCTTGAGCGGCTGCGCCGGCACGTCGGTGTTGCGCTCGACCGTCATGCGGTTGATCACCATCGTCTTGATGGGGTCGAGGTCGAAGGTCAGGTCGACGGTCTTGATCCAGAACGCCGGCGCGGTGTAGTCCTCGCGGCGGATCAGGTTGGCAGTGCCTTCGCGCATTCAGTGGTCTCCTGGAGTTTTTTAAACGCCCTGTTTCAGGCTGGCCTCGATGAAGGCATCTAGATCGCCGTCCAGCACCTTTTGGGTGTTGGAGATTTCGACGTTGGTACGCAAGTCCTTGATGCGGCTCTGGTCGAGCACGTA
>NZ_JADMJX010000111.1 GCF_018780185.1 Rhizobacter sp.
CTGCGACATTCGACGCAGAGTGCGGGCGACGTCGGCGCCCGCGCAATCCTAGAATGCGCCCGCCTCTCATTTTTGGGGCTTCATTTCAACTGAGGATTGATCTACACATGGCAACTGCAACCAAGAAACCAATGAAGGCGCCCACCAAGAGCGCAAAGACCGTCAAGAAGGCGACTCCTGCCAAGAAGGCGGCTCCCGCCAAGAAGGCCGCCAAATCCGCCGCACCGAAGACGGTGGCTGTGCAGAAGCCGATCAAGACGGCCTTCAACAAGTCCAGCCTGGTCGCACACCTCGTCGAGGCTGCTGGTGTTGATGCCAAGTCTGTCAAGGCCGTCATCGCAGCGCTCGAGGCCGCGATGCTGGCGTCTGTCAACAAGAAGGGTCTGGGATCGTTCACTCTGCCCGGCCTGTTGAAGGTCAACGTGATCAATGTGCCAGCCAAGAAGAAGCGCGTCGGCATCGACCCCTTCACCAAGCAAGAGCGCGTGTTCGCGGCCAAGCCTGCGAGCGTCAAGATCAAGACCCGCGCACTGAAGAAGCTGAAGGACGCCGCCGCCTGATTCGGCGCTGGCGGTCAATCCGTCGGCACCCCTGTCTGGCAGCAGGCCGACGGTGGCACGCAAGTGCTGCCGTCGGCCTTTTTCATTGAGGGTGTTCTTTGAGGTCGAGCGGCTGACGCGCGTTCTGGAGAACTTGAGCGCAGAACGTCAGGTGAGTCGCTAGACTGGCCGTCGATGCCAGAACAACCCGACCACCTCGGCCCCCCTGCTGCCGGCCCCGCCTCTGCGGGCACATCGCCACCGGGGCGTGCGCTCGACATCGCCGCACTCGGCCTCGATGCACGCGATCGTGCCGTGCTGGTTTCGATGACGCGCATGCTCGACGGCCAGGCCGGCCTGCGCCTGCGCTGGGTGGAAGACGCCAACGCCTGCACCACGCTCTTCGTGCCGCACGACTGGTCGCAGTACGTCTCGCCACCGCGTGTGGTGGTTCGGCTCACGCCACGCGGCACAACGCCGGCCGACTCGCCGCGCGGCCTGTCGGTGGCCTCGCCGCTGCGGGTCAGCGAGATGACCGATGCGCTCGAAGCCGCCGCCGCGCTGTACGAGCTGGCCCGCGGCGCCGTGCAGCGCGAGCATGCCCGCATGGCGCTGCACGCATTGCGCGACCTGCTGGTCGGGTCGCTGCTCGCCGGCGAGCGTCGACGCACGCTGTTCGGCGTGGGTGACGGCCACGGCCTGGTCGTCGACTTTCGCACGGGTGAGATCACGAGCTCGTTGCAGCAGGCCGAGCTGCTGGCGCGACCGCTGCAGTTGGCCGACCCGCAACGCGCGCCCGACGCCATGTCGTGGCCGGGTGCGACCCACACCTTGCGGTTGTCGACCTTGCTGTGGGGCCTGACGCACGTGCTCATCGACCAGGGCGTCTCGCCCCGCACCATCAATGGCCGTTACCAGCTCATACGCCCGCCCGAGCCTGCAGCACTCTCACGCCCGAGCACGCCGCGGCTGGTGGCCGCCTGGACACAGCGCGCCATGGGCGTGGGCGAAGCGGCCGCGGCGGGCAAGCTCTCGGCCTTCGAGATCCTGTGGTTCCTGAGCACGGCGTTGGCGCTGGGCATCGCCGTGCCGGCGACCGAGTCACAGGCGGGCACGACGCAGGCCTGAGCAGGCGGGG
>NZ_JADMJX010000310.1 GCF_018780185.1 Rhizobacter sp.
GGCATCGGCATGCTGGTGCCGCTGAAGGTGCAGTCGCTGTCGCTCTCGGGGGCCTGGCTGGGTGCCTGCGAAGCGGGGCTGTCGGTGGGCATGCTGCTCGGCTCGCTGGGCGGCTCGCAGTGGCTTGCGGCGAAGCTGGGGCGCTTTCGTGCGAGCGTGGGGGCGATCCTTTGCGAAGGGGTGGCGCTCACGGTGCTGGGCCTCACGCACCAGCCCTGGCTGATGGTGGCCGCGCTGACGCTGATCGGGTTGTGCGTGATGACGGTGCAGACCGTCGGCCACACCCACCGCATGCTCGCGATCCCGCAAGACTTTCGTGCCCGCATGACGGCGGTCAACATGATGGTGATGCAGGTGGCCGCGGTGCTCGGGCCGGGGCTGGCGGGCGCGGGGTTGGCGCTGTTTCACGTCGACCAGGTCTATCTGGCCTGTGGGGTGGGGCTCTTCCTGGTGGGGCTGGGCTACCAGCGGGTGCCGGGGTACCGCCGCTTTCTCAACCTGCCGCACGACGAGGCGGCGGGCTTCTATGGCCGCGAGCACCCGGCGTTGTTTGGCACCGGGGCTCCCCGCGAGCCGCGCTGAAGGTCAGCGCTTGATGTCGAGCAACTCGACCTCGAAGTTCAGCGTGGCATTCGGCGGGATCGGGCCCGCACCTCGCTCGCCGTAGGCGATGGCCGGTGGGCACACCAGCTTGGCCTTGCCGCCGACCTTCATCTTCTGCACGCCTTCGGTCCAGCACTTGATGACGCGGTTGAGCGGGAAGGCCGCAGGCTGGCCGCGCTTGTAGGAGCTGTCGAACTCACGGCCATCGGGGAAGGTGCCTCGGTAGTGCACCTGCACCGTGTCTTCGGCAACGGGGCTCGCGCCTTTGCCTTCGGTGAGCGACTGGTAGATCAGGCCACTTGCGGTGACCACCGTGCCGGGTTCCTGTTTGGCAGCGGCCGGGGCGCTGGCTTGGGCATGCACCAACGGGGTGGCCAGGGTGGTGAGCGAAGCGAGCGCGAGGGCGCGCAGCCAGGTGCTTGTCATGGAAAGTCTCCTGTGGGTGAATGTGTGGGCGGGGCGATGCTACCCGAGCTAAAACAGCCCTGGCTGGCTGCCGATCTGCGCTTGCTCGATCAGCAAGATGCGCAGCTTGGTCGACACCCCACCGCCCGCCGAAAAGCCGCCCGAGCGCCCGCCTGCCGCGAGCACGCGGTGGCAGGGCACGATGATGGCAAACGGGTTGGCGCCCAGCGCCTGGCCCACGGCGCGCGAGGCGCCGGGGTCGCCCAGCTCGGCGGCCACTTCGCCATAGGTGCGCGTCTGCCCGGCGAGGATCTCGCGCGAGACCTCGTACACACGTTGGTGAAAAGGAGGGATGCCGTCGAAGTCGAGCACCACGTCGCGCAGGTCGATGGGCTCGCCCTGCAGCAGCGCGACCACGCGATCGATGGCGTTTTGAACCTCGGCCGGTGGCGCGGACTGTGGCCACGCCGGGCCCCGGCGAAACATGCGGCGCAGCGTGCCGGCATCGCCGGTCTCGGGCAGCTGAAACGCGCTGATGCCGCGCGGGCCCCAGGCGATGCCGCAGCGGCCGATGGCGGTGTCGAAGAGGGCGCAGGCCGCCACTACACACGCTCCATCGCGCGGTGGGGCAGGGCGGGCAGCGTGACCGCGATGGCGTTGCCCGCTCGCACGATGCCGCCTGCGATCACCACGCTCATCACGCCGGCCTTGCGCACCAGCGAGCCATCGGCCGCACGCCCCAGCACGGCCGCGGTCAGGCCGGCTTGGTGCGCATTGAGCTGCTCGCAGGGGTTGCGCAGGCCGGTGAGTTCGACGATCGCCGTCTCGCCGATGTGCAGTTGCGCGCCCACCGGCAAGCCCAGCAGGTCGATGTGACGTGTGCCGATGTTTTCGCCGATCTGGCCCGCGGCGATGGCAAAGCCTTGCGTGGCCAGTTCGTCGAACAACTCGCTGTGGATCAGGTGCACCTGCCGCAGATTGGGCTGCGTCGGGTCGCGTGCCACACGCGAGCGGTGCTTGACCGTGACGCCGCAATGCGCATCGCCTTCGACGCCCAGGCCGGCCAGCAGCGTGATCTGCGAGGCAGGGCCTTTCGAGAACTTGTGCGTGCCGCTGAGGCTGACCGAGGTGACGTGGGCTTTCATGGCATCGGAGAATACCCAACATGACGCTGCTGCTCGCACCGATGGAAGGCCTGCTCGACCACACCCTGCGCGACATCCTCACGCGGGTGGGCGGCATCGACCGTTGTGTGTCCGAGTTCATCCGCGTCACCGGCACGCTGCTGCCCGACCGCGCCTTCGTGCGGGTCGTGCCCGAGCTGCTCAACGGCGGGCGCACACCGGCGGGTGTGCCGGTGCGTGCGCAACTGATGGGCTCCGACCCGGCGTGCGTGGCCGAAAACGCGGCCAAGCTGGCGGCGCTCGGGCCGGCGGGCATCGACCTCAACTTCGGTTGCCCGGCCAAGGTGGTCAACCGCCATGGCGGTGGAGCGGCCTTGCTGCAAGACCCGGCGCTGCTGCACAGCCTGGTGTCGGCGGTGCGCCGTGCGGTGCCGGCCGCGATGCCGGTGTCGGCCAAGATGAGATTGGGGTTCAACGACGCTTCGCGTGCACTCGAATGTGCGCTGGCGCTGCAAGACGGCGGCGCCGAAGAGCTGGTGGTGCATGCGCGCACCCGCGCCGATGGGTACCGCCCACCCGCCTACTGGGACCGCATCCAGGAGATTCGCGAGGCGCTGCGCATCCCCATCGTGGCCAACGGCGAGATCTGGAATGCCGCCGACGCGCAGCGTTGTCGCGCGGCCTCGGGCTGCCACATGCTGATGCTCGGTCGTGGCATGGTCAGCGACCCGGGTCTGGCGCTGGCCATTGCTTCACCCGAGCGCGCCCCGGTGCCCTGGAGTGAGCTGCAGGTGCTGATGCGCGACTTCTGGGCGCTGGTGGCCACGCATGTGGTGCCACGGCACCGGGCCGGGCGCCTGAAGCAGTGGTTGAACTACCTGCGCCGCCGCTACCCCGAGGCCGAGGCGGCCTATGCCGACGTGCGCACCGTCAACGACCCGAACCTGATCAGCGCCTACCTGTTTGCCAGCCAGAACGCCGCGGCCGCGCAGCCCCTGGAGGCCGAGCCGGCAGCCGCCTGAGGCTCACAGGTACACGCCACAGGCATAGATCACGTCGCCCACCTTCTGGATGTAGGTCGTCTTGGCCTCGTTGCGCCCGGTCACTGGGTTCTTGTACTTGTAGTCGACCCAGCCCGAGCCCTTGGTGGCTGCCAGTTCCTGGATGGTCTTGCGGTAGAACTTGCCATCGGTGTCAGGCACCTCCAGCAGGTTCTTGCCCAGCAGCTTGGCGTTGACCGGGTGGGCCACGATGGCGCCGCTGGTGTCGTAGGCAAACACGTACAGCTCGCCCTTGTGGAAGGGGCCGTCTTTCTGGTTGACTGCCGCCAGTGTCTTGTCCTTGCCGCTGGCCTTGTGCATGGCCACGGCCTTCTCGATCATCTTGACGGCCTCGTCCTTGCCCGGGCCTTCGGCCAGGGTGGGAGACGCGATGCACAGGCTGGCCAGTGACAGGCACAGGCTGCGGCGCACGCTGAATGGTGTCGGCTTCATGGGGTACGAACCTTTCGTGGGTTGAGAGGGGGCGTGAAGCGTTGAAGCGCTCAGTGGGCTGCGCCCATCTTGAACATCGAGACCGCGCGCACGAGGCGCTCGGATTCCTGTCTCAGCGAGTCGGCTGCCGCGGCGGCTTCTTCCACCAGCGCCGAGTTCTGCTGCGTGGCGGCGTCGATGTTGGCCACGGTCCGGGTCATGGTGGCGATGCTGCCGTTCTGTGTCTTGGAGGCACCCGAGATGCGCTCCACCGTGGCGGCCAGGCTGGCCGCGGCGTCGACGATGCGGCGCATGGCCGCACCCGCCTCGTTGACCAGACCCGCGCCGGCGTCGATGCGCTCGGACGAGTCGGTGATGAGGCGCTTGATCTCGCTCGCGGCCGTGGCGCTGCGCAGCGACAGCGTGCGCACCTCGGCGGCCACCACCGCGAAGCCACGCCCTTGTTCGCCGGCTCGTGCGGCCTCGACGGCTGCGTTGAGCGCCAGGATGTTGGTCTGGAAGGCGATGCCGTCGATCACGCTGGTGATGTCGTGGATCTGGCGTGCCGAGCTGGTGATGTCGCCCATCACCTTGACCACCTGGTTGACGATGGAGCCACCTTCCTCGGCCGCCTTGAACGATTGTTCGGCCAGGCCGGCGGCACTCTGGGCGCTGTGGCTGTTTTCGCTCACGGCGGTGAGCAGGTGGGCCATGCCGGCGCTGGCTTCCTGCAACTCGGAGGCCTGGCGCTCTGTGCGTGTGGACAGGTCGGCGTTGCCGCGCGCGATCTCCTGGATCGCCACGTCGATCTGCTGCGAGGCCTGCACCACGTGGCCGAGCGTGCCGCGCAGCGTGCCCACGGTCTCGGCCAGCGCTTGGGCGGAGCGGGCCACTTCGTCCTGACCTGCGACCGCGGGCATGGCCGAGAGGTCGCCGGTGCGCAGGCGCAGCGCCGCCGCATGGATCGAGCTGATCGACCGGACGATGGTCGCGCGCACCCATGAGCCCAGCCCGAGCGACGCGAGCAGGCCCAGGCCGACGACCGCCAGGGTGGTTGTGAGCGCGGTGTTGTAGGCCCGCTGCGCCCGCGCCGCGGCGTCTCGGGCCTGGGCCTGCTGGGCCAGGCGCAGGTCGGCCAAGTGGCCGAGCAGCTGCTTGAACGGCGCCTCGCCCTTGATCATCACGTTGGTGCCGAGCAGGGCGTCGGCATCGGCGATGTCGATTGCGGAGCGGATGTTCTTGGCGAACGCCGTCACCTGGCTTTCGATGCTGGCGGCCTGTTCAGCGTCTCGCGCCGTGCGGTCAGACGCTTGCCGCAACCCTTGGGCCGTGGCGCCGAGCGCCTGCAACTCGGTTTGAATCTGCCGGGCCAGCGCGCCGCGCTGCGCCTCGGAGTAGTTGGAGTTCTGCCAGGCCAGCAGCTTGTAGGCGGTGCCCTGGACGGCCTGCAATTGCTCGGTCAATTGGGTGCCAGACAGCACCTGCGGGTAGTGCACTTCGACGATCTGGTGAATCGCCTCGCGCTGCCTCGCGAGCCCCGCGTAGCACGCCGCACCCACCAGCACCAGCAGCAGCACCGCCAGCGCTGGCGCAAGCAGCAGCTTCACTCCCAATGGAATGTTGTTCATGGTTCCCTGTCCCTCCAGACGGTTCAAATGCCGCACGCCACCTTTGGGGTGGCGCCCTTGAGCGACATCCTCTGCGAGGGGGGAGAAATCGAAAAGTGGAAGTACGTGCTAAAAGCGACCGCTTCTCTGCGGATCGGCGCGGCGCTTCGGTCGCCACGGCCGAGATCTGCCGCTCAGTGGTGAGCCGACTGCACCGCGGTCAGCGACTGGCGCAGCGCATCAATGGGCATGAAACCCTGGCCCACCAGGTGCAGGTGGTCGCCGTGTTCGGCAATCAGCGCCGGGAAGCCGCGAATGCCCCAGTTTTGCGATTGCGCAAAGTCGGCGAGCGTGGCGTCGCGCATTTCCTGCGAGGCGAAGGCCTTGGCAAAGTCGGCGCGCGGGATGCCCAGCGCCACGGCCACGTCGGCCAGCACCTCGGCCTGGGTCACGTTCTTGCCTTCGGCATAGAACGCGTGCTGCACCGCCTTGAGGTAGCGCCACACCAGCTTGGGCCAGTGGGTGCGCACGGTGACAGTGGCGCGGCTCGCGGGCTCGGTGTCGTAAACAAAAGCGGGGTCGTGCAGGGCGGCATGCGGCGCTGGTGCAAACGGTTGGCCGCTTGCCTCGGCCACATGGTGCCAGTGGCCGGCGAGCTCGTCGGCGCGGCCCGGGGCCATGGGTTCGGTGGTGAAAGGGCGCAGCCCGCCCATCACCAGGGCCAGTTGCAAAGGAGCGGCGGAGCCGGGCTGGGCCAGCAGCTCATCGAGCGGCTTGGCGAAGCCATAGCACCACGAGCACATGGGGTCGGCGACATAGATGAGGTTCATGGGCGCCGATGCTACCCACGATCGACTGGCTATGCTGTGGCCCTTCTCTTCGACCCTGAAGGTCTCCATGAGCGCTCACCGCGTTGGCTGGTACCTCGCCGTCATCCAATTCTTCTTTGCGCTGTCCTGGACGGTGTACGTGATCTTCCTGCCGCAGCTGGCCGCGCAGGTGGGCATCCCCAGGAGTGCGGTGATCTGGGTGCTGATGCTCGACCAGATCATCTTCGTGCTGGCCGACTACGCGATGGGGGTGGCGAGCGACCGCGCCGTGCGGGTGGTCGGGCGACTGGGCCGGGTGGTGTTGGCGGTCACCTTGCTCTCGTGCGCGGCCTTCCTGGCTTTGCCGCTGGTGGCACCGTCGGGCTCGGCGCCACTCTTCCTGGGCATCGTGGTGTTGTGGTCGGTGACTTCGTCGGCGCTGCGTGCACCGCCGCTCACGCTGGTGGGGCGCCATGCGGCCAAACCGCAGGTGCCGTGGCTGGTGGGCTTGTCGATGCTGGGCCTGGGCGTGGCCAGCGCCATCGCACCCTACCTGAGCGTGGTGCTGCGCGACCTTGACCCGCGCGGGCCGTTTCTGCTGTCCAGCATCGCCCTGGCCCTGGCGACCTGGGGCATCCTGGCGGCCGAGCGGGCACTGGCGGGCCAGCCTGCGGCGCCTGCCAGCAGCAAGGCGCCTGAGCGCCATGCGCCGCCGGTCACGCCGGTGGCCATCGGGTTCTTGATGGCGGCGGCGTTGGCGGCGGCGGCGTTCCAACTGCACACCTTCATCAACAGCACGCCGCTGTATCTGCGTTTTGCGAAGCCTGCCGAGCTGCAGTGGCTGGCGCCGGTGTTCTGGATCGGTTTCAACCTGGCCATGCTCCCGGCGAGCTGGGCCTCGAAGCGTTTTGGCGGCTGGCAGGTGATGGGGGTGGCGGGCCTGACCGCGGCCTTGGCGTCGCTTTGGGCGCACCAGGCCAGCAGCCTGCAGCCGCTGATCGCTGCCCAGCTGATGGCGGGCGCGGCCTGGGCCGGCCTCTTGATGAGCGCGTTTTCTGTCGCGTTGGCTCTGGGCCACACCGGTCGCGAAGGGCGCTTCGGCGGTGCCTTGTCGTCGGTGCTCGCGCTGGCCGCACTGGGCCGCATGGCCGTGCTGGCCGCCGAGTGGCAAAAAGACCCGGGCGCCCAGCCCGCGCTGGCATGGGCGCCTGTCGTGGGGTGGCTGCTGGCGGGCAGCGTTCTGTTTCTGCTGTCAAGGCGGCGTCAGGTCTAGCGGGGTTGTTGCAGTACCCTGAGCGCTTTCCACACTCAGGAGGCCCCTGTGAAGACCTTCCAGATCGAGCTGCAAAAAGTCAAGGCCATGGGCAACCGCAATGGCCTCGTCGAAGCCCGCATCGACGCACTGGTGTTGCCCGTCAACGCCCGCGGCGACGACAACCCCAGCACCACGCTGAGCTTCAGCGAAGAGACCGCGCGGGTGCTGATGCTGCTGCTCAAGCAGCAGCTGGCAGAGATTGACGGCCGCAAGGCGCGCAGCCAGCGCTAAGGCCGGCGTCATTCCCGCCCCGGCGCGGGAATGACGGGAAACACGTGACGGAGGAGACACCGATGAATACATTGCTTTCCGGCGTGACCGTACTCGACTTTTCGGAATACATCGCCGGGCCCTACTGCGGCTTTCTGCTCGCCGACATGGGCGCGCGCGTGATCAAGATCGAGCCACCCGACGGGGCCGAAGAGCGCCGCATGGGCAGCGTCAAGCGCTACCGCGGCAACACCCGCATGTCGCTTGCGATGAACCGCGGCAAAGAGAGCCTGAGCGTCGACCTGCAGCAGCCCGCTGGCCGCGAGATCATCTACAAGCTGGTGGAAAAGGCCGACGTGGTGGTGCAGAACTTCGTGCCCGGCGCGGCTGAAAAGCTCGGCATCGACTACGAAACGCTGTCGCGCATCAACAAGCGCATCGTGTTTCTCTCCAGCACGGCGTTTGGCGAGGTCGGCCCCTACCGCAAGCGCAAGGGCTTCGACATCATTGCCCACGCCGCCTCGGGCGTGATGTCGAACTACGCCGACGAAGACGGCGCACCGCGCGGGCCGGGCGGCATCGCCTACATCGACATCGGCACCGGCATGCTCAACGCGCTGGGCATCGTGAGCGCGCTCTACCACCGCAATGTGTCGGGCGAGGGCCAGAAGATCGAGACCTCGCTCTTCAGCACCGGCCTGGCCTTGCAGACCATGGGCATGCTGCACATCGACTCGCTCGACGCGCAGCAGCACGAAGAAGAAAAGCAGATCCTCAAGACGGCCCTGGGCGAAGGCAAGAAGCACACGCAGATCATCGACCAGTTCGCCGAGATGCGGCTGCGCCGCGACCTTCCCGAGACGGTGCGCCCGATCGAGGTGCCCGACTGCCTGCACCGCCCGACCGACCGGCAGGTCTACCCGTACTACCGTGTCTACCCGACCGCTGACGGCTACCTCAGCATCGCCGCACTCAACCACAAGCTGCGCGACAAGTTCTGCGAGGCCATTGGCGTGGTCGACGAAAACACCCACATCAGCACCGGCGATGTGCCCGACGAGGTGTATTTCAAGCAAAAGCTGATGATGAAGACCATCGAGAGCCGCTTGAAGCAGCACGGCAACGCCCACTGGATGCAGGTGCTCGAAGCTGCCGGCGTGCCTTGCGGGCCGGTCAACTACCGCGCCGATCTCTACACCGACCCGCAGGCCCAGGCGCTCGGCTTGGTGTGGGAGCTGGAGAACCGCGACCTCGGGCCTTACAAGGCCTCGGGCCACCCGATCCGCTTCGAGAAAACTCCGGTGTTGCCGGGCAAGGGCGCCCCTTCGCTGGGGGAGCACACCGAGGCGGTGTTGCAGGAGTTCGGTTTCAATGCCGACCAGGTGGCCCGGTTGAAGGCCGATCGGGCGATCAGATAGCCGGCGCGGCCCGCCTGGCGGGCGGTTACCCGGTATTTCCCAGTCGCGCGACAATCGTGCGCTTGCTCTCTACAGATGACCACGATCTCCGCCCCCGTCAAGACGCCGCTCGGCCAAGATGAACTGCGCCACCGCACGCGCGGCCTGGGCCAGCGCTACCGCACGGTTTTGCTGCTGGTGGACGGGCGGCGGCCCCTGGGTGAAGTGCTGGGCATGGCCCACAAGGCAGGCGCGCAGACCAGCCACTTCGAAGAGCTGGTGCGCATGGGCCTGGTCGAGATTCCGGACGACATGGCGGCGCCCGAACCCACCGAAACGATCCCCGGTGCGCTCGACACCCCCAAGCTGACCAGCGTCGAGCTCGACGTGCTGGTCGAATCGGCGCTCAGCCCTGGCGACGCCGTGGCCCCGGAGCGCAACGACGCGGCCCCGGCCGGCGCTGGGGCACCCACGCCCGCTGCGGCACAGGTCGACAACGATGGCTTTGGCGACGAGCCGCTCACCCAGGTCACTGAAGTCGAGATCAGCCCGGCCCACGACCTGCCCGTCATCGCGGTGGCCTCCATCCCCGAGCCGCCGCCGCCGGTGGCCGCCTCGCGGCCGGCCGTGCTGCCGCGTTACCAGGAGCCCGAGGTCGTCTTGTCCGAGACACCTCGCGCGCCCGACTGGGTGCAGCAGGTGCGTGAAACGCCATTCAAGGTGGCCGACCATGCACGCCCCGCGCCGAGCATGACCGACGAGCAACGCCTGCAATACGTGCGCGACCTGCTGCTCGACACATTGCGCCGCGACTCGATCTTGTTCTCGACCTTCTCAGTCGGGCGCGTGCGTGTGGCGACCACCCACAAGGAGCTGATCAAGCTGGTGTGGGAGATCGAGCGCGACCGTGCCCACACGCGCCGCTCGCGCGACCAGTTGCTCAACCTGCAGCGCGCCCGCGAACTGCTCGGCATGGGCAACACGCTGGTGGCCGGCGACAGCCAGCCGGGTGTCCCCTCCGAGTTCTGAGCGCGCCGCTGGCGGGTGCAGCCGCGTCGCCCCACGCGAATGAGGGGCCCCCGAAAGGTCATAAGTCACATGCGCTGTGTCGGGCGAATTCCTACAGTTGTCACATCCCGTTTGGGACATGACAGCGAGACTCCCGCTTAGGGACGGCAACCCGGTCAACCCCTAAGCTCTCTTTCACGTTGTCATAACGGTAAGTGCAGCAGGAGATCGTTGCCATGAACACAAACTTAGGTTCTTTTCAGCCCGCAGCCCACTACGAGCTTCGTTTCAAGTCGCTCTTCCATGAGGGCCGGGCCTTGACCTTCCCCTGCGACGCAGGCGGTCATGTGTTGCTCGACTCGCTCAGCGAGCGTGCACGAGACAACTACCTGTACGCACGCGCGGTGGTGGGCCGTGAATATTCGGCACCTGCCGTCCAGCTGAGCGACCTGCACTGAACAGACAGCCCTGCCGCTGACACAATCGCTGCGCGGCGCTTGAGCCGCGAAGCGGTGACGGAGGGCGGCGCAGATGGGGCTCTTTTTCTTGTGGCTGGGCCTGGCGTTCGCCACCCAGATTTGGCTCTGTATTCGGGTGGCTCGATCCAGCATCGCACTGGCCATCGTCACCTTCTTCATCGGGTCGATCGGTTCGCTGTACACGCTCTTCAAGCACCGTGGCGACCCTGAAACCTCGGTCACCGTGCCCTTCGTGGCCAACCTGGTGTTCAGCGTTCTCTTCTTCGTGAGCCTGTGGCAGGTGGTGCTGCCCAAGCTGGAAGCGATCGAAGACGAGTTCGAAGCGCCTGTGGCGGCCGCCATGGCGCCCACCACCGACCGCGCCAGCTCCCCCGCACTGGTTCCTGCCGTGGCTGCCACGTCGGCGTCTGCCGCCGAGGCCCCTGCCTCTGCGGCGTCGGGCGCGGCACCCGCCGATTCGGTGGATGTGTTCTCCGCCGCGCTGCGCGATGGGGGCCTGGTCCACACGGTCACGCGGCTGCCCGCGTCCAGCAGCCTGCCGCCTGGCGTGACCGACGCCACGCTGTTTTCGGTCACACCCATGGGGTCTGCCGCCAGCCCCGCCAGTGCGGCCAGCGCTGCTGTGGCGGCCAACGAGTTGTCGGCCACGCTCTTCAAATGCGAGTCGGTCAATGCCTGCCGCAATCTGGCGGGGGCCTACATGCAACAAACAGGCGCCAGCAAGCGGCGTGTGCTGCAAAACGGCTTGCTGATGCTGTCGCTGCCGCCGTCCGAACCCAACGACGCTGACCTGACGCCCGCGGCCGTGGCCAGCGTGTTCCGCAAGCTCTGAGGCGCTTCAGCCCGCCACCGCCTCGCTGGGGTGGGTGCTGCACGAGCCGCCGCCACAACCCTCGATCAGATCGTCCGGCAAGGCCTCGGGGGCATGGACCTGGCCCGTCAGCGGGTCGAAGCCCACCCGGCGCAGGTGCAAGGCCAGGGCTGCGTCCATGCTCTGGGCATGCTGCGGGAACCAGACCGCCAGCTCCTGGGTCAGGCGGCGCAACAGCGGCGCGCCTTCGCGGCCGTCCTGCACCTGCTGCAGGGCTTCGTTCAGCACCTGCAGCACCACCTTGTGCTGGATCGCATGGCAGTTGCCCGAGGCAAAGCGGGTGGCGGCCATCCAGCGGTCTTCCTGGCCGAAGTGACCTTCGGTGTGGTCGACCAGGGTCTGCCAGAGCGGCAGCAGTTCATGGTCGCTGGCGCGCTCCAGATGGGTCACCAGTTCGACGAACTCGCGGTGGGTGTCGTCCATCAAGGGCAGGTCGAGCGACAGCGCATCGTTCCATTCGAGCAGGGCCATGGGTGAGTTCCTTTGTGATGGGTGGGCAGGCTAAAGCCATGGGCTGGCCTTGTCTTTGACTCACCGCAAGCTGCGGCCAGAGGGGCGAAGCGCCGGGGCAGTTCACAATCCGCACCGGCCGAAGCACCCGCGGCGGCCCGGTGAAGACAGCGAAAGAACACAACGCGATGGCCATCCAGTGGTTCCCCGGTCACATGCACCTGACGCGCCAGGCGATTGCCGACCGCATCAAAGAGACCGACGTGGTCATCGAGCTGCTCGATGCACGCCTGCCCGGCTCCAGCGCCAACCCGCTGCTGGCCGAGCTGACCGGCAGCCGGCCCAAGCTCAAGATCTTGAACAAACAAGACCTTGCCGACCCGGTTCAGACCCAGGCCTGGCTGGCGCACTACAACGCGATGCCGGCCACGCGCGCGATCGGGCTCGATGCGTCGGAGACCGCGCCCGCCCAGCGCCTGATCGACGCCTGCCGCGCGCTCGCACCGCTGCGTGGCGGCATGGCCAAGCCGCTGCGGGTGCTGATCTGCGGCATCCCCAACGTGGGCAAGTCGACGCTCATCAACACGTTGACCGGCAAGAAAGCCACCAAGACGGGCGACGAAGCCGGCATCACCAAGGTCGAGCAGCGCATCGTGCTGGCGAGCGACTTCTACCTGTTCGACACACCCGGCATGCTGTGGCCGCGCATCATCGTGGAGAAGAGCGGCTACAACCTCGCGGCCAGTGGTGCGGTGGGGCGCAATGCCTTCAGCGAAGAAGAGGTGGCGCTCGACCTGCTGGGCTACCTGAAGGGGCATTACCCGGCGGGGCTGGTCGAGCGCTACAAGCTCGATGCGGCGGCGACCGAGCTGGATGATGAAGACTTGCTGGCCGAGATCGGTCGCAAGCGCGGCGCGCTGCAAAGCGGCGGGCGCATCAACCTGCAAAAGGCCGCCGAGGTGGTGGTCTACGACCTGCGTGCCGGCAACCTCGGGCGGGTGACGCTCGAGACGCCCGAGGAATATGCCGTTTGGCTGGCCGCCGGGCAGTTGCTCGATGCCGAGCGTGCGGCCAAGAAGAAGCGCCGCAAGGGCGAGGCCCCCCAGAGATCAGGCCCTGAGCCGACCTGAAAGAAACCGTTCGCCCTGAGCCTGTCGAAGGGTGCGCACAGCACGGCGCAGGCTTCG
>NZ_JADMJX010000123.1 GCF_018780185.1 Rhizobacter sp.
TCATGCGGTTGGTCAGCAGCCAGAAGAACAGGTGCTTGTCGCCCAGAAAGCTGTAGCGGCTGAAGGCATAGGCCGCCGGCAGCGCCACCACCAGCGTGACCACCATGTTGATGGCCACGTAGACCAGGCTGTTGATGTAGCCCGAGTACCAGGATTCGTCGGTGAAGATCTTGGCGTAGTTGGCCCAGGTGAACTGCTGCGGCAGCAGCGAGAAGCTGGCCAGGATCTCGTCGTTGGTCTTGAAGCTCATGTTGACCATCCAGTAGATCGGCAGGATGGCGAACAAGAGGTACGCGACCAAGAAGATCGTGCGCTTGTGGAAGCGATCTTCATGCATGGCCTTGGCCCTCCGCATCGGCCGTGCCCACACGCTGCATCCAGTTGTAGAGGATGAAGCACATCAGCAGGATGATCAAAAAGTAGATCAGCGAGAAGGCCGCGGCCGGCCCCAGGTCGAACTGGCCCACCGCCTTCTGGGTGAGGAACTGGCTCAGGAAGGTGGTGGCGTTGCCCGGCCCGCCGCCCGTCAGCACAAACGGCTCGGTGTAGATCATGAAGCTGTCCATGAAGCGCAGCAGCACCGCGATCATCAGCACACCGCGCAGCTTGGGCAGCTGGATGTAGCGGAACACCGCCAGCTTGCTCGCGCCGTCGATGCGTGCGGCCTGGTAGTAGGCGTCGGGGATGGCGCGCAGGCCGGCGAAGCACAGCAATGCGACCAGTGGCGTCCAGTGCCACACGTCCATCACCAGCACGGTCAGCCACGCGTCGGTGGCGCTGCCGGTGTAGCTGTAGTCGATGCCCAGCCAGGCGAGCGAGGCGCCCAACAAACCAATGTCGGTGCGGCCGTAGATCTGCCAGATGGTGCCGACCACGTTCCAGGGGATCAGCAGCGAGATGGCGACCAGCACCAGCACGGCCGATGACTTCCAGCCGCTGGCCGGCATCGAGAGTGCGAGGGCGATGCCCAGCGGGATCTCCACCAGCAGCACCGCGAGTGAAAAACCGATCTGGCGCACGAGCGCGCCTTGCAGGTCGTCGTCGCGCATCACCGACTTGAACCACTCGGTGCCGACGAACACACGACGCTCGGGCGAGATGATGTCTTGCACCGAGTAGTTGACCACCGTCATCAGCGGCAAGATGGCTGAGAAGGCCACGCACAGGATGACCGGCAGGATCAGGAACCACGCCTTTTGATTGACGGGCTTCATGCGACCAACTCCTCGTTCATGTAATAGCAGGTGTGCGTGCCGGCAACGGAAAACCAGGCGGTGTCGCCCACGGCCGGTGGTGAGGCGTCGGCGCTGAGCCGGGCACGGATCACGCTCGACCCCGTCTTGGCGGTGACGAGCCAGTAGGTGCCGACGTCTTGCCGCTGCGTCACGACGGCCGTCACGGCACCCGCGGTGTTGGGGGTCGTGATCGACACGTACTCCGGGCGCACGCCCAGCAAGGTCGCGCCATCCGGTGCACCCGGCACGATGCCCGCGGGCAAAAAGTTCATGCCCGGCGAGCCGATGAAGTGGCCAACGAAGGTGTGCTGCGGGCGCTCAAACAGCTCGTCGGCCGAGCCGATCTGCACCGCACGGCCACGGGTCATCACCACCACCTCTTCGGCGAAGGTCAGCGCCTCCACCTGGTCGTGCGTCACGTAGATCAGCGTCAGC
>NZ_JADMJX010000104.1 GCF_018780185.1 Rhizobacter sp.
GGTAGCGCCAGTTGCCCACGAAGCCGCAGGCCAGCGGCGCCGAGCTGCTGTCTTCGCCCGCGTCGCGCACGCCGATGGCGTGGACGGTGTGCAGGTTGAATTCTTGCGCGCTGCCGGTGTCGATCAGGTGGACGCGACCGCCGTAGGTGCGCGTCAAGCCGCCGAGGCGGCTCACGTTCCAGGTGTAGCCGCCGACCGCGCCCACCTGGCCGTCGGGCGATACGGCCACGCAAGCCTTGTCTTCACCACGCCAGGTTTCCTTGGTGAGCTTGGCGGCGGCCACCCAGGCGGGCGTGTTGCCCACGTCACCGGCGGCTGACGCCAACTCGGTCTCGGCCGGGGCCGTGGCCACCGGCTCCAACACCAGCGGCACAGCTTTCGGCAAGGCCGGGCTCAGCACCGTGAGGCCGGCACGCTGGGCCGCACCATCGACCGCGCGCTGGATCGCATTGCTGATGGCAGCGCCCTCGGTCAAACCATCGGAAGGCGGGATACCGCGCGTGCCCATGCCATCGAGCGTGAAAGCCTGCACCTGGGCCGACTTGTCGACCATCCGAAACTCTGCCGTGGCGGTGGCGGTGTAGAACAGGCCCAACACCGGCTTCACGCTCACGCTCACGCCGAGTCGAACCACTTTCTGGATGTCGTACTTGCCTGCCCGCTTGACGAACTCTTCGGCGGTGATCACGTGGCCCGGGTCGGCCAGGTCGACCCAGCCGTTCTTGAGCTGCCTGGCCTTGGCCTCGTCGAGCACCACGAACTTGGAGTCGCCCAGCAGCTCTTCGGCACGGGCCAACGCGACCTTTTCGTAGGCCGCGTACTTGGGGTCGGCCATGTAGGCGGCGACGGAGACGCGCACCTCATCGGCGGCGAGCGCACTGCCCGCCACGCACCACGCCCACAAGAGAAAAACGAGGCGCCGCATCACTGCCAGCTCTGCCCGATGCGCTCGACCAGCCGCTTGGCCGCACTGAGCGCGAGGATGTCGGTGGCCATTGCGGTCGACACCGGGTTCCAGCCGGTGAGGGCCTGGTAGGAATCGTCGATGGGGCTGTCGAGCCCTCGCACCTGGGCACTCACCGTGCCTTCGAAACGGTGGCCCTGGGTCTTGTCTTCGGGGTCGGTGCGTGAACTCACGCGACCGTCGGCCATCAATCGGATGGTGGTCACACCGGCCGCCGGTGATTTGGGGATGGCTGCATCGACCTCGGTGCGCGCCCCCAGCTTGGTGAGCGACTCCGCCAGCGAGGCGCAGGCCTTCACCCATGGCGTGGGCTTGCCGCCCAAGCGCAAGCCGCAGCTCAGCACCACCTGGCGGCCGGCGAAGTATTCCTTTTGCCGCTCTTGCGCCAGCTCGGGCGCGGCGCAGGCGGTCTTGTCTTGACTGACCTGTTTCGCCAGACATGGGTAACCGGCATCCGACAACAGCGACACCAGTCGCGCCTGCGGCACAAAGCCGATGGCCGATTCGTCGGGCACCCAACTCGCGGCCATCAGCGTGCGCAGCGGCCGCAACGCGCGGCCAGCCGCTTCGAGCCGCTCCACCGGGTTGGTGGCACTCTTGAATTCAGCATAGGCCTCGACATGGCTCTGCGCCAAGCCAAGCAGGCGCTTTTCGTCCTGCTTCATCTTCTGCAGCATCTTGTCGACACCGCCCAGCCGCACCTT
>NZ_JADMJX010000317.1 GCF_018780185.1 Rhizobacter sp.
GAGAAGATCGACATGCTCGACTTCGCCGAGTTCGTGGCCATCAACAAGTTCGACCGAAAAGGCGCCGCCGATGCGCTGCGCGACGTGGCCAAGCAGGTGCAGCGCAACCGAGAAGCGTTTGGCAAGTCACCCGACGAGATGCCGGTGTTCGGCACCATGGCCAGCCGCTTCAACGACGATGGCGTGACGGCGCTCTACCAGGCACTGCTGCCGCGCTTGTCGGCCCTCGGCTTGAAGACGAAGCCCGGCGCCCTGCCCTTGGCCGCCACCCGCCACAGCACCCACCAGGTGCCCATCGTGCCCGGCGCGCGCGTGCGCTACCTGGCCGAGATCAGCGACGGTGTGCGCGCCTACAAGCGCAACGCCGTCCAGCAGGCCCGCCTCGCCCGCGAAGTGCAGCAGTTGCGTGCCGCCTCACGCATGCTGCACGAAGGCAAGCCCGACAAACCACGCGCCGCCTCGGCCGCCGCCACCCTGGCGCTGGAGCGTGAGGCCCGGCTCGACCCGCACGCCAAGAAGCTGCTCGACCAGTGGCCGCAGATGCAGCGGGCCTACGCTGGTGATGAGTACGTGGTGAAGATCCGCGACAAGGAGATCCGCACCGCGCTCACCACCACCACGCTGAGTGGTACCAAGGTACGCAAGGTCGCGCTGCCGGGTTATGAAGACCACGGCGAGATCTTGAAGTGGCTGATGCTCGACAACGTGCCCGGCAGCTTCCCGTACACCGCCGGCACCTTCGCCTTCAAGCGTGAAGGCGAAGACCCGACGCGCATGTTTGCCGGCGAAGGCGATGCGTTTCGCACCAACACGCGCTTCAAGCTGCTGAGCTCGGGCATGGAGGCCAAGCGCCTGTCCACGGCGTTTGACAGCGTCACGCTCTATGGCAACGACCCGGCCATCCGGCCCGACATCTACGGCAAGGTGGGCAACTCGGGCGTGAGCATCGCCACGCTCGACGACATGAAGGTGCTGTATTCGGGCTTCGACCTGTGCAGCCCCAGCACCAGCGTGAGCATGACGATCAACGGCCCGGCGCCCACCATCCTGGCGATGTTCATGAACACCGCCATCGACCAGCAGATGGAGAAGTTCCGCACCGACAACGGCCGCGACCCGAGCGACGACGAGGCACAGAAGATCAGTGCCTGGGTCAAGCAGAACGTGCGCGGCACAGTGCAGGCCGACATATTGAAAGAAGACCAGGGCCAGAACACCTGCATCTTCTCGACCGAGTTCAGCCTCAAGGTGATGGGCGACGTGGCCGAGTACTTCGTGCACCACCAGGTGCGCAACTTCTACTCGGTGAGCATCAGCGGCTACCACATCGCCGAGGCCGGGGCCAACCCGATCTCGCAGCTGGCGTTCACGCTGAGCAATGGCTTCACCTTCGTCGAAGCCTACCTCGCCCGCGGCATGCACATCGACGACTTTGCGCCGAACCTCAGCTTCTTCTTCAGCAACGGCATGGATCCCGAGTACACCGTGCTCGGCCGCGTGGCGCGCCGCATCTGGGCGGTGGCCCTGCGCGACCGCTACGGTGCCAACGAGCGCTCGCAAAAGCTCAAGTACCACGTGCAGACCAGCGGCCGCTCGCTGCATGCGCAAGAGATCCAGTTCAACGACATCCGCACCACGCTGCAGGCGCTGATCGCGATCTAC
>NZ_JADMJX010000088.1 GCF_018780185.1 Rhizobacter sp.
GATCGACGGCAAGAAGGTCTACGGCGCGGCGCTCTACACCGAGCGCGGCTCCGAGGGCATCACGATGGGCGTGACCAACACCATGTACGCCTACGGCATGAACTACGACAACCCGAAGAAGCCGTATGACATGAAAGGCTTCATCAACGGCCCGGGCGCCGTCAAGGGACTCAAGCTCTACAAGGACTTGTACGACTGCTGCACGCCGCCGGGGCACTCCAACGCCTACATGACCGAAGACCTCGACGCCTACAAGTCGGGCCAGGTGGCGATGCAGATGAACTTCATCGCCTTCTTCCCGGGCATCTCCAAGGACCCGCAGGTCGGCGGAGAGAAGACCGGCTTCTTCGCGATCCCCAAGGGTGACGTGCAGCACGCGCAGCTCGGTGGCCAGGGCATCTCGGTCGTCAAGTACTCCGACAAGAAGGAGGCCGCGCTCGAGTACATGAAGTGGTTTGCCCAGCCAAGCGTTCAGCAGAAGTGGTGGAACGGCGGCGGCTTCACCTGCCTCAACGAGATCCTCAACGCACCGGGCTTCCTGACGAGCACGCCCTACGCCCCGGTGTTCCAGGACTCGATGAAGATCGTCAAGGACTTCTGGGCCGAGCCGAGCTACGCGCAGCTGATGCTGGCGATGCAAAAGCGCACGCATGACTACGTCGTGGCCGGCAAGGGCACGCCTCAAGAGGCACTCGATGGCCTGCTGAAGGACTGGACCGAGGTGTTCAAGGAGGACGGGAAGATCAAGCCCTGAACTCCCAACGCGTCATCCCGGCGCCTGCCGGGATGACGCCCCAACCCAGAAAGATGTCATGAGCTCCGTCCACCTGAGGCCCGTCGCCTCGACTCCTATGCGAATCCGCCTGCTCTCGGCGCAGGGCCTCTCCGACCGAGCTCTGGCATGGCTCTTCGTCAGCCCGACCATCGCGCTGCTGCTGGCCTTCAACATCTTCCCATTGTTGTGGACGATCTACCTCTCGTTCACCAACTTCCGCGCCAACCGCCCGAACCTCGACAGCGTCTGGGTGGGCATCTCCAACTACCAGCGCGTTCTCAACGACGAAGCCATCTGGGAAAACATGCGCGCCACCGCGCACTTCCTGGTCGCGTCGATCGCGTTGCAGCTGCTGCTCGGCTTCGTCCTCGCGCTGCTGCTCAACCGCAGGTTCCGCACACACAGCTTCTGGAGCACCGCGATCCTGCTGCCGATGATGCTCGCGCCCGCGGTGGTCGGCACCTTCTGGAAGTATTTTTTCGAGCCGCAGTACGGCATCTTCAACTACATCATCAACTTCTTCGGCGGGCCGGGCACCTTCACGATGCTGGGCGACACACAGCTCTCGCCCTGGGCCATCGTGCTGGTGGACACCTGGATGTGGACCCCCTACGTGATGCTGCTCTTGCTGGCCGGCCTGCGTTCGATCCCGCCCTATCTGTACGAAGCCGCCGAGATCGACCGCGCCTCGGCATGGACCAAGTTCTGGCGAATCACGCTGCCGATGGTGATGCCTTTCATCATCCTCGCGCTGCTGTTCCGCGTGATCGAGAACTTCAAGATGTTCGACCTGGTGGACCAGCTCACCAACGGTGGGCCCGGCTCGGTGACCGAACTGGCGTCGATCAAGCTCAAGCGCGAGGCCTTCGAGAAGTGGCGCACCGGCTACGCCTCGGCGCTGGCGATCATCATGTTCGTCTCGATCTACGGCCTGTCGCTGGTCACGGTGCGCTACCTTGAGAAAGTGAAGCAGCGATGAGAACCATTCCTCACAGCCCACTCGAGCCGAGTGCGCGCTCCAAGTGGTTCGCCGGCATCGTCGTGATCGGCTACGCGGTGATCTCCCTGATCCCGCTGGCGTGGATCTTCATGACCAGCCTGCGCACCCCGCAAGACGCGATCGCCTACCCGCCGAAGGTCGTGGCCGAGCAGTCGCTGGTCGGCTACGTCAACCTCTTCACCACGCGTTCGCGTGTCTCGGCCGACGAGCTGGCGGCGTTGCCGCCGGCCACGACCTGGTACGAAGGCCTGGTGCGCGAGCAGCAGATGATCCTGGCCGGCCCGTCGCGCTTCATCGACCGCTACACCAACTCGCTGCTGATCGGCTTCGGCTCCACGCTGCTGTCGGTGGTGCTGGGCACGCTGGCGGCCTACGCCTTCTCGCGCTTCCGGGTGCCGGGCAAAGACGACCTGCTGTTCTTCATCTTGTCGACGCGGATGATGCCGCCGATCGCGATTGCCATTCCGGTGTACCTGATGTTCCGCCACGTCGGGCTCAACGACACCCATGTCGGCCTGATCCTGCTCTACACGGTGGTCAACCTGTCGCTCTCGGTGTGGTTGCTCAAGGGCTTCATGGACGAGATCCCGCGCGAGTACGAAGAAGCGGCCATGGTCGACGGCTACACCCGCTGGCAGGCCTTCGTGAAGGTCGTGCTGCCGCAGGCGGCCACCGGCATCGCCACCACCGCCATCTTCTGCCTCATCTTTGCGTGGAACGAATACGCCTTTGCGCTGCTGCTCACCAGCGGCACGGCGCAGACCTCACCGCCCTTCATCCCCACCATCATCGGCGAGGGTGGCCTCGACTGGCCCGCGATGGCGGCCGGCACGACGCTGTTCCTGCTGCCGGTGCTGCTGTTCACCGTGCTGCTGCGCAAACACCTGCTGCGCGGCGTGACCTTCGGAGCGATCCGCAAATGACCACCCGACGCCCCACCCCGCGCTGGCTGCGCCGCGCACCCTGGGAACACGGCACCACCGCACTCATCGGCCTGGGCCTGGTGATGCTGATGCAACCCTGGTCGATCGAGGTCTACAGCTACGGCTTCACCGTGCTGTTGGCCGGTGTCATCGGCTACACGGTCGCCGGCAAGCTTCCTCAAGGCTGAATCCAAATGGCAGAGATCCGAATCCAAAACCTGCAGAAGCGCTTCGCCGACTTCACGGCCGTGCGCGACTCCTCGCTGGTGCTCGAAGACGGCAAGTTCGTCGTGTTGCTGGGGCCCTCGGGCTGCGGCAAGACCACCACGCTGCGCATGATCGCCGGGCTTGAGTACCCGAGCGCCGGCACCATCACCCTCGACGGCGACGACGTCACCTACCTGCGGCCGCGCGAGCGCGACATCGCGATGGTGTTCCAGTTGTTCGCGCTCTACCCGCACATGGGGGTGCGCGACAACCTCGAGTTCCCGCTGCGCAACGAGGGCATCCCGCGCGCCGAGATCAATCGCCGCATTGCGGAGGTCGCCGGCATCCTGCGCATCGAGCACCTGCTCGGCTCGCGCGTCGGCGGCCTGGCGGGCGGCGACCGCCAGCGCGTGGCGCTCGGTCGCGCCATCGTGCGTGAGCCCAAGGCCTTCCTGATGGATGAGCCGCTGGGCACGCTCGATGCCGAGTTTCGCGAACTGATGTGCGTCGAGCTGCGAAAGCTGCACGAGCGGCTGAAGACCACCACCGTGTTCGTCACCCACGACCAGAACGAGGCGATGGCGCTGGCCGACCACATCGTGGTGATGAACAACGGCGACATCCTGCAGGCCGACGACCCGCACGGCATCTACAACTTCCCGTCGTGCGTCTTCGTTGCGCGCTTCATCGGCCGTCCGCCGATGAACCTGCTCGATGTGCACGGTGCCGTGCCCGCGGGCGCCTGCCAGGTGCAGGTCGATGGCCGGGCGGTCGAGGTGCCGCGGGTCGAAGCGCCGGCTGCGCGGGCGTTGCTGGGCGTGCGGCCCGAGCATGTGCGCCTGGTGGCGCCTGATGAAGGTCTTGCCGGGCGCGTCGAGCGCGTCGAGTACTTCGGCTCGCACTGGATCGCCGAGCTGCAGACCGACGCCGGTGTGTTGAAGGCCGTCGTCGACAAGGCCACGCGCCCGGTCGAAGGCGAACGCGTCGGCGTCGGCTTCGATACATCCCGCATCGTGCTTTTCGATGCCGACACCGAGCGCTTGTTGCCAAGCGTGACCACCACCGCCCATCGATCGAGCGTTCGCCATGGCTAGCATTTCACTTCAAGGCATCACCAAGCACTTCGGCGACGTCACTGCGGTCGACGACATGCAACTCGATATCGCCGACGGTGAATTTTTCGTGCTGCTCGGCCCGAGCGGCGCCGGCAAGACGACCACGCTGCGGCTGATCGCAGGGCTGGAGACGCCCGACGCCGGTTGCCTGCGGATGAACGGCAACGACATGACCGCCGCGGCTCCCGCACAGCGTGATTGCGCGTTTGTCTTCCAGCAGTACTCGCTGTACCCGCACCTGACGGTGTACGACAACATCGCGTTCCCGCTGCGCGCGCCGATGCGGCGCCTCGACGAGGAGGTCATCCGCCGTCGCGTCGAGACGGTCGCCGCCATGCTGCACATCGAGGGCAAGCTGCAGCGCAAACCCACGGCTCTGTCGGGCGGGGAGATGCAGCGCGTCGCCATCGGCCGCGCGCTGGTGCGCGAGCCGCGGGTCTACTTGATGGACGAGCCGCTGTCGTCGCTCGACGCCGGGCTGCGCGAGGAGTTGCGCGTCGAACTCAAGCGGCTGCAGCGCAGCAGCGGCGCCACGGTCGTCTACGTCACCCACGACCAAGTCGAGGCCACGACGCTGGCCGACCGTATCGCCATCCTGGAGCACGGTCGCATCCGTCAAGTCGGCACGCCGCTCGAGATCTACGACCGGCCGCAGTCGCTCGAAGTCGCACAGCGGCTCGGGTCGCCCGCCGTCAACATCCTGCCGGCGGCGTGGTTCGCCGGCATCGCAAGCCCCCATGCACAGCATGTGGCCATCCGCCCCGAGGACGTGATCCTCGCGCCAGATGAAGGGGAGCAGGGCTACGAGGTCATCGAGAGCTCGTTGGTCAAGCACCTCGTGGTGGCGGAACGCCTGGGCGTCGAGGTGCGTGCACGCACCATGCTCGACAAGGCCCTTGCTCCTGGTGCTCGTGTGCGGCTCACTTTCCCGCCCGAACGCTGCATGTTCTTCGACGCCTCCGGGCGGCGGCTCGCCGCCTGAGCGCCTCAATGGAGACCCACCATGAACGACTCGTACCAACTGAGCTTTCGCTCGCTCCTCGACCCCAATTGCACGTATGCCTTCCCGTGCAGCGCGGCAGGCCAGGTCGACATGGATGCCCTGAGCGAGCGGGCGCGGGTTCGTTATCTCTACGCCAGGACCGTCATCGGGCGCGAGTTCACGGCGCCCTGCGTTCAACCCGTTTCCGTTCACTGACCGCAACGCCCCAGGCACGACCTTCACACCGACAAGGAGACACCTTGAACACCCACATGATCATCGATGCGCTCGCCGCCGTGCAGCGCGCCATTCTTGCCAACGAATCGCAGATCGAGTCGCTCGACCGCGCGATTGGTGATGGTGACCATTTCATCAACGTGCGGCGTGGCTGTGAGGTGAGTGTCGCCCTGAGCCCCGACCTGAAAGGCATGCCGCCCGGGTTGGCGCTGCACAAGATCGGCATGAAGCTGCTCGGCACCATCGGCGGTGCGTCGGGCCCCTTGATCTCCAGCTTCTTCATGGCGATGGGCAAGACCCTCGAAGGGGTCGATGAACCCGATCGCCGTTTGTTCGCCGAGGCCTTCGCCTGCGGTGTCGAGGCGATCAAGTCGCGCGGCAAGGCCGACGTCGGCGAGAAGACGATGCTCGACGTGCTGATCCCCGTGTCGCGCCTGCTGCTCAAGCTGGCCGACGAGGACACCCCGCTGCCCGCCATGTGTGCACAGCTCACCGAGGAGGCGCGGCGCAACATGCTGGCCACCAAGGACATGATCGCCAGCAAGGGGCGGGCCTCGTTCCTGGGCGAGCGCGCTCTCGGCCACATCGACCCCGGTTGCAAGACCTGCGAGGTGGCGATCGCCGCGGTGTGCGAGACCGTGCTTCAGCAAGTCAACTCACAGGAGACCACATGAAGAAGTTCATCAACGACATCGACTCCGTGATGCGCGAGTCGCTCGGCGGAATGGTCGACGCACACCCCGGCCTGCTGCGGGTGCAGTTCGAGCCCACCTTCGTCGCCCGCGCCGAGCGGGCCGTCAAGAAGGTGGCGCTGTTGTCGGGCGGCGGCTCGGGGCACGAGCCACTGCATGCCGGTTTCGTCGGCCGCGGCATGCTCGATGCGGCCTGCCCCGGCCAGGTGTTCACCTCGCCCACGCCCGACCAGATGCTGGCCGCTGCCGAGGCCACCGACTCCGGCCGCGGTGTGCTGTTCATCGTCAAGAACTACGCTGGCGACACGATGAACTTCCAGATCGCGAGCGAGATGCTCGATCTGGAGAACGCCACCGTGCTCGTCAACGACGACGTCGCGATCGAGAACTCCAAGCACACCACCGGCCGGCGCGGCGTGGCCGGCACCCTGATGGTCGAGAAGATGGCCGGCGCCGCGGCCGAGGCCGGTGCCTCGCTGCTCGAGTGCAAGGCGGTCGGGGACCGCGTCAATGCGGCCACCGCGTCGATGGGCGTGGCGTTCACCAGCTGCACGGTGCCGGCGGCCGGGCGCGCCACCTTCGACATTGACGCCGACGAGATGGAGGTCGGTGTCGGCATCCACGGTGAACCCGGGCGACGGCGCGAGAAGATCAAGCCGGCCGGGCTGATCATCGATGACCTGCTGGGCGCGATCCTCAGCGACCTGAAGCCCGCACGCGGCCGCGAAGTGCTGTTGCATGTGAACGGCTTCGGCGGCACGCCGCTGATGGAGCTCTATCTCCTGTACCACTGCGCCGCTGAAAGGCTGCGTAAGCAGGGGCTGACGCCGATTCGCTCGCTGGTGGGCAACTACACCACGTCGCTGGAGATGGCCGGTGCGTCGCTGACCGTCACGCTGCTCGACGATGAGTTGAAGACCCTGTGGGACGCGCCGGTACATACCGCCGCCCTTCGCTGGTAGGGGCCGATCATGCGGCGCCGTTTGCTGCTCCTCAGCCTGCCGGCGGCCTCGCTGCTGCCGGCGTCCATCCTGCCCCGCGCCGCGCATGCTCGGGCCAGCACCTCGCCGCCAATCCGCATTGGCCAGTCTGCGCCGGTCTCGGGGCCGCTCGCCCAGGTCGGCATGGCGGTTCGCGAGGCGACACTCGCGGTCTTCGCCGAAGTCAACGCCCAAGGTGGCATTGCAGGGCGCGAGGTCCAATTGGTGACACTCGATGACGAAGACCGCGCCGAACGTACGGCGGTCAACGTCAAGCTGCTGTCGGCACAGCACCGGGTCGTGGCCATGTTCGGCTTTGTCGGCGCCGGGGCGCACCGTGCCGGCGCTCGCGGTGCAGCGGAAGAGGGCCTGCCCTACATTGCCGCCTTCAGCGGCTCGCAGGAGCTGCGCTCGGGCGCGTTGCCCTGGGTCTACAACCTGCGTGCCGGTCACATCGATGAGATCGAATACATCGCCCGGCACACGCGCCAGCTCGGCATCCGCCGTGTCGCACTGGTGTCCGAATACAACTCGCAGGGCTGGGAGCTTCGTGACGCGTTGATTGCGTCGTTCGAATCGCGCGGCGAAAGTGTGGCGTCGATCAGCAGCATCGACCACGAAGGCAGCCGCTACAGCCTGCCTGGCGCCGTGGCGTCTGTGATGGCGGGGGAGCCGCAGGCGATCGTGCTCGGCGCCGACTACGTGGCCAGTGCGCGCTTCGTCAACGCGGTGCGCCAGGCCGGATATACGGGGCTGTTCTACACGCTGTCGACCGTCGGCGGCAATGCGCTGATCGACATGCTGGGTGCGCATGCTGCGGGCCTCTCGGTCACGCAGGTGGCGCCGTTCCCCTTTACCTCGTCTTCAGCGATCGGCCGCAACTTCCAGGCCTTCTGCGCGCGGCACAAGGTTGAAGCGTCGTTCGCCGGCATGGAAGCCTACCTGGGCGCGAGCCTGCTCGTCGACGCGCTGCGCCGCACGCGTGAGGTGACACCAGCCAAGCTGGCCGAGGCGCTCGATGGCTTGCCCCCGCGCGATTTCGGAGGCTTCGTCGGCGCGTTCTACGGCAAGTCGCGCCGCGCTCCGCCGCAGATCGACCTGACGGTGTTCTCACGCGATGGGAAGTTTGTGAAATGACTGCGGCAAAGCTGGTCGTCGGCAACTGGAAGATGAACGGGTCGCTGGTCCGGGTGCGCGCCTTCGCCGACGTGGTCGCGCGCGACTGGCCAGGATGCGAGTCGGTGCTGTGTGTGCCGCACCCGTTGTTGCCCGCGGCGCAGATGGCGTTTGGCGCCACGCCGCTGCGCTGGGGTGCGCAGGACTGTTCGGCTGAGGACGACGGTGCGTTCACCGGCGAGGTGTCAGCCCGGATGATCGGCGAGCTCGGTGCGCGCTACGTGATCATTGGCCATTCGGAGCGGCGCCTCGCCCACGCCGAGACCGACGGGCAGATCGCCAGCAAGGCGCAAAGAGCGTTGGCGGCGGGGCTGACACCCATCGTGTGCGTGGGCGAGAACGCCGAGGAACGCGACGGCGAGCAGACCGCGATGGTGTTGCGGCGGCAGTTGGTGCAACTGGTGCGCGCGTTGGGGCGCGACCTGGCGTGCGTCGTCATCGCCTACGAGCCGGTGTGGGCCATCGGCACCGGCGCTGCGGCCGAGCCGGGCCTGATCGAGCGCACGCATGGCTTCATCGCCGACATGCTGGTGTTCCACGCTGGCCCGTCGGCGAGTGCCGTGCGTATCTTGTACGGCGGGAGTGTCAACCCCCGCAACGCCGGCGTGTTCTTGTCGTGCAGTCGGGTTGCGGGTTTGTTGGTCGGTGGTGCGTCGTTGGCGCCAACCGATTTCATGCAGATCTGCAAAGCGGCCGCGCAGTGTTCGGACAACGCGGCGTCGGTCGATGGCAACACACCCATCGGCCAGGCGAGCTGAGCACGGCGCCACGATCCGTGGCTCGCAACAAAGCCCAGCATTCTGTGAGTAGCTTGTAGGCGCTGTGGCCACGACCGCAGCACCCTTCCAGAAGGAAACTGCGATGTGCATCAAGGTGACAGAGGACGAGACGCTGCGCTCGAAGAATCGACCGCGCGTGGACAGCGCAAGAGCTGGCGTCGGTGGCGCGTTGGAGGCTATCGCCGAGCGTTCCAGGGCCGCCGCCGGAGCGGCGGCGGCGATCCTGTCTGCACGCGAAGGTGAAGCTGTGGTGGTCAGTGGCGCGTTGCCGGATTCGGCGCAAGGCCTGGCCTGCGCCATCGCAGGGATCGCTCTGCGCGGCGACGCCAGCAACGCCTGCGGTGTTGTGTTGCGAAAGAGCTGGGGCGCGCAGGTTTGCCCCGATGTGCTGGCGTTGCAGCGTCGGTTCGGCCTGCGCGACCTGTCGCTGCTGGGGCGGCGCGATGACTCGGCCTTGCCATCGACATGGGTCGCGCTGGTGAACCTCGGGCACGAAGGCGCGTTGCATGCGGATTGCGCCCAGTTGCGGGCGATCGCGGAGTCGGTGCACGAAGCATGCACCCTGCGGGCGCAAGTTCACGAGGCGACGCTCTTGACTCAGCGCCTGGAAGACGTGGCGCACGCCTCCGGCGACTGGAGCTGGGAAACCGACGAACACTTTCGCTATACGTGGGTGCACGGCACTGTGCCTTGCGGATCGCAGGCCGTGTTCCGGCCGCCGACGATCGGTGAGCTGATCCCGTCGGGGCTGGTCGTCAACTGGCTGGGCGAACCAGAGCCGCCGCTGCGCGATCTGCACGCCGTGCTGCGCCAAGGCGAGGCCATTGTCCGCATGGTGACGCGCGAGTACGCGTATGGCAGCTCGCGCTACGTGTCACGCAGTGCCGTGCCGCTGCTTCATGCCGACGGCAGCTTGCGCGGCTTTCGTGGGTCGGCGCGCGACGTGACGCAGAGCATCGAGGCCAAGGCGCAGGTCTGGCAACGCAGCGAGGTCTTGTGCGTGGCCAAAGAGCAGGCCGAGGCCAGCAGCCAGGCGAAATCCATGCTGGTGTCGAAGGTGGGCCATGAGCTCAGGACGCCTTTGAACGCCATCGTCGGGCTGGCGCAGTTGATTCAGACCGGCGGTGCCCTCGGCGAGGCGGCCACCCTGGAGCGATGGGTGGCCCAGATCGCGAAGACGGGGTGGCACATGGTCGACGTGCTGGACATGCTGATGGAGCTCGGCCGGGCCGGGGCGGTGGGTGTGTCGATCACGAACAAGTCGGTTGATCTCGTCGAGGTGGTACGGGAGGCAACGCACATCCTTGAACGCGAGGCACAGGCCCGCTCCATCACCATCGCATTCGACGGCCCGGCACCTGTGGTGACAGCGGTCGACCGCAGGGCGATCTGCCAGGTCGTCGTCAACCTGCTGAGCAATGCGATCAAGTACAACCGTGAGGGCGGCTGGGTTCGTTTGAGCGTGACCCAGGGCGAACAGGCACGAATCGAGATCCAGGACACCGGGCCTGGGCTCACCGAGGCACAAGTCGCCCGCATGTACCAACCCTTCGAGCGACTCGGTGCCGAGGCCTCCAACGTGGCAGGTCATGGCCTCGGCCTGTTGATCTGCAAGGAACTGGTGGCATCGATGCACGGGAAGCTCCAAGTCCACAGCAGGGTCGGGCATGGAACGACGTTCACGGTGCTCCTTCCCTTGTCGGGCGCTTGTGAGGGCACCACCAAAGGCGACCTGATACCGGAGATCGTTGCGCAAGGCATTCGATCGCCCGAATAAGACGCAGCCAGCCGAACTTGAGGCCGCGCCGAGGCTGAGGCACCTTCCCGTGTTGTGGGGCTGGTGCGGGTCTCGGCTGGCCTGTTCCCGCTTTCGCTGGGGCTCTTTCCGTTTTGCGTCGGGCCACCACATGTGTTTCCGATGTCTTCCGGGAAAGTCATCCCCTGGGAAGGCTGGAATGGGCCCTACTGCTTCAAAAAAAGTGGCTTCCGCACTACGGAATCCCTCAGGTTTGGTCGGGCCGGCAGTCAGTCAGCGCTTCAACTCATCGCAGGTCTTGACGTTGGCCGACGCCTCCTCAAGTCAACATCGGCAACGGAATATCCATCCAGGGGACTGTAAACACGTTCCATGGTTTAGACGCGCACGCAACGGGCCCCTGCCGCATTCCGATGGTGGAGTACGTCGCTAGCCTGACGACAGTTACCCAAACTGATGTCCCCAGCAACGAAACCTGGAAAACATCGTCCTGGGCGACGCCAACCAGCCTAAGGAAACCTAAAAAAGCTTCCTCCCGCATGGTGAAAGGCGAGCCGGTGAGCTGGCCCCCTGAATGACCGGACACGGTCCATCGCTTGTCAGTTGTCGACGAGTGCCGGTGGCACCCACTGGCCTCCATGTCCAACTCATCGGTGAACTGATCGAGTAGGTTCGAGGTTTCCGTCGCCTCGCATGTCGCTGCAAACTTCAGTGTTGCCAGCTTGACGCAGAGCGAACTGGGAGGCATCTCACCGTGGATGGGTAGAGAACTTGTCCATGCGCCCAAGATCGCCTACCTCCTTTGGGGAAGTGCAACTCATCAGCTCTGGCTGCGACAAGGAAGCTCGGCTTGTATAGAGCTGACGGCTCAGGTCACGCACCAGTTCGTCACGATGAGTGACAGCGCGTTTGGGCATGGGCCGTTGTGTTGTCAACGAGGAGGGTTGCGGCGCTTCAAAGGCCGCGTGCGTGCACCGGGCACGTTGCCCATTTGGCTGGCGCAAGCGGCCTACCGAGGCAAAGCTCGGGGTGCGTCATTCAAGACAGAGGGGTGCTCCGGCCGCTGGAGAGCCGGAGTGAATTGTTCAGAACGAGGACGGCGCGACGAAAGGCATGCTCCACAAGGTCACCTGGAGCGTGATGGATTTGAACCATGCCGCGTGCATGCCTTCGATGTCATTCGGGGAGTGGCCCTTCTTGCCCAGGAATGGCCGGATCGTTGCGGTGATCGGCACGATGAACGCGATCAGATAGCGCAGGTGAATGGATTGCGCCGCTGACGAGATCCCGTCGGTCTTGTTCTTCTTCGCGCTGGTGTGCCGCAGTCCGATTTCGTGCTGATAGTTCAGCCACGGTCGGTCGTATCGGGCCGCACAGGTGTCGCGAATCCACTGGCCAAAGCGGCGTCGCACCGCATTCAGGTATTCGGCACTGGGTTTCCCGTCGGCCCCGCTGAAATAGTGAACAAGATGAGCGTGCGAGCCGACGAAGCCGTACCAAACGTCGAGCACGTCCTCGACTTGGTCGTCGAGAACCTCGCCTGCCATCCGAAGGTAGCGGATATCTTCGTCGCCGAGCAGTACGGTTTGCTTCAACAGCGAGAACTCACCATCGCTGAGCGGCGATGATGCGACTTCTGGCTTGCCAAGTGTGTATCCAGGGATTGGTGTGAACGGTCATACCGGCGTTTCTCCCTATCAGACACCTGACTCTACTAGCCTGCATTGCTATAGCCTCGCGGGCCCGCGTTACCCGGTAGGAACCAGACAGCTCGTCGTGAAGGATCCCTTTTGGGCGTTGTCTCTATGAGGGGCAACGTCCGCATAGGGTCGAGTGCGTGAGTAGAGGCTCGATGACAGCGGCCATTCGATGGGCAGACGCCAGCGAAAATGCCCTCCCGCGCGTTGAACGTCAGCTTCACCTCCGGGACCGGTCTCTCGCCTGGCGACAGGCTGCGCGAGGGAATGACCGGTAGTTGATCGCGACCGATCTCAACGGGCTCGGAGCCGAACTACCGCAACCGCTGCATTGCAGGCTGTGGTCGGCTTCCGATCCCGAATGAGGGGCGGGGAGCTTGTTCGTGTAGAAAGAGATAGCGGCCCCAAGGGGCCGCTTCTTTGTCGTCCAAATAAACCTTGCAATTGCACTTGCGAAATAAACCTTCCGATTGCACTCGG
>NZ_JADMJX010000218.1 GCF_018780185.1 Rhizobacter sp.
CTACGGCGGCGTGCTCAGCCTGGGCCAGGGCGTGTTCTTCGGCCTCGGCGGCTACGGCATGGCGATGTTCCTGAAGCTCGAAGCCAGCGACCCCATCACCACCAAGATCCAGTCGACGCCAGGCATCCCCGACTTCATGGACTGGAACCAGATCACCGCGCTGCCGATCTGGTGGGAGCCCTTCCGCAGCTTCCCGCTCGCCCTGATCCTGATGCTGGGCGTGCCCACGCTGCTGGCCTTCATCATCGGCTTTGCGATGTTCAAGCGGCGCGTCGGTGGTGTGTACTTCGCCATCATCACGCAGGCGGTGGCGCTGATTCTCACGGTGCTCATCATCGGCCAGCAGGGTTACACCGGCGGTGTCAACGGCATGACCGACCTGAAGACGCTGATGGGCTGGGACACGCGCACCGACAGCGCCAAGTACATCCTGTACTTCGTCAACGTGGGCCTCTTGCTGCTGTCGATCGCGGCCTGCCTGTGGGTGCAGCGCAGCAAGCTCGGCACGCTCTTGCTGGCCATGCGCGACAAGGAAGACCGCGTGCGCTTCTCGGGCTACGACGTGTCGATGTTCCGCGTGTTCGCCTTCTGCCTGGCAGCCTTCCTGTCGGCCATCGGCGGCGCGCTCTTCACACTGCAGGTGGGCTTCATGTCGCCCTCGCTGGTGGGCATCGTGCCCAGCATCGAGATGGTGATCTTTGCAGCAGTGGGCGGGCGCATGTCACTGGTGGGCGCGGTCTACGGCACGCTGCTGGTGAACTTCGGCAAGACCTACTTCTCGGAGAGCTTCCCCGACCTGTGGCTGTTCCTGATGGCCGCGATGTTCCTCGGTGTGGTGCTCGCCTTCCCGCAGGGGCTGGCCGGTTTGTATGTCGAGAAGGTCAAGCCCTGGGTGCTCAAGCGGCTGCAACGCAAGCCGGCTGTCGTGGTGGAACCCCCACCGGCGCCGACCAAGCGCAGCGACCCGCCGGCCACCGACGCCCCCTTGCCCCCCGGCATCAGCAGCCAACAGGTTTGAGTGAGGCCATAGCATGAGCAGCAACACCGACTTTGTTCTCGCGGTTGAAGACCTCACCGTGTCCTTCGACGGCTTCAAGGCCATCGACGCCCTCACGCTCTACGTCGACAAGAACGAGCTGCGCGTGATCATCGGCCCCAACGGCGCCGGCAAGACCACCCTGCTCGACCTGATCTGCGGCAAGACACGGGCGAGCGACGGCAGCATCAAGTTCAAGAACCTGGAGATGACCAAGCTGCCCGAGTACGAGATCGTGCGCAAGGGCATCGGCCGCAAGTTCCAGACGCCCTCGATCTACGAGAACCTGAGCGTGTTCCAGAACCTCGAGGTCTCGTTTCCGCGCGGCCGCGGCGTGTTTGGTGCGCTGGCCTTCCGCTGCACCGACGACGTGAAAGAGCGCGTGATGACGGTCGCCACCGAGATCGGCCTGGAGCAGCACCTCGAGTTCGAAGCCGGCCTCTTGTCACACGGCCAGAAGCAGTGGCTGGAGATCGGCATGTTGTTGATGCAAGACCCCGAGCTGCTGATGCTCGACGAGCCCATCGCCGGCATGAGCGTGCGCGAGCGCGAGCTCACCGCCGAGCTGCTGCAGCGCATCTGCAAGGGCCGCTCGGTGATCGTGATCGAGCACGAC
>NZ_JADMJX010000345.1 GCF_018780185.1 Rhizobacter sp.
TCCATGAAACAGGTGCTGCTGTGCGGCGCCTTGATCGTCACGCTCTCGATGGGCATTCGTCACGGCTTCGGCCTGTGGCTGCAACCCATCACCATGGAGCGTGGCTGGTCGCGCGAAACCTTCGCGTTCGCATTGGCCATCCAAAACCTCGCCTGGGGCCTGGCCGGGCCGGTGGCCGGCATGCTGGCGGATCGGTATGGCGCGTTCCGCGTGCTCATCGTGGGCAGCCTCTTCTACGCTGGCGGCCTGGTGCTGATGGCGCTGGCCACCTCGGGCCTGGCCTTCACCGGCAGCGCGGGGCTGATCCTCGGTCTGGCGCAGTCAGGCACCACCTATGCGGTGGTGTACGGCGTGATCGGCCGCAACGTGGCGCCCGACAAGCGCAGCTGGGCCATGGGCGTGGCGGCGGCGGCCGGCTCGTTTGGCCAGTTCCTGATGGTGCCGGTGGAAAACTGGCTGATCGGCAGCTTCGGGTGGCAAAACGCGCTGTTCCTGCTGGGTTGCCTGGCATTGGTCATCGTGCCGCTGGCGTTCGGCCTGAAGGAGCCTGCTGAGCCCAAAGCCAGCGGCCTGCAGCAAAGCATTGGCAGCGCGGTGCGCGAGGCCTTCAGCTACCCGAGCTTCCAGCTGCTGATGGCGGGCTACTTCGTCTGTGGCTTTCAGGTGGTGTTCATCGGCGTGCACATGCCGAGCTACCTGAAGGACAACGGGCTCACGCCCAACGTGGCGACCACGGCGCTCGCGCTGATCGGCCTCTTCAATGTGTTCGGCACCTACGCGGCGGGCTCACTGGGCGAGCGCATGCCCAAGAAGTACATCCTGTCGACGATCTATGCGTTGCGTTCGGTGGCGATCGTGGTGTTCTTGAGCGTGCCGCTCACGCCCTTGAGCGTGTATATCTTCTCGTCGGTGATGGGCTTCCTGTGGCTGTCGACCGTGCCGCCCACGAACGCAACGATCGCGCAGATCTTCGGTGTGCAATACATGTCGATGCTGGGCGGCTTTGTGTTCCTCAGCCACCAGATCGGCTCATTCCTCGGTGTCTGGCTGGGCGGCAAGCTGTACGACGCCACCGGCAGCTACAACGTGGTGTGGTGGATCGCGGTGGGCCTGGGCATCTTTGCCGCCCTCGTCAACCTGCCGGTGCGCGAAGCGCCGATCGCGCGCGTGGCGCCGCGGGCGGCCTGAAATGAAACTGCGTCGCGCCGCTGCCTGGTCTGCCGCGACATTGGCGCTGCTGCTGGTGTTTGCCGCCTACCTGCAGCCCGATCTGGCGATTACGCTCGCCAATCAACTCTGGAACTGCTTCTGACATGAATGTGATCGTGATCACCGGCGCCTCGGAGGGCATCGGCGCAGAAATGGCGCGCCAGTGGGCGGGCCGCGGCAAAGGCGGCAACGCTCTGGTGCTCGCCGCGCGCAATGTCGACAAGCTCAAAGCTGTGGCGACCGAATGCCGTGCCTTCGGCAGCCAGGTGCTGGTGCAACGCTGCGACGTGGGCGTGCAAGCCGAGTGCGTCGAGCTGGTGAACGCCACCGTGGCGGCGTTCGGGCGCATCGACACCTTGGTCAACAACGCCGGTATGTCGGCGCAGGCGCTGTTCAGCGAGGTCACCGACCTCGGCTGGTACGAAACGCTGATGCGCATCAACCACTGGGGGAGCGTGTGGTGCACCCATGCCGCGTTGCCGCAGCTCAAGGCGACACAAGGGCGCATCGTCGGCGTCTCCAGCCTGGCCGGGTTGGTGGGTGTGCCGGGTCGCACCGCCTACTGCGGCACCAAATTCGCGATGACGGGCTTTTTTGAAGCGTTGCGGGTCGAGCTGGCCGCCGCAGGCGTGAGCGTCACCCTCGCCTACCCCGGCGTGGTGGCCACCGAGATCCGCTACCGCGGCTTCAATGCCAAGGGCGAGGCCGCCGGGAAAAGCGGCCTCGACGAAACGGGCGCGATGAGCGTCGAGACCTGCGCCCGACTCATCATCGAGGGTACCGAGGCCCGCCAGCGGGACATCGTCATGACGACCCAGGGCAAGCTCGGCCGCTGGCTCAAGCTGCTCGCGCCGGGTGTGATCGACAAGCTGGCCTTGAAGGCGCTGAACCAGCACGCCCGCCCGCAATGAATCTGCCACCACCGTCCGAGTGGGTGCAGCGCTGGTCGCACCTCGTCCCTGAAGGGGCGAGCGTGCTCGACGTGGCCTGCGGCTCGGGGCGGCACGTTCGATGGTTTGCCGAACGAGGCTGCCGGGTGACCGGGGTCGATCGGGATGGGTCGGCAGTCGAGCCACTGCGGCAGGTGGCAGAAATCTTGGTCGCCGACATCGAAAACGGCCCCTGGCCCCTGGCCGGCCGCCAGTTTGATGCCGTGGTCGTGACCAACTACCTCTGGCGCCCCCTGCTGCCCACCCTGGTCGGCAGCCTGGCCGAAGGTGGCGTGCTGATCTACGAAACCTTTGCCGACGGCAACCAGATGATCGGCAAACCCTCCAACCCCGACTTTCTGCTGCAACCTGGGGAACTGCTGCGGGCCACGCCGGGTCTGGACACCGTGGCCTACGAAAACGGTTTTCTCGACAACCCGCCCCGCCATGTGCAACGCATCACGGCGGTGAAACCGCGGGCCAATGTCACGGCCCGGGCCCGCCACGCCCTGCCTCCCGGGCCAGCCTCCTCGGGGCGGCTAAAATCTTCGGATTCCGAGGAACCCGCATGAAACCCATTGTTGGCAGCATCGTCGCGCTGATCACGCCGATGTTTGAAGACGGCAGCGTCGACTATGACGCGCTGCGTCGCCTGATCGACTGGCACATCGCCGAAGGCACCGATTGCATCGGCGTCGTGGGCACCACCGGCGAGTCGCCCACGGTGTCGGTCGAAGAGCATTGCGAGATCATCCGCGTGGCGGTCGAGCAAGCGCGTGGCCGCATCCCCATCATGGCCGGTACCGGCGGCAACTCCACGCGCGAGGCCATCGAGCTGTCGCGCTACGCCAAGAAGGTGGGCGCCGATTGCACGCTGTCGGTCGTGCCCTACTACAACAAGCCCTCGCAGGAAGGCATCTACGCCCACTTCAAGGCCATCGCCGAAGCGGTCGACGTGCCGATGGTGCTCTACAACGTGCCCGGCCGCACCGTGGCCGACATGCTGCCCGAAACCACGTTGCGCCTGGCGCAGGTGCCCGGCGTGATCGGCATCAAAGAAGCCACCGGCAACATCGAACGTGCCTGCACCCTGATCAAGAACGCGCCCAAGGGCTTCTCGATCTACTCGGGCGACGACCCCACCGCCGTGGCGCTGATGCTGCTGGGTGGCCATGGCAACGTGAGCGTCACGGCCAACGTGGCGCCGCGCGCGATGCACGAGCTGTGCAAGGCCGCCATCGCCGGGCAGGCGCGCGAAGCCGCACAGATCCACCTCAAACTGCTGCCCTTGCACAAGAACCTGTTCGTTGAATCGAGCCCCACGCCCACCAAGTGGGCACTCTCCCGCCTGGGCCATTGCGGCGCAACCGTGCGCCTGCCCATCCTTCCCCTCACCCCTGCCGGCCAATCGGCGGTGGAACAAGCGTTGCGTGAGTCGGGTCTGCTCTGAGTTGATGCCGTCGCCTCGTTCGCAGGCGCGGCTCTCCCCACCTCCCTTCATTCGCCTCGCATGGCAGCCGGTTCCCGGCTGCTCCCTTCGGAGATGCTCAACGTGATTCGCTTTCCTTCTCGGTTCGCCCTCAGCTCTGTGGTTGCCAGTGTGGTGCTCGTGGGCACCCTGGCCGCCTGCTCGTCGATCGACGGCGTGGTGTCTGGCGACAAGATCGACTACCGCACCGCCACCGCCAAGGCCACCCCACTTGAAGTGCCCCCCGACCTGACCCAGCTCGCGGTCGACCCACGTTATGCGCCGCAAGCAGGCGTGATCAGCGCGGCTGCGCTGCAAGCGCCGGGTGTGGCAGCCTCGGCGGCGCCAGTTACCGACAAGGTCGCGCCGGCCTCGTTGGGCAATGTGCGCATCGAGCGCCAGGGCAACCTGCGCTACCTGAGTACCCCGCTGACCCCCGAGCAGCTGTGGCCGCAACTGCAAGCCTTCTGGAAGGAGCGGGGCCTGTCACTGGCGATCGACCAGCCTGACGTGGGCGTGATGGAAACCGACTGGGCCGAAAACCGCGCCAAGCTGTCCGACGACATCATCCGCAAGACGCTGGGCAAGGTCTTCGACTCGCTGTTCTCCACCGGCGAGCGCGATAAATACCGCACCCGGGTCGAGCGCACGGCCCAAGGCAGCGAGGTCTACATCGTTCACCGCGGCATGGAAGAGGTCTACACCAACGCCCTCAAGGAGAGCACCACCTGGAAGCCGCGGCCGAGCGAGCCCCTGCTCGAAGGTGAGATGTTGTCGCGCCTGATGATCAAGCTCGGCGCGAAGGACGAAGTGGCCAAGGCCGCCGTGGCCCAGACAGCCACTGCCGCGACCGTCGCTCCCGCGCGGGCCCGCGCGCTCACTGGCCGCCCCGCCGCCACCTTGCAGATCGACGAAAGTTTCGACCGCGCGTGGCGCCGTGTCGGGCTGGCGCTCGACCGCAGCGGCTTCACCGTCGAAGACCGCGACCGTGCGCAAGGCCTCTACTTCGTGCGCTACGTCGACCCGGCCCAGGCCGGCAAGGAAGAACCCGGTTTCTTCAGCAAGCTTTTCAGCGGCGACGCCAACAAACTGACCGGCCCCATCCGTTACCGGGTGGCCGTCAAGGGTGAAGGCGAAGCGAGCACGGTGTCGGTGTTCGATACCAAGGGCGCCCCGGAAAACGGCGACGCCGGCCAGCGCATCGTCAGGCTGCTGGTTGAAGATCTGAAGTGACCTCCAGGCGCATCGAGCCATGATGCGCTTTTGCAGCCTGGGCAGCGGCAGCACCGGCAACGCCACCGTCGTCGAGGCCAGCAGCGGCAGCACGGTGAGCCGCGTGCTGATCGACTGCGGCTTCTCGTTGCGCGAACTCGATCGCCGGCTGGCGCGGGTCGGGCTGGCGTCGGCCGACATCGATGCGGTGTTCGTGACCCATGAGCACAGCGACCATGTCGGCTGCGCGCTGACCTTGGCGCGCCGTCACCAGACCCCGATCTGGACAAGCCGCGGCACCTGGCGCGCCATCGGCGAGCCCGCGTTGCCTGACGGCTTGGTGTGCTTCGCGCGCGACCTGGAATCGATTGCGGTCGGTGACCTGGAGTTGACGCCCTACACGGTGCCGCACGACGCCGAAGAGCCGCTGCAACTGCGCATCGGCGACGGCGCGCTGCGCCTGGGTGTGCTCACCGACGTCGGCTCCATCACTGCTCACTTGATGACCCAACTGCAGGGTTGCAGCGCGCTGCTGCTGGAATGCAACCACGACCGCGGCATGCTCGCAAACTCCAGCTACCCGGCCTTCCTGAAGGCACGCATCGCCGGCCGCCTGGGCCACCTGGCCAACGACACATCCGCTGAAATTCTGTCGGGGTGTTTGCACGCCGGCCTGAACCACCTGGTCGCCGCGCACTTGAGCGAGCGCAACAACCGCCCGGCCCTGGCCCAGGCCGCCTTGGCGCCGGTGCTGGGGGGTGAGCCCGGCGATGTGCTCGTGGCCGACCCGTTGCTGGGTCTCGACTGGCTGGTCATTCGCTGACCCCACCGGCGTCAAGTTTCGCGGCACCAATGAAAAAGCCGCCCGAAGGCGGCTTTTTTGAATCGGTAGAAAACCGATTACTTCGAGGCAGCGCCAGCCACAGCCGAAGCAGCAGCGGTCACGGCCGAGGCAGCAGCCTCAGCGCCCGAAGCGGCAGCGGTAGCAGCCGAAGCGGCAGCGGTAGCAGCCGAAGCAGCAGCAGCCATCGGGGCAGCGGCGGGAGCAGCCGGAGCCGCCTCTTCAGCCTTCTTGCCGCAAGCGGCCAGAGCGAGAGCAGCAACCACGGATGCCAACAGAAGCGACTTTTTCATATTTATTCCTCAGTGAAAGGTTCAGACAATTACCGGTAATTGTGGGAACCCTCCGTCCTGGCAGATCCCCAACATATCAAGGCGTGGAAAGCTCGAGCATTTCCTGCACCTAGCCCATGATTATACTCAGCCCTAGGGACTTCCCTATAGGCCCAGGTTGGTTGCCGGGAAAGCCTCTTCAGATCGTTGCAAAAGTGCATCAAGGTTGTCGCGCACGCGGATGGCGTCACCCGGCTCGAACGACAGGCTGGCCCGATAGTGCTCGGCATCGAGCACCCTCAGCGTGACAAGGCCGGGAGCCAGGAACAACCCCGCCAACTTGCCCGCGTCATCGTCGGCCAGCGCCCGGCACTCGACAACATGCGCCCACTGCCGGCGCCACTCGACCCAACGAGGGTGGCGGCGCGTGAACTCATCGAAGCTCTGCGCGAGCACAGTGAGCTTGCGGTGCGCGTAGGCCCAACGTGTGAGACTTTCGATCACGGCGCGTTCGCCCAGGGGCCAGTCGGCAAAGGTCGGGTCGGCGATGAACACCTCGCGGCAACCTTCGTCTGCCACCAGGGCGAACGATTGGCGCAGGGCGTCATGGAACTCGCTGCGCGAGGTGATGATCCGCGGAGGCGGTCGGTCGCTCATGGCAGTCCTTTCAAGTGGGCAATGAGTGCAGCCAGCCGGCTTGGGCCCACTGGGCGAGCAATTCTGTGGCGTCGTCACCGAGCTTGGCAAGCTGCGGCGCAGCGAGTTCGCGTTCGTCGGCCAGGCGGCGCATCAGCCTGGCGTCACGCCCGCCCGCCAGCAAGGCCTCGCCGTTGATGAAGACATGATGCTCGTCGTAGAGCATGCGGGTTCGCCGGTCGAGGCGCACACCCTGCCCCGCCACCAGCGGCTGGCCGGGCTCGAACCACACCTGCGGTTTGGGTTCACTCAACACTTCACCCAAGGCACAGGCGAGTGAACGCGGCTCGGCCAGCCAGCGCGCGACCTCGCGCGCCACGAACTCGTGCATGGCCTCGGGAATGCGGCCCGGCGTGTCGGTCGCACTCTGACGCGGGTCGCGGTACAGCGGGTCGGGCTCGGGTCGCTCGCTGGCATCGATCATGCGCTGCAGCACCTCGCTGCGCAGCTCGGCACGGCCCGCCGCCCGAAAGCCAATCGAGGCGGTCATGCACTCGCCTTCGGCCACACCATCGTGCGCCCAGCCGGGTGGCAGGTAGAGCATGTCACCGGGGGCCAGCAGCCACTCTTGTTCGGGCTTGAAGTTCTTCAGGATCTTCAGCGGCACGTCGGGCACCAGCGTCTGATCGCCCGGCGCGGCAATGCGCCAGCGTCGGCTCCCGTGCAGCTGCAACAGGAACACGTCGTACGAATCCACGTGCGGACCCACACCTCCGCCATCGCTGGCCCACGAGACCATCAGGTCATCAAGGCGGGCATCGGGCACGAAGCGAAAGCGAGACATCAGCTCACGCGCTGCCTCGAGGTGCGTGTCGAGCCCTTGCACCAGCAGGGTCCAGCCGGGCTGGTCCACACGCGGCAAGGCGCGCCGCGGCAGCGGCCCGTGGCGCAGCGTCCAGTTGCGCGCTTGATGCACGATCAGGCGTGACTCCACCTCCTCGCGCGCGGCCATTGCAAACAGCTCGGCGCGGCTCAGCAGCGGCACCACGTTCGGCACCGCCTGTCGAATGAGCAGGGGCCGCTTTTGCCAGTGGCGGCGCATGAAAAGCTGAGGCGTCAAACCGCCCAGCAAGGGCGTGGGTGAGGAGATCGTCATGAGGTGATTGTGCGATCATTGTTTGATGTTGATTTCATCCCCCTGCGTCGTCAGCCTGACCTGGCGACTCGAAGACGCCCAAGGCCAGTTGATCGACGAGCTCGAGGCTCCGGTCGAGTTTTTTTACGGCGGTGACGACCTGCTCGCCAAGGTTGAAGAAGCCTTGAACGGCCAGGAGACCGGCTTCGAGACCAAGCTGCACCTGGAGCCCGAGCACGCCTTCGGCGAATACAACCCCGAGCTGGTGTTCTTTGAAGAGCGCGCCATCTTCGGCGAGCAAGTCGAGCCCGGCATGCAGTTCGAAGGGCCGCCTGAAGGGGCCGTCACCGAGGGTCTTTCGAGCGATGTGCTTTACACCGTGACCGAGGTCTACGACACGCATGTGGTGCTTGACGGCAACCACCCGCTCGCCGGCATCGCGCTGCGGCTCGACGTGAAGGTGCGTGACGTGCGCGAGGCCACCGAGTCGGAGATCGAAGCCGGCAGCGTCAGCGAGGCGGGCATCAGCGTGATGAGCACCGCACCCAGCGGCTCACAGCTGCACTGAATCGTCTCAGTGCTTGCCGGTGGAGCCAAACCCACCGGCACCCCGGTCTGACGCGCCGAATTCGCTCACCACCCGAAACTGCGCCTGCACCACCGGCACGATGACGAGTTGCGCAATGCGCTCCATCGGCTGCACGGTGAAACTCACCTGACCCCGGTTCCAGCAGCTCACCATCAGCTGGCCCTGGTAGTCGGAATCGATCAGCCCGACCAGGTTGCCGAGCACGATGCCGTGTTTGTGGCCCAGGCCCGAGCGCGGCAGGATGATCGCGGCCAGCCCCGGGTCGGCCACGTGGATCGCGAGGCCCGTGGGGATGAGTTGCGTCTGGCCCGGCTCCAGCACCAACGGCGCGTCGAGGCAGGCGCGCAGGTCGAGTCCGGCACTGCCGGGCGTGGCATAAGCGGGCAATTGCTCGGCCATGCGGGGGTCGAGCACTTTCAGATCAATCGGGGTCATGGTTTGGAAGCGTTCAATCGTTGAGCGATCTCGCTCACCAACGCGCGTGCGAGGGTGAGCTTGTCGGCTTGGGGAATGTCGCGGTGGCCTTTGGCATCGACCAGCACCAGCGCGTTGTCGTCGCGGCCGAAGGTGGCGGGGCCCAGGTTGCCGACGATCAGCGGCACGTTCTTGCGGCTGAGTTTTTCGCGCGCGTGCTTGAGCAGGTCATGGCTCTCGGCGGCGAAGCCCACGCAGTAGGGTCGATCAGGCAGTTGGGCGACCGCCGCCAGGATGTCGGGGTTCTCGGAGAGCTCAAACGTCGGCGCCACCTTGCTGCCATTCTTCTTGATCTTCTGCTCGGACAAACTCGCCGGGCGCCAATCGGCTACCGCCGCCGTGGCAACGAACACCGAGTACTGCGGCGCGTTCGGCACCACCGCCTCGTACATCTGCTGCGCCGTTTGCACATCGACACGCCGCACGCCGCGCGGTGTGGGCAGGTGCACCGGGCCAGCCACCAGCGTCACCTCGGCGCCCGCCTCTCGGGCGGCCCGCGCGATGGCAAAACCCATCTTGCCGCTGGAGAGGTTGGTGATGCCGCGCACCGGGTCGATCGGCTCGAAGGTCGGCCCGGCCGTGATCAGCAAACGCTGCCCGGCGAGCGCCTTGGGTGCCAAGAAGGCCACCAGCTCTTCGACCAGCTCATCGGCCTCCAGCATGCGGCCGTCGCCGATCTCGCCACAGGCCTGGTCGCCACTGCCGGGGCCCAGCAGGGTGGCGCCATCGGCGCGCAGCAACGACACGTTGCGCTGCGTCGCGGGGTGCGCCCACATCTCGCGGTTCATGGCCGGGGCCAGCAGCAGCGGGCAGCGCTCGATGGGCCGAGCCAGGCACATCAAGCTCAGCAGGTCGTCGGCACGCCCCTGGGCCAGCTTGGCCATCAGGTCGGCGCTGGCGGGAGCGATCAGCACCGCATCGGCGTGCCGTGTGAGGTTGATGTGGGCCATCGCGTTGGGCTCGCGCGCGTCCCACTGGCTGGTGTAGACGTTGCGGTTCGAGAGCGCCTGCATCGTCACCGCAGTGATGAACTGCTCGGCAGCTTCGCTCATCACGACCTGCACCGTGGCGCCGGCCTTGACGAGCCCGCGTGTGAGTTCGGCCGCCTTGTAGCAGGCGATGCCGCCACTCAGGCCCAGCACGATGTGCCGGCCAGCCAGGTCGAGTCGTTCATTCATAGGGTTCACAACGCAGTCCAGCTGCGTGAAAAATCAGACCAGTTGAAAAGCACCCGCACCGCCTTGCCGTAGACCTGCTCGTGCGGCAGGAAGCCCCAAGCGCGCGAGTCTTCGGAGTTGTCGCGGTTGTCGCCCAGCATCAGGTACTGCCCGGGCGGCACGGTGCATTGCCAGGTGGTCGAGGTTTCGGCGCGGCAATTCTCGGCCAGGCCGGGCTCGCGCAGATTGAGCGTCAAGCGGCCTTGCACGAAGGGGTTGATCTTCACCACCCGCTCGCGCTGCTGCACGGTCTCGCGCATCAGCCACTGGCCACGGTCTTCGTCGCGCACGTCAGGGCCGGTGCCGTCGCTCAGCATCTTGGCCGACGACGCTTCGCCATTCACCCGAACCAGACCGTTCTCGAAGTGCACCACGTCGCCCGGCAGACCGACCAGGCGCTTCACGTAAAACTCCGACACATCGAGCGGGTAGCGAAACACCACCACATCGCCCCGCTGCGGCTGGCCGGTTTCGATCGCGGTGTTGGTGAAAGGCAGGCGCGGGCCGTAGGCCAGGTGGTTGACGAGCAGATAGTCGCCCACTCTCAGCGTGGGCTCCATCGAACCAGTGGGCACCCGCGGCCAGTCGGCCAGGGCCACGCGGCAGGTGAACATCAGGCCGATCACCACGAACAGGTCGGCCCCCAGGCTGACCCAGAACGGCTTGCGCTCGGGCAAGGGGTGCTGGCGCAGCCGGCGCCGCCAAAACACCCAACAGGCCCCGCTGACCAGGCTCAGCAGGAACAGGATCTCGTTGACGGAAAAGCCGATCTGCATGGGTAAGTCGGGGGGCAAGGCAGGCCGCGATTATGTCTGCGTGCGCTTTGGAAGCAGTCGGTGGGGGTGAGGGCCTATTTCCCCAATTTTCAGTAAATACTGAAAACACAGGATACTCTGATCCAGATCAACCCGAGGTCCAAAAAAATGACACCGCTCTCACCGCTGGTCAAAAGCTTCGTCAGCCACTTCGGCGAGATGGGCAGCCGCTGGGGCATCAACCGCACCGTGGGGCAGATCTATGCGCTGATCTTCGTCTCGCCCGCACCGGTGCATGCCGATGACATTGCCGAGGCGCTGGAGTTCTCGCGCTCCAACGTGAGCATGGGGCTGAAGGAGTTGCAGGCCTGGCGCCTGGTGCGCCTGAAGCACCAGGCCGGCGACCGGCGCGAGTATTTCGACGCGCCCAGCGACGCCTGGGAGATCTTTCGCACCCTGGCCGAAGAGCGACGCCGCCGCGAGATCGAACCCACGCTGTCGATGCTGCGCAACGCGCTGCTCGAACAACCCACCACCGAAGAAGACCGCATTGCCCAGGAGCGCATGAAAGGCATGCACGACCTGATCGAACTCATGACCACCTGGTTCGACGATGTGCAGCGCATGGACCAGAAAACCCTGGCGCAGCTGATGAAGATGGGCTCCAAGGTGCAGCGCCTGCTGGAGTTCACCGGCAAGGTCAAGGTCGTCAAGGGCGCAAAGGAATAAACCATGGACGCATTCATCCTCGCCCGCATGCAGTTTGCGGCCAACATCACCTTCCACATCCTGTTCCCCACCATCAGCATTTCGCTGGGCTGGGTGTTGCTGTTCTTCCGCTCACGCTGGCTGAGCACGCACGATAAACACTGGCTCACCGCCTACCGCTTCTGGACCAAGGTGTTCGCGCTGACCTTCGCGCTGGGCGTGGTGAGCGGCATCACGATGAGCTTCCAGTTCGGAACCAACTGGCCGGGCTTCATGGAAAAGACCGGCAACATCTCTGGCCCGCTCTTGGGCTACGAGGTGCTCACCGCCTTCTTCCTGGAGGCGAGCTTCCTCGGCATCATGCTGTTCGGCCATGGTCGCGTGAGCGAGCGAACTCATCTGATCGCCACCTTTCTGGTGGCCTTCGGCACCACGCTCAGCGCCTTCTGGATCCTGAGCCTCAACTCGTGGATGCAGACGCCTGCCGGCTACGAAATCATCAACGGCGAGTTCCATGTGAAGAGCTGGCTCGACGTCGTGTTCAACCCCTCGCTGCCCTACCGGCTCACCCACAAGCTGCTGGCTTCGGGCTTGACGGTCGCGTTTTTGCTCGCTGGCGTCAGCGCCTGGCAGCTGCTGCGCCACAAGGCCAACAGTTCCACGGGCCCGGTGTTGCGCACCGGCCTCGTGCTCGCGGCGGTGTTGATCCCGCTGCAGATCGTGGCCGGGGACCTGCACGGCCTGAACACGCTCAAGCACCAGCCGCAAAAGATCGCCGCGATGGAAGGCGTGTGGGAGACGGAAAAAGGCGCCCCTCTGCTGCTCTTTGCCTGGCCCGACGAGGCCACGCGCAGCAACCGCTTTGCGATTGGCGTGCCCAAGGGTGCGAGCCTGATCCTCACCCACGAAGCCGATGGTGAGATCAAGGGCCTGAACGAGTTCAAGGGCGCCCACCCGCCGGTGGCCCCGCTCTTCTTCGGCTTTCGCATCATGGTCGGCGTGGGTGTGCTGATGTTGATGGTGAGCTGGTTGGGCTGGTGGCTCTACCGCAGGCGTGGGTGGGTGGCTGAACGACTGCCACGCCCATTGCTGTGGACGCTGACGGCGATGACCTTCTCTGGATGGGTTGC
>NZ_JADMJX010000280.1 GCF_018780185.1 Rhizobacter sp.
ACATCACCTTCGGCATCGGCCCGGCCGGCACTGGCAAGACCTTTCTGGCGGTGGCGTGTGCAGTCGACGCGCTGGAGCGCAGTGCGGTCCAACGCATCATCCTGACCCGCCCTGCGGTCGAGGCCGGCGAGCGCCTGGGCTTCTTGCCGGGGGACCTGGCGCAAAAGGTCGACCCCTACCTGCGCCCGCTGTACGACGCACTCTACGACTTGATGGGCTTCGAGAAAGTGGCCAAGGCCTTCGAGAAGGGCAGCATCGAGATCGCGCCGCTCGCCTTCATGCGCGGGCGCACGCTGAACCATGCGTTTGTCATCCTCGACGAGGCACAGAACACCACGCGCGAGCAGATGAAGATGTTCCTCACGCGCATTGGCTTCGGCAGCAAATGTGTGGTCACCGGCGACGTGAGCCAGATCGACCTGCCACGCGGCACCGACAGCGGCCTGATCGACGCCGAGCGGGTGCTGCGGCGGGTCAGCGGCATCGCGATGACCCGCTTCACGTCGGCCGACGTGGTGCGCCACCCGCTGGTGGCGCGCATCGTCGACGCCTACGAGGCTGCTCCGCAGGACCGCGCCTGATGGCAAAGCCCGAGTTGACGCTGTCGCTGCAGTTCGCCGACGCTTCGCACCGACAGCACTTGCCGCGGCACAAGGTGGCGCGCTGGATTCGTGCCGCGCTGGCCGCGCCGGGCGAGATCACGGTGCGCATCGTCGGCGCCGAAGAAGGCCGCTCGCTCAACCGCGACTACCGCGGCAAGGACTACGCCACCAACGTGCTCACCTTCGACTACAGCCATGCGCCGGTGGTGAGTGCCGACCTGATCCTGTGCGCGCCGGTGGTCGAGGCCGAGGCCCGCGATCAGAAGATCACGCTCGAGGCGCACTATGCCCACCTGCTGGTGCACGGCACGCTGCACGCGCAGGGTCATGACCATGAGGAAGAGGCCGATGCGCGGGCGATGGAGGCGCAAGAAACCGCCGTCCTCGCCGGGCTCGGATTTGCCGATCCCTACGCGCGCTGAGTCACCTGCCTCAGCGGTGCGAGGTGCTCAGGTAGCGCTTGCGCCAGAAGAACACGCCCAGGCCCAGGCCCAGCACCAGCATCACGCCACTGGCGATCCACACGCCGGTGGCCGCGTGGATCAGCGGCAGGCCGTCGAAGTTCATGCCGAAGAAGCCGGTGATCAGGTTCAGCGGCATGAAGATGGCGGTCAGCACGGTCAGCGTGCGCATGATGCTGTTGGTGCGGTTGCTCTGCGCCGAGAAGTGCATCTGCACCGCGGTCTCGGCCGACGACTCCAGCCGCCGCACATGGCTCAGCACGCGTTCGATGTGCTCCAGCACGTCGCGTGAGCGCAGGCGCAGCAGCTCGCGCTCGCGCATCGCCGTGGTGTCCTGGGTACTAGGCCACTCTTCGAGTGCGTCGATCCATTCGACGATGGCGCTGCGCTGGTCTTCGCAGGTGTCTTCGAGCAGGTGCAGTGCGTTGCGCGAGTCGAGCAGCACCTGCCAGCTGTCGAAGTGGCTGCGTGGGTTGAACAGTTCCTGCTGCAGGTAACCCAGCTGCTTGGTCAGCAGGCGGCGCAGCTCCAGGTAGCCGTCGACCATGTGGTTGACCATGCGCAGCATCAGGTCGGCCGGGCTGGTGGGCAGGCGTGCGCCCCCGCCACGCTGCTCGGTGCCTTGTGTCATCACCTGCAGGCGGCCGGCAAAGTAGTCGCGCACCTGGCAGTCGGTCGGGTGCACCGTCAGCAGCACGCGGTCGAACACCGCAAAGCCGACCGGGCTGGTGTCGATCGCGTCCAGCGCCTGCTTGGCCGTGGCCAGCGTGCCGTGCATGTCGTCGAGAAACATGCCGCTGCTGCCGGTGCCGGCGGCCAGGCGGCGAAACACCAGCAGGTCGTAGGCCGAGGTGTAGTCGAAGTGCGAAGGCAGCTGGTTGTTGAGCAGGTCCGACACATGCAGGTCGACCAACTGGGCGCCGGTCAAGCGCTGCAGGGCGCCTTGCAGCATGGGGGTGTTGACCTCGAACTCGCGCCGCGCGCTGCCCACCCACAGGTAGCCGCTGGCCGGCATCTGCTCGGGCAGCTCGGCAAGCTCGACGAACTGATCGGAGCTGACGTGAAAGATCCGCATCAGCGTGCGCGGATCAGGCGCGCCGCTTCCAGCGCGAAGTAGGTCAGCACGCCGTCGGCACCGGCGCGCTTGAAGGCAAGCAGGCTTTCCATCATCACGGCGTCGTTGTCGAGCCAGCCGTTCAACGCGGCGGCCTTCAGCATCGCGTACTCACCGCTCACCTGGTAGGCGAAGGTGGGCACGCGGAATTCGTCTTTCACACGGCGCACGATGTCGAGGTAAGGCATGCCCGGTTTGACCATCACCATGTCGGCGCCTTCGGCGATGTCGAGCGCCACTTCGCGCAGCGCCTCGTCGGTGTTGGCCGGGTCCATCTGGTAGTTCTTCTTGTTGCCCTTGCCCAGGTTGCCGGCCGACCCCACGGCGTCGCGGAAGGGGCCGTAGAAGGCGCTCGCGTACTTGGCGCTGTAGGCCATGATCCGGGTGTGGATGTGGCCGCGCTTTTCCAGCGTGGCGCGGATCGCGCCGATGCGCCCGTCCATCATGTCGCTCGGCGCCACGATGTCGACACCGGCCTCGGCCTGTACCAGCGCCTGCTGGGCCAGGATCTTCACCGTCTCGTCGTTGAGGATGTAGCCGCTCGCATCGCGCACGCCGTCTTGCCCATGGCTGGTGTAGGGGTCGAGCGCCACGTCGGTCAGGATGCCCAGCTCGGGGAAGCGCTTCTTCAACTCGCGCACGACCTTGGGCACGAGGCCCTGCGGGTTGATGGCTTCGGCACCATCTTCCGACTTGTTCTTCGGGTCGATCACCGGGAACAGGGCCATCACCGGGATACCGAGGCGCACACACTCGTCGGCCACCGGCAGCAGCTGGTCCAGGCTCAGGCGCTGCACGCCGGGCATGGAGGCGATGTTCTCGATCTTGTTTTTGCCCGGCAGCACGAACACCGGCAGGATCAGGTCGCTGACCGTCACCGCGTGTTCGCGCACCAGGGCGCGGGTGAACTCATCGCGGCGCAGGCGGCGCGGTCGGCTGGCGGGGAAGGGGGGAGGGGTGTGCACGGCGCAGTTCCAGGCTGGTTTCAAAGCGCAGCAGATTGGCAAAAGGCGGGTCGCGGCATAGTTGGCAACTGCGCGTTTTTCCGGGGCCGCAGGGCTTGAACCCGACCCGTAACCATCTGCTAAAGTCGACTCCGGATGATAGCCGCAAGGCCGTTGTCCCCTGCTTTTCCTCCCTGAGCAGGAGCCTTACCGTGATGACAGCGATGAGGCTTTCTAGCCCCGGCCTGATGGTCGGGGCTTTTTTATGGCCGGCTGTGAGGGTCACCCATAATCCGGCCGCATGAGCAGCATGTATCTGTGGGTCAAGGCCTTCCACATCGTCTTCGTGGCCAGCTGGTTCGCCGGGCTTTTCTACCTGCCGCGCCTGTTCGTCAACCTGGCCATGGTGCCAGCCGACAGCCACGCCGAGCGTGAGCGGCTGTTGTTGATGGCACGCAAGCTGTACCGCTTCACCAACTTTCTGATGGTGCCGGCCCTGGCGCTCGGTTTCTGGTTGTGGCTCGGGTTTGGTGTGAGCGGTGGCTGGTTGCATGCCAAGCTCTTGCTGGTGGTGCTGGTGCTCGGCTACCACCACGCCTGTCGCTCGCTGCTGCGCAAGTTCGAGACCTTCAGCAACCAGCGCAGCGAGCGCTGGTTCCGGGTCTTCAATGAGTCGGCGGTGGTCTTGTTTGCGGTGACCGTGGTGCTGGTGGTCGTGAAGCCCTTCTGAGCACGATGGCGCGTCACCGCAGCTCTGCCGCGCCACTGGCCGCGTTGTATGCCGCGCTGATCGTCTACGCCAGCCTGTCGCCCTTCACGGGCTGGAAGCAGCCCGCGGTGGTTCCCTTCTTCGGCTTCGGGCAGATGCCCTGGCCGCAATGGTGGACGGGCTTCGACCTTGTCTCCAACCTGCTGGGCTACATGCCGTTTGGCGCCCTGTTGTTCGGGGCCCAGGTGCGCAGCGAGCGCGCGGCGGGCGTTTCGGCCGTGACCACCGTGCTGGCAGGTGCAGCGCTCTCGCTGTGCATGGAGAGCCTGCAGAACTGGTTGCCGCAGCGCGTGCCGTCGAGTGTCGACTGGCTGCTCAACACGGCGGGCACGGCGCTCGGCGTGCTGGTGGCCCTAGCGGTGCGTGCCCTGGGCGGCGTGGACCGTTGGCAGGTGCTGCGCGACCGTTGGTTCGTTACCCGCAGTGCCGGGGGCATTGCACTGCTCTTGTCGTGGCCGGTGGGTCTGCTCTTCCCGACGACCGTGCCGTTCGGGTTGGGTCAGGTGTGGGCGCGCTTGCAGGAGATGGCGGCGAGTGCGCTGGCCGGCACGCCGTGGGCCAGCTGGGTCGAGGCGAATGCCCAGGAACTGCTGACGCCCCTGTCGCGCGGCGCTGAATGGGCGGCCATCGTGCTGGGCTTTCTGGCGCCGTCGGTCGTGGCCTTCAGCATCTTGCGTCCGGGCTGGCGGCGTGTGGTTCAGGTGCCGGCGGCGCTGGCCGTCGGTCTGGCCGCCACCACCTTGTCGACCGCGCTCAACTTCGGCCCGCAGCATGCGCTGGCCTGGCTCACCCCGGCGGTGCTGCCGGCGTTGGTTGTGGGCAGCGTGCTGGCCGCTGCGCTGGCGTTCGTTCCGCCGCGTGGCGCGGCGGGCGTGGGGCTGGTTGTATTGACGGCCTTGGTGGCCCTGGTGGCGCAAGCGCCGGCCGACCCGTATTTCGCCGACAGCCTGCAGGCCTGGGAGCAGGGGCGCTTCATCCGCTTTCACGGCGCTGCGCAGTGGGTGGGCTGGCTGTGGCCTTACGCCGCGCTGGTTTACCTGCTGACCCGCGTGGCTGCTCGCGAGCCAGCTCCTTAAAATGCACCATGACCTATTTCAAGCGCCACATCTTTTTCTGCCTGAACCAGCGTGATAACGGTGAAGACAGCTGCGCCCACCACAACGCACAGGCCGGCTTCGAGCGCTGCAAGGCACTCGCCAAGGCCGAGAAGCTCAATGGCCCGGGGGGCGTTCGGGTCAACAAGGCCGGCTGCATGGACCGCTGCGCCGGTGGGCCGGTCGCGGTGGTCTACCCCGAGGCCGTCTGGTACACGTATGTCGACAACGACGACATCGACGAGATCGTCGAGTCGCACCTGAAAAACGGCGTGGTGGTGGAGCGGCTGCTGCTGCCCGACTCGGTCGGCCGATGAATCCACAGACCAAGCGGGTGAGCATCGCCGGCCCGGCCGGTGCCATCGAATGTGCGGTCGATGAGCCCCACACCGCGCCTCTCGGGGTGGCGGTGGTGTGCCACCCGCACCCGCAGCACGGCGGCACCATGGACAACAAGGTGGCCCAGACACTCGCGCGCGCTTTTGTGCAGCTCGGCTACCGCGCGGTGCGCTTCAACTTCCGCGGCGTGGGCGGCTCTGCAGGTGCGTGGGACGAAGGCCGTGGCGAGATCGACGACGCGCTGGCCGTGATCGCCGCCCACCGCGATGTGGGCCTGCCGCTGGTGCTGGCCGGCTTCTCCTTTGGCGCATACGTCGCCTCAGAGGCCGCGCAGCGTCTGCCCGCCGAGGCCAAGGCCACCCGGCTGGTGCTGGTCGGCCCGTCCACACAGAAGCAGCAGATGCCCCCTGTGCCCGACGACACGCTGGTCATCCACGGCGAAGCCGACGACGTGGTGCCGCTCTCGGCCACGCTCGATTGGGCCCGCCCGCAGGCCCTGCCGGTGACCGTGATCCCCGGCGCCGGACATTTTTTTCATGGGCAACTCACCTTGCTCAAGAACTTGGTGGTGCGCCACGGCTCATAAGAGGCCTGGCGTGGCCACACGCTCTCTCACTTCCGAACCGCAATCCAATGAAAAGACTGCTCGCTCATGCTGCTCTGGCGCTCACGCTCGCCATTTCTGCCAGCACCGCCCTCGCCCAGATGCCAACGCCTCCCGAAGTGGCGGCGCGCGGTTACCTGCTGATCGACATCACCACCGGCCAGACGCTGGCCGAGCGCGAAGCCGACACCGTGGCCGACCCGGCTTCGCTGACCAAGCTGATGACGGCCTACATCACCTTCACCGCGCTGCGTGAAAACAAGCTGACGCTGGAGCAGACCCTGCCCGTCTCGCTGCGCGCCTGGGAAGAGCGCAAGGGCGGCGGCTCGCTGATGTTCATCGAACCACGCATGAAGCCCAAGGTTTCCGAGCTGCTGCGCGGCGTGATCGTCAACTCGGGCAACGATGCCTCGGTGGTGCTGGCCGAGGGCGTGGGCGGCACGGTCGAGAACTTCGTCGCCATGATGAACCGCCAGGCCCAGGCCTGGGGCCTGAAGAACACCAGCTTCAAGAACGTGACCGGCCTCACCGAAGCCGGCCACAAGAGCACGGCGCGCGACGTGGCGGTGATTGCCGCCCACATCATCAACGACTTCCCGGAGTACTACCCGCTGTACTCGATCAAGAAGTACCACCTGGAGGGCTCGCCCACCACCAACGAGAACAACCGCAACGTGCTGCTGCTGCGCGACCCGAGCGTCGACGGCATGAAGACCGGCTACACCGAGGCCGCTGGTTATTGCATGGTGGTGTCGGCGCAGCGCGACTTCCCCAACCTGGCCGTCACCGGCGCGGGTGGCGGCAAGCGCCGATTGCTGAGTGTGGTGATGGGCGCAGCCTCGATGGACGCGCGCGCCAACGAGAGCCAGAAGCTCTTGAACTGGGGCTTCCAGGCCTTCGACACGGTGCGCCTTTTCGAGGCCAACAAGGCGGTGGTCACCGTGCCCGTCTGGAAGGGCAAAGCCAACGACGCCCAGCTCGGCAGCGCCGCCGCGGTGTTTGTGAGCGTGCCCAAGGGCGACGGCGCCAAGCTGCAGACCAAGGTCGAGCGCACCGACCCACTGGTGGCCCCGCTCACCCAGGGCCAACGTGTGGGCACACTCAAGGTCAGCACGCCGTCAGGCACCGTGGTGGCCGAGCGGCCCTTGGTGGTCTTGAGTGCGGTCGAACAAGCCGGCATTTTTGGCCGGGCATGGGATGCCATGCGCCTGTGGATCAAGTAACCTCGACCTCCCGACGCATGTAGGAGGCGCCATGACAGCCGTTCCTGACAAGCTCGCTGACAGCCTGTGTTACCTGAACGGCGAGTTCCTCGCCCTGCGAGACGCCCGCGTGTCGGTGCTCGACCGCGGGTTCCTGTTCGGCGACGGCATCTACGAGGCGCTGCCGGTGTATGGCCGGCGGCTGTTTCGCTTCGACGAACACATGGCGCGGCTGAACCGCGGGTTGTCCAAGATCCGCATCCCCAACCCGTTCACCGAGGCGCAGTGGCTGGCGCACTGCCGCAAGCTCGTCGCAGCGAACGAAAGCGACGACCAGGCGGTCTACATCCAGGTGACACGTGGTGTGGCGCCGCGCAACCATGTGATGCCCACCGACATCGAGCCCACGGTGTTCATGATGAGCAACCCGCTCGTGCCGCCCGCGCCCGAACAGCGCCACAAGGGGGTGGCCTGCACGACGGCGCGCGACTTCCGCTGGGAGCGCGGCGACCTCAAGTCGATCTCGCTGCTGGGCAATGTGCTGGCGCGCCAGATGTCGGCCGACCACGGCGCGGCCGAGACCATCCTCTTTCGCGACGGCTACCTCACCGAGGCGTCGGCCAGCAATGTGTGGGTGGTGCACGAAGGCGCGGTGCTGGGCCCGCCCAAGAGCGAGCACCTGCTCGAAGGTGTGCGCTACGAGCTGATCCGCGAGCTGTGCGAAGAAGAAGGCATTGCCTTCAACCTGCGCCCGGTGCCCGAGGCCGAGGTGCTGGCCGCCGACGAGCTGATGCTCAGCTCGGCCTCGAAGGAAGTGCTGCCTGTCACGTTGCTCGATGGTGAGCCGGTCGGTCATGGCGCCTTGCGCGGCAAGCCTGGCCCGGTCTACGCCCGGCTGTTTGAGGCCTACCAGCGCGCGAAGCGCATCCAGTCCATTTGAAAATGCCGACACCGCCCCCAATTCGATGGGCATGACCCAGACCATGCAAGACATCCCGCCCGAACAGTCGCTGATCGAATACCCGTCGCAGTTCCCCATCAAGGTGATGGGCGCCAACGTCGACGGCTTCGTGCACGCCGTGACCACGGTGGCCATGAATTTCGACCCCGGCTTCGATGCTGCCAGCGTCGAGATCCGCCCCAGCAGCGGTGGCAAGTACCTGGGCGTGACGGTGACCGTGCTGGTCACCAGCCGCGAGCAGCTCGACGAGCTGTACCGCACGCTCAGCACGCACCCCATGGTGAAGGTGGTGTTGTGAACCCAGCGCGGCGGGTGCCTGTCTAGGCCACCCGCCGCGCTTGCGGCCCATCAGTCGAGCGACGCTGGCTCGGCGGTCTCGCTGCTGGGCGCCGTGACCAGCCGGTCCATGTTCAGCGGGTCGGCGCTGTCGCTGGGCCGCAGGCTCTTGGCCCATTCGGTGTAGCCCTCCGACGAGGCCAGCGCTTCGTCGGGCACGTCGGGTGCGGCTGCTGTTTCACCGTTGCCACCGCCGCCACCGCAGGCGGTGAGCAGCAGGGCGGTCAGCAGCGAGCCGACCATGAGTTGGAGTTTGGTGCGCATGGTGTGTTGCTCCTTCACTGCGTGCCGCCGATCGGCGTGAACAGATACGGGAAGGTGTTGAGCAAGGGCGCGCGCGACTGGTCCACCGCGTCGTGCAGCTGCAGCGAGGTGGCACCCAGCGGCACGGCAGACGGCCGGCAGGCCGTGCCCAGGCCCAGGCTGTTGGTGTCGCCATTGGCCACACACAGGCCACCCATCACCGCCACCAGCGAGACGTCGACCACGTCGTCATTCGGTCGGCGCCCGTTGGGGAAGCCAGCCAGGTCGCCACCCACCACACCCAGCGTGTTCTGGCTGGCCAGTGGCACCGGCGCGGTCGTCGTGTTCAGGCGCAGCATCTCGGCACCGACCACGTTGCGTGGCTGGTTCACACCGCTGATGCCGGTGAGGAAGGCCGTGACCAGGTCGGTGCGCGGGTAGTTGGTGGGAGCGATGTTGGGCAGGCCGAGCGCGATCTCCAGCAGCTTGGGCAGCGTCGGGTTGGTCACGTAGCTCGCGAACTGGCTGTCGTCTTTCGGCTTGGCGCTGTTGAAACGGTCCTTGTCGCGCAGGCCGATCACCACCTCATTGACGAGCGGCATGCCCAGGCGCGACACCTGCGTCCAGGCACCGCCGGTCTTCTCGGTCGTCTGGTGGCCGGCCTTGGGGCTCGGGTCGAGCAGGCGGGCCTGGCGCAGGCTGGCGGTGGTCCAGCCGCCGATCACCGGCTCGGTGCCGGCGGTCAGGCAGCTGGTGGGCACTTCGAGCGCGAGCGAGGTGATGTTCTTGTCGTCGATGGTGTTGGGCGCGGCCCCTGCGTTGGCGCGGTCGGTGATCACCGCCACCGGTGCGTTGACCAGGTCGAAGATCGCGCCCAGGTTGACGGCGAACGGGTCCTTGCGCTGGCCCACGAACACCTTGCCGGGCGTGCTGCAACCGGGGATGTTGATGCTGTAGACGTGCTGCGCGGCGTAGGCGGCGTAGTTGGGGATCGTCTTCACGCCGATGTTGTCGACCGGCTTGTCGAAGCTCGTGGCGCCGTTGGTGGCGTTGCTGACGGCATAGGCCCGGCCGCTGCGGCGGTCGCCGCGCACCATGGTCACGGTGAAGCTCTCGCTGAGGTTCAGGTTGGCGTCGCGCACATTCGCCACCTGCCCGAACTGGATCAACGGGATGGCCACGTTCTGGTTGTCGACGGCCAAGGTCTTGCCGCCGCCGTCGCGCAGCGCGTTGCGGAAGCGGAACTGGAAGGTGATGTCTTCGCGCGCATCGCCGTTGTTGTCGATGTGGATCTCGTACAGCGCGTTCGGGTCCATCGAGAAGTAGTTCGGGCCGCCGTAGGCGTCTTGCAGCGGCTGGTAGTTGGCGATCAGCGTGGTGTAGTCGGCGCGGCCGGCCTCATAGCTGCGGAACATGTAGAAGTCGGTGCCGTCCACCTTGGGCGAGGTGGTGATGAAGGGCGCTTCGCGGTGGCTGGACGCGCCGACGCTGCCGCACACAGCGAGCAGTGCGGCGGCGAGCAGTGGAGTGGTCTTGAACAAAGAGGGTCGCATGGGGGTCTCCTGGTAGGGGTGGCTCCGACACCATTGCCGGACAAGCAGCACTACGCAGGGTTTGGCGTGATGGATGCACGAATTCACGCTTTGGCGACCGAGGCTTTGCGGCGCACCGACAATCGAGCCCATGTCAGAAATTTCGCCCGCCCACGACATCACCCGGGGCAGCCTGCCCACGCTGCGCCTGCGCGGCCGGGTGGACTACGCGGCCACCCTGGACGAGATGCGCGCCTTCACCGAGGCACGCCATGCCGACACGCCCGACGAGATCTGGCTGTGCGAGCACGAGCCCGTCTACACGCAAGGGGTGGCCGGCAAGGCCGATCACGTGCTCGACGCGCACGGCATCCCCATCGTGCAGACCAACCGTGGCGGCCAGGTCACGTACCACGGCCCCGGCCAGGTGGTGGCCTACCCGCTGATCGACCTCAAGCGCCTGAACATCTACGTCAAGGAGTACGTCTACCGACTCGAGCACTGCGTGATCAAGACGCTGGAGTCGTTGGGCGTCACCGGCCACCGGGTGGCGGGTGCCCCGGGCATCTATGTGAACCTGGCCGACCCGTTCGGCCACGCCGCGCTCACCGGCCCGCGCGTCGACCCCTTCGCCGGCCTGGGCAAGATTGCCGCGCTGGGCATCAAGGTGAGCCGGCACTGCACGTACCACGGCGTGGCACTCAACGTGGCCATGGATTTGAGCCCCTTCGGCGGCATCAACCCTTGCGGTTACGCAGGTCTTCAAACAATCGATCTGGCTACACTGGGCGTTCACACCGACTGGAACACCGTGGCCACCCGCCTGGGCGACAAGCTCGCGGCGCATTTGAGCTGAGCCAAGAAGACCACACACCTCCGTTCGGGCTGAGCCTGTCGAAGCCAGCGTGCACCGCGGTGCAGCACTTCGACAAGCTCAGTGCGAACGGGCCGACAGAAAGCCTTTGATGTCCACCGACAAGGTCGTTCACACCTCACAAGACGCCGCGAGCTACGACGCCACGGCCAAGCAGAAGTCGCAGGCCAAGACCTCGCGCATCCCGATCAAGATCGTGCCGGCCGAAACGCTGAAGAAGCCCGACTGGATTCGCGTAAAAGCCGGCTCGCACAACAGCCGCTTCTACGAGATCAAGCAGATCCTGCGCGAGCACAAGCTGCACACGGTGTGCGAAGAGGCGTCGTGCCCCAACATCGGCGAGTGTTTTGGTGGCGGCACCGCCACCTTCATGATCATGGGCGACAAGTGCACTCGCCGCTGCCCCTTCTGTGATGTGGGCCATGGCCGCCCCGACCCGCTCGACGTGGACGAGCCGCTCAACCTCGCCAAGACGATTGCGGCGCTCAAGCTCAACTACGTGGTGATCACGAGTGTGGACCGCGACGACTTGCGCGACGGTGGTGCGCAGCACTTCGTCGACTGCATCAGCCGCGTGCGCGAGCTGTCGCCGCAAACGCGCATCGAGATCTTGACGCCCGACTTCCGTGGCCGCATGGACCGGGCCTTGGAAATCTTGAAAGCCGCGCCGCCCGACGTGATGAACCACAACCTGGAGACTGCGCCGCGCCTGTACAAAGAAGCGCGGCCGGGGTCCGACTATGCGTATTCGCTCAACCTTCTCAAGCGCTTCAAGGAATTTGCGCCGCACGTGCCGACCAAGAGTGGCGTGATGGTGGGGCTGGGCGAGACCGACGAAGAGATCCTGCAGGTGATGCGCGACATGCGCGAGCACGGCATCGACATGCTGACCATCGGGCAGTACCTCGCACCGAGTGGGCACCACCTGCCGGTGCGGCGTTATGTGCACCCGGACACCTTCAAGATGTTCGAGGCCGAGGCGGTGAAGATGGGGTTCACCCACGCGGCGGTCGGCGCGATGGTGCGGTCGAGTTACCACGCCGATAAGCAGGCGGCTGGCGCGGGCGTGGTCTGAGTTTTCCGTCATTCCCGCGTAGGCGGGAATCCATGCCATTTCTTTGTTCACGCAGCACCACCCGTTCGGGCTGAGCAACCGAAGCCTTGCTCCGCTGGTGCCGCTGCGCGTAGCTTGTTCTTCGTACTGCCGGCGGGTGCGTCGGGATGTCGTCCCGACAGCCGACCTACTTGTTCTTTGCTTCGCCAAAGAAAAGTAGGCAAAAGAAAGGCGACCCTGCTCGCCGGTCGGCCTAGGGCCGACTGCTCTGCGCTGCTCGGACTTTGGGGCTCGCGCCGAACTCACTTCGCGGCCTGTGGCCGCTGCGTTCAGACAGGCGGCGCGAAGTCAGAAGACGAAGCACGCTGGCGCGTGCAGCCCCAAAGCCCTGCGCTGCTCGACGGCTCGCCAAGGGGCCCAAGA
>NZ_JADMJX010000166.1 GCF_018780185.1 Rhizobacter sp.
CGGCCCCGGCTGCACCGCTGGATCGGCCGCACCTACCTCGGCGTGGGTGTGTTGCTGGGTGGCGTGTTCGGTCTGCTGCTGTCGCGCCACGCCCATGGCGGCCCGGTGGCGCAGATCGGCTTTGCCCTGCTGGCCGTTGCCTGGCTCTACACCGGGCTGCGTGGCTGGCTGGCCATTCGGGGTGGCAACGTGGCCACGCACCGGCAGTGGATGCTGCGCAACCAGGCGCTGACGCTGGCGGCGGTGAGCTTGCGCATCTACCTGCCGGTGGCCTTGGTGGCACGCTGGCCCTTCGAGCCGGCCTACGCGGCCATCGCCTGGCTGTGCTGGGTGCCCAACCTGCTGTTGGCCGAATGGTGGTTGCGCCGCGCCGCCGGGCGCGCCTGGGTTTCTACAATGCGCCGATGACACCTCACGAGCCCGCCTCTGCATCGGCGCCACTGTCCGCGCTGATCCGGCGGGCCCTCTCGCGCCAGGGCGGCTGGATGCCCTTCGACCGTTTCATGGCGCTTGCGCTCTACGCGCCGGGCCTCGGCTACTACGCCAACAACAGCCGCAAGTTCGGTCTGATGCCGTCATCGGGCAGTGATTTCGTCACCGCGCCCGAGCTGTCGCCCCTCTTCGGCCAGGCGCTCGCGTGCCAGGTGGCGCAGGCGCTCGTCGCGAGCGACAGCAGCGAGCTGTGGGAGTTCGGCGCCGGCTCGGGCGCATTGGCCGAACAGCTGCTCGATGCGCTGGGGCACACCGTCACGCGCTACACCATCGTCGACCTCTCGGGCAGCCTGCGCGCGCGGCAGCGCGAGCGGCTGGCGCGTTTTGGCGACGTGGTGCAGTGGGTCGATGCGCTGCCGGACACGCTCAGCGGCGTGATCGTCGGCAACGAGGTGCTCGACGCGATGCCGGTGCAACTGCTGCACTTCGACGGCCAGCAGTGGTTCGAGCGTGGCGTGACGGCGCAGGGCGACAACTTCGCCTGGAGCGACCGGCCCACCGAGTTGCGCCCACCGTTCGAGGGCCCGTTCGCCCCCGGCACCGTGACCGAGATCCACCCCCAGGCCGAGGCCTTCATCGCGACCCTGGGCGACCGCTTGGTGCGTGGTGCCGCCTTCTTCATCGACTACGGCTTCCCCGACGCCGAGTACTACCACCCGCAGCGCAGCGGCGGCACACTGATGTGCCACCAGGCCCACCTCGCCGACACCGACCCGCTGGTCGACGTGGGCCTGAAAGACATCACCGCCCACGTCAACTTCACTGGCATCGCGCTCGCCGCACAAAACACCGGGCTGCAGGTGTTGGGCTACACCTCGCAAGCGCGTTTCTTGTTGAACTGCGGTTTGATGGACATGCTGCAAGGCGCCGACGTGAAAACCATCGCCCATGCGCAAAAGCTCATCACCGAGCACGAGATGGGCGAGCTCTTCAAGGTGATCGCCTTCGCACGCGGCTGCGACGCCGCGTTCACCACCGACCCGCTGGGCTTTGCCCAGGGTGACCGGACGCACCGGCTGTGATCCGCTGGTGTCATTGGGAGCAACCATCGTGATCCGCTGGTTGATCGTCATCTTTCTGGCGCTGCTGATCTTCAGCGGGCTGCACAAGTGGCTGGAGAAGATCGGCCTCGGCAAGCTGCCGGGCGACTTTCGTTTCAGCATTTTCGGGCGCGAATTTTTCATCCCGCTCACCAGCAGCGTGTTGTTGAGCATGGTGGCGCTGGGCATTTCCAAGCTGTTCTAGCGGCTTCGGATGGCCCGCCGCTGACCGGGCCATGGCTCCTTCGGGCGATGCCGGGGCGGGCGGGGTTGAAGACACTGCTTTCCATGCCCCGCCATGGAGATCTTGCGATGAAACCCGTTCTTGCCGCCGCACTCGCGGCCCTGCTCAGTCTGTTTGTCACCGACACACCTGCCGTCGAGTCACCACCCTCGGTGGCGGCGCTCTTCAGCCGCGTGCCCGAGCTGCCGGCCACGGCCGAAGAAGCCGCCACCTGGGTCGACAAGAGCGGCCGCCTCGTGCACCCCGGGGTGCTCGCGCTGCGCGCCGACATCGAAGCCCACCAGCGGGCCATCGGCCTGATCCAGCAGGCCGCCGCCGAGCGGCACCAGGCCCAGTCGGCCGTCGTGGTCGAGAACCTCGGCAAGGGCATGGCCGACGTGGGCATCGACATGGCGCGCATGCAGCGTGACCCGGCTTACGCGCAGCAGGTGCAGGAGCGCATGCGCAAGATGTCGCCGCAAGAGCTGATGGCCATGTCGCAAAAGATGAACCAGCCGCTGAATCAGGACAAGCGTCACCAGAACCAGGCGCAGGCCATGGTCGAGGACTCGGCCACCAACCGCGCTGCCGCCGAAGCCGGCGAGGCCTACGCGAGCGCACAAATGAAACGCTTCGATGCGCAAAACGTACTCTGGCGCGAGGCCGACGAGGCGGTGGCCCGGGTGATGAAAAAGCCGCTGGCGGTGCCGGGCCCGAAGCCGACACCGGAGTGGGAAAACATCGGTTGCGACGCCGGCTGCCGCGCGCAGTGGGACGCTTATGCCAGCAAGCTGCTGCCATTGATGGTGGCGCGCGACACCGAGGCCTTGCGCATCCGCCGCGCCGCGTTGCAGCGCCAGCGTGCTGCCGTGGCCGACGGCATCAAGGCAGCCGACAAACACCTGGTCGCCACGCAGTACGGCGCCGCATCCACCAGCCAGGTGAACCAGGGCAACATCGTGCGCTACGACGGCGCGGCCATCGCCGAGATCTCCTACCTGCTCGACCGCATCACCGACAGCGTGAAGAGCGCAGCCGTGGTGGTGCACTGTGGCAAGCAGATCGTGCTGGCACCCGGGGCGGTGTGCCGCTGAAGCGCCCCGTTCAAGCCCCGAGGCTGCCGGCCACCGCCGCCAGCCGCGCCTGGCGGATTGCCTCGCCGATGGCGGGCCCGCTTCGCCCCTGCGCCAGCGCCTGGGCCGACACGCTGGCGCTGTCGACGGCCAGTGCCGCATCGAGCGCCCGCTGCAGCCGCGTGCGTTGCGGGTAAGGCCGCTCTTCGAAGCCGGTGCGCCCGCGCGCATCACATTCACAGGCCAGCAGCATCTCGGCAAAACGTTGCGGCCGGCGCCAGGCGTCGCAGCGCTCCAGCAGGCGCATCACGGCGGCGGCGTCGAGCGTTTCGCTGCGGTGCACGTTGCCGTGTTCGCGCGCCACCGTTTCGGCCAGCTCGCGGCAGTCGGTGGGCACCTTCAGGCGCTCGCACACGGCCTGCACCAGGGCCACGCTGCGCGCTTCGTGGGCGAGGTGGCGTGGCCACTCGTCGGCGGGCGTGGTGCCCTTGCCGAGGTCGTGGCCGAGGCAGGCGAAGCGCACGGTGAGCGGTGATTGCAGCCTGGCCGCCATGTCGAGCACCAGCATCAGGTGCACGCCGGTGTCGACCTCGGGGTGGTGGACGGGGGGTTGCGGCACGCCCCACAGGCAGTCCACCTCGGGCAGCAACCGGGCGAGCGCGCCGCAGCTGCGCAGCACCTCGAACATGCGCGAGGGCTGCTTCTCCATCAACCCGCGCGACAGCTCTAGCCACACCCGCTCGGGCACCAGCGCGTCGACCTCGCCGGCCTGCACCATCTGCTGCATCAGCGTGGTGGTTTCGGGGGCGACACGAAAGTCGACGAAGCGTGCCGCAAAACGCGCCAGGCGAAGAATGCGCACCGGGTCTTCGGCGAAGGCGAGCGACACGTGGCGCAAGACTTTCTCGCGCAGGTCGCGCTGGCCGCCGTAGGGGTCGATCAGGGTGCCGTCGACGCCTTGGGCGATGGCGTTGATGGTGAGGTCGCGCCGGGCCAGGTCTTCTTCGAGCGTGACGCTCGGGTCGGCATGGATGGTGAAGCCGCGGTAGCCGGGCGCCGACTTGCGCTCGGTGCGCGCGAGCGCCACTTCTTCCTTGGTGATCGGGTGCAGGAAGACGGGGAAGTCCTTGCCTACCGGCGTGTAGCCGGCGTCGACCATCTCTTGCGGCGTGGCGCCGACCGCGACCCAGTCGCGGTCGTTCACCGGCAAGCCCAACAGGGCATCGCGCACCGCACCACCGACCATCCACATCTTCATGGGATGGCAGTGTAGGTTCGTCAGCGCGAGGTGCGGTACGACTCTTCGAAGGCCAGGAAGTCGTGCTCGGCGAGCGCGTCCTTGGTCCACGCGGCCACGCTGGGCAAGGCCTGCACACGGTCGATGTAGGCCTGGATCGCGGGCGGTACCGGCAACGCGTAGGTGACGATGCGTTTGACGACCGGCGCAAAGAATGCGTCGGCAATGCTGAACTCACCGAACAGCAGCGGCCCTTTGTGGGTGGCGAGCAACTCGCTCCACATCTGCACGATGCGCTCGAGGTCGGCGCGGGCCTGCGGCTGCTCGGCCAGCACCCGCTTGCCGACGTCGGGCAGCGAGGCTTCGATGTTCATGCCGAAGTGGTTGCGCAGCGCGCCAAAGCCCGAATGCATCTCGGCACAGACGCTGCGTGCGCGGGCACGCGCTTTCACGTCGGTGGGCCACAGCTTCTTGTCGGGGAATTTTTCGGCCAGGTATTCGGCAATCGCCAGCGTGTCCCACACCGCGAAGCCGTCGTCGACCAGCACCGGCACCTTGCCGACTGGGTTCAGGCGCATCACGTCGGCCTTGAATTTCGAGCTGGCATCAAACGAGTCGAAACGCAACATGCGCTCTTCGAACGGGATGCCTGCCTGCGTGAGCAGCACCCAGGGGCGCATGGACCAGGAGGAGTAGTTCTTGTTGCCGATGTAGAGCTGCAGGGACATGGTGCAAGGCCTTTGTGCGGAGGTCGAAGAGGGCCTCACATGCTAGGCGAGCGAGCGCCTTCTGGCGATGACAACGCGGCATGGCAGCCATGCCTCGCCCGCATCAGCCGCATCACCCGCTCAGGCGCGGCCCGCCCCTCGGCGCCACTGGTCGAGCCGCCACGCGCCGCCGCCACGCGCCAGCCATTCGGGCATCACGGCTTCGAGCGGCGTGGCGTGCACACCCAGCGCATCGAGGCCCGGCTGCGCGCCGGTGGCCACGTTGGGCACCTGCATCGACGCGAGGTTGTCGCGCGACATCAACGGCTCACCCGGCAGGCACTCCATTGCCATCGCCTGCAGTCGGCCGAGCGCTGCGGGCAGCGGGATCACCGGCCGCTCATGCCCCGACCAGCGCCCCGCCAGCCGCACCAGCTCGGCCAGGGTGTAGACACGCGGGCCGGTGCATTCGTAGGCCTGGCCGATGCTGCCGGGCCGATCGATCGCATTCACGATGGCCTGCGCCACGTCGTTGACCCACACCGGCTGGAAGCGCGCGTCGGCGCCCGCCAGCGGCATCAGCGGGAACACCTTTTGCAGCTTCGCAAAGAGGTTGAGGAAACGGTCTTCGGTACCAAAGATCACCGAGGGGCGCAGCAGCGTCAGATCGAGCCCCGCACTTCGCAGCACGGCCTCGCCTTCGGCCTTGGAGCGCAGGTACCGCGAGGGCGCGATGAGCGACGCGCCGAGCGCGCTCACGTGCACCACGCGCCGCACGCCGTTGGCCAGGCAGGCGCGCGCCAGCTTGCCCGGCAGCTCGACGTGGGCGTGGGCAAACGCGGCCTCGCTGCCATGCAGGATGGCCACCAGGTTGATCACCACATCGTGCCCCGCCACCAGCCGCGTGAGCTGCGCTTCGTCGTGCACGTCGGCCTGCACCAGCTCGACGGTGGGCAGCAGCTGGATCGCCTTGGCACGCTGCGGTTGCCGGCTTGGCACGGTGATGCAGCCTTCGCCGCCGCGTGCGCGCTCGACCAGTTTTTCGCACAGGCTGCGGCCGACGAAACCTGTGCCGCCGAGCACGAGAACATGGGTCACGGCAGATCCTTGTCGACGGGGGAGGGTGGGCCTTGCCTGGGCCCGATCAGGCGGCCGAGCCGCGCCTTGAGCGACGGCGCCTGCGTGGCCGAGGGGTTGTTGAGCAGGGCCGAGTAGAAGGTGGCGTTCGACAACACCTTCTTCACGTAGTCGCGGGTTTCGCTGAAGGGAACGTTTTCGGCCCACACGGCGGTCTCCAGCTGCGGGCCTTCGCGCCAGCGGCGCGAGCGGCTCGGGCCGGCGTTGTAGGCCGCCGCGGCCAGCACCTGCGAGCCCTCGAAGTCGTCGAGCACGAGGCGCAGGTACTGGGTGCCGAGCTTCAGGTTCACGTCGCGGTCGGTGATCATCTCCTGCGTGTACGGGATGCCGATCTTCTTGGCCGTCCAGCGGGCGGTGGCCGGCATGATCTGCATCAGCCCCGAGGCGCCCACGTGGGAGCGTGCGTCCATCACGAAGCGCGACTCCTGGCGGATCAGCCCGTACATGTAGGCCGCATCGACCCCCAGCTCGCGGCTGCGGGCCTGCATCTCCTTGCGGAAGGGCGTGGGGAAACGCTGCGCCATGTTGACCTCGTTGCGTGTGCGGTCGCTGGTGTTGATGCAGCGGTCCCAGACCTCGCGGTCGCAGGCCATCTGGGCGGCGGCGAGCAGGGCGCGGTCGTCCATGCCACGCAGGGTGAAGTTCCATTCGCGCACGCCCTCGTTGCGCAGGCCGATGGCGATGAGCTGCAGCGCGCGCAGCAGCGCGGGCGAGCGCTGCGCCGCCTGGCGCTCGGCCTCGGTGGGCGGCAAGGGTGGTTGCGGCAGGGTGATGGGCTGGCCCAGGTCTTCGGCGGCGAGCGAGCCGTAGAAGTGGAGCTGGCCGACCAGGGTGCCGAGCATCTCTTGCGCCTGCGCCGTCATGGCCTCGGGCTCGGTCGAATCGTCGGCCAGGGCTTGCAGGGCGCGCGCCTTCCAGTAGACCCAGGTCGAATCGCGTTGCTCGACGGGGTTCATCGCGTTGATGGCCTGCATCACCTGCTGCCAACGCGGCTTGCCGTTGTTGGCGCGCAGCGCGGCGCGGGCTTTCCAGGCGAGGGTGTCGTCGGCCCAGTCGATCTCGACGGTGGCCTTGCTCGCGAGCTGGGCGGCGCGCTGGTAGTGCTCGGAGGCGTCGGGCAGCAGCTTCATCGCCGCTTGTTTGCCCACGGCCGCCCAGGCCCAGGCGGCCAGCTCGGCGGGCAGGGCGGCTTCCCAGCGGGTGCGCAGGGCGATGGCCGCGGCATCGGGGTCGCTGCTGGCCAGGCGCATCAGCGCGAGCGTGGCGAGCTCCTTGTCGTGGCGGGTCTTGGCGGTGAGCGTGGTGAGGTAACGCGAGGGGTTGTCGGACAGCGCCGCGGCGTCGGTGCCGGCGCGTGCGCTGACCAGCGCGGCCGATTGCTGGGCCGCCTTGGGCTTGTTGCCGTCGATGGCGAGGCGCGCGCGGCGCCAGGCATCGTCTTCGGTGATGAGCCGGGCTTCGAAGAGCGCGGCGCCGAGCAGGTTGCAGCCGTCGTCGCCTTCACGCTGGGCCAGCCAGGCGGCGCGCGCGGCGCTGCGCACGTCTTTGCCATCGAGGTGGTTGGCGAGCAGGGCGTAGCAGCTGACCTCGCGGTCGTCGTTCATGCGAAAGCGCGGGTAGTCGGCGGCGAGCGCCTTCCATTCGCGGCGGCGGCCGAGTTCGAGCAGCCAGTCGTTGCGCAGCCGGTCTTCGACGTAGGTGCCGCTCCAGCGCCGGTAGAAGGATTCGACCTCGTCGATGGAGGCCGCGTACAGCCGGTTGTTGAGCTGCCAGTAGTCGACCCACATCGCCAGCGGGTGGCGCTCGAGCAGGGCGCGAGCGCGCAGGGTGGCGAGCTGGTTGCCGTCTTTCCTGCCGTGGGCCGCGCGCGCTTCCAGGATCACCTCGTTGCCGTTGGTCTGCGCCTGCGCCGGCCAGGAGCCCGCCATCAGGGCCGTGACCAGGCCGACCAGTGTCAACAGGCGTCGTGGCAAGACCGGCTCATATACTGATTTCAAACTCATTCCTTGACTGTTCATCGTGTCTGCTGCGCCACCCACACCTCGCCAAGCCTTGCGTGCGCAACTGCTGGCAGCCCGTGAACGATTCGTTTTGTCGCCGGAGGTTTCATCGGCGCAGACATTGATCGTGCAGGAGTTGGGGCAAATCATCGACCGTCTGGAGCCCGAGTGCCTGGGTGTCTACTGGCCGATGCGCTCCGAATTTAACGCAGCGCCCCTCTGGCACGACGACAAGGTGGGTACTTCCTTTTCATTGGCCCTGCCTTTTGTGCGGCGTGAGGCGCGGCAGATGCACTACCGGCTGTGGGACGGGGCCCCACCCCCGTTGAAAGACGAGTGCGGCATTGCCGCCAGCGATGGCGCCCCGGTGACACCCGATGTGGTGCTCGTGCCCTGCGTGGGCTTCACCCGCAGCGGTTACCGGCTGGGCTACGGCGGCGGCTACTTCGACCGCTGGCTGGCGGCCAACCCGCACGTCACCGCGGTGGGGGTGGCTTGGGGCGTGGGGGAGGTGAGCGAGGCCGAGTTTGCGGCCGAGCCGCATGACCAGCCGCTGGCGTTGATCGTGACCGAGCGGGGTGTGGTGGCGTAGAGGCCCGCAAAAGATCCGTTCGCCCTGAGCCTGTCGAAGGGCTTGCACGCACGCCACCAGGCCCTTCGACAGGCTCAGGGCGAACGGTTTGTTTTGAGGCCTTTATGCAGTTTCGCCCAGTGCCAGCCGGGTCTGCGCCGAGCGCTGCTCGACCCAGCTGCAGAACTCGTCGACCTCCTTGCGTGAGCGGCTGCCGGCCGGGGTGATCAGCCAGTAGGCCAGATGGGTCGCCACACGGCCGGCCGGGCCGAAGGGCTCGACCAGGTCGCCGCGCTCCAGCTGTTCGGCCACCAGCGGCAGGCGCGCCAGCGCCACGCCCTGGCCGGCGAGCGCACTCTGCACCTGCTGGTAGGTGAAATTGAGGTACAGCCAGCGCCGGGGCTGCACGTCGGGCGCGCCCTGCTGCGCCAGCCAGTGGCGCCAGCTCAGGAATTCGGCGGTCGGGCGGTAGTCGTCTTCTTCGGTCAGGGTGTGCTGGGCCAGGTGCTCGGGGGTGGACAGCGGCGGCGCCTGGCCGTTCCTGATCTGCTCGGCCAGCCAGGGGCTGATCACCGGCGTGATCACCTCGCCGAACAGGCGCCGCGCGTTGGGCGGCACCTTCTCCTGGCTGGTGTAGCGCAGGATCAGGTCGAACTCGGGGTCGTTGGCGTTGGCGATCACGTCGCTGGCCGACACCCGGATGTCCATCTCCGGGTGCTCGCGCTGAAACGCTTCCATCTGCGGCAGCAGCCACAGCGAGGCAAACGAGGCAAAGGTGTTCACGCTCACCACCTTGCGCCCGAGCGACTGGCGCACCTGCTGCACGCTGGCGTCGATGCGTGCCAGGCTGGGCGCGAGCGCGCGCAGGAACATCGCGCCTTCGGCGGTGAGCTCGACCTTGCGCGTGCCGCGCAGCAGCAGCGTGGCGCCCATGTCGTCTTCGAGCGCCTGGATCTGCCGGCTGATGGCCGACTGCGTGAGGCTCAGCTCGTCGGCCGCGGCACGAAAGCTCAGGTGGCGAGAGACGGCCTCGAAGGCCCGGATCGGGCCGACCGAGAGGGGGCGGCGGCGCAGTGGTGTATTCATGAGCAAAACGCGTTAATGCGGTGTCGGCAATTCATTGGACGGGCTGGGTGTGGCCCCCTATTCTCCAGCTACACCAGCCCAAGGAGCCACCCCATGAACAGCCAACTGATGCTCGAAAAGCAACACTCATCGACCTCGTCGACCGCCCTGTGGGCGCTCGAAGGGGGCGAAGCCATGCGCCTGGAGATCGGGCCTGGGGTGCGCGAGCTGCACGTGACCGAGGGCCGCCTGTGGTTGACCCGCGAAGGCACGGCGAAGGCACCGGCCGAAGACATCTGGCTCACCACCGGCGACACGCTGACGCTCGACTCGGGCAGCCAGTGGGTGGCCGAAGGCTGGGGGGTGACACGCTTTCAGCTGCTGGTGCCGCCCCAGGCCTGTGGCCGCAGGGTCAGCCGGCCAGTGGAAACCGCACGATCACGCGCAGCCCCTGCGGCTTCACTGATTGCAGCGTGACGCTGCCGCTGCTGCGCTCGACGATCTCCTTGACGATCGCGAGACCCAGGCCGCAGCCGTTGCCCTCGTTCGTGGCGCGCACGAAGCGCTGGAAGATGTGCTCGTGTTCGCTGTCGGGCACGCCGGGGCCGGTGTCTTCGACCGTGACCACGGCCTCGCTGCCTTGTGCATGTGCGCTCACGGTGATGCTCGCGCCGCGCCCGGCGTAGCGGATGGCGTTGTCGACCAGGTTGACCAGCGCCTCGCGGATCAGCATCGCATTGCCCATCACGTAGAGCGGCGCGTCGCTCGGGCCGTCGTCGTCCGCCCTTTCGTCACTGCCGAGGTCGATGCCGGCCGCCAGCGCGCGCGGCACCTGCTCGGCCGCCACCTCGCGCGCCAAGCGCTGCAGGTCGAAGCGGGTGCGTGACTGCGCCATGGCCGCCTCGGGCTCGGCCCGCGCCAGCGCCAGCAGCTGGCTCACCAGGTGGGCGCTGCGGGTGGCGCTCTCGTGCACCCGTTGCAGCCGGGCGTGCAGCTCGGGGTCGGCGTGCACGGTGGCGCTCGCGAGCGCCAGCTCGGTCTGGCTCTTCAGTCCAGCGAGTGGCGTGCGCAGCTGGTGCGCGGCGTCGCTGATGAAGCGCTTTTGTGCGTTGACGTTGTCTCGCACCTCGGCCAGCAGGGTGTTGAGCGCCAGCGCCAGGCTGCGCACTTCTTCGGGCGCGGCCTCCAGGCGGATCGGCGCGAGGTCGTTGATGGCGCGGCTCTCGACCACGCTGCGCAGCCGCGCGAGCGGTGCCAGCCCGCCGCGGATGCCGCCCCACACGATGACCGACATCAACACGATCAGCAGCGACAAGGGCAGGGCGGTATCGATCAGGATCTGCCGGGCCAGCTCTTCGCGGCTCGCGCGGCTGCGCGCCACCTGCACCAGCATGCGCTGCGGCTTGCCGGGTTCGCCATAGGCGAGGTAGAGCGCGACCACACGCACGTTGACCTCGCGCGGGGTGTCACCGACCGACTTGTCGCGCACCACGCCGTCGTAGAGGTAGGGCTGCCCGAGACGCGGGTCGGTGATGTCGGCCGGCGGCTGCGGCATCTGGCTGTTGCCGAGGATGAACTCGCCCGGTGGCGTGCTCACCATGTAGTACACCCGGTCGTCGGGGTCGGCTTCGATGATGTCTTGTGCGGCGCGCGGGAAGTCGATCAACAGCCCGCTGCCGCTCGGCTTGACCTGGCGCGCCAGCGCGCGCGACGCGGTGGTCAGGCTCGCGTCGATGGCCTGGTTGGCGTAGCGGCCGGCCAGCTGGTAGGTGAAGCTCGCGGCGGCCAGCCACAACACCAGTTGCGGCAGCAGCAGCCACAACAGCAGGTGGCGGTGCAGCGAGCGGGTGCCGGGGGTGAGGCCGGGCAGGCGTGACGTCAGGCGGCGGAGCATCACGCGTTATTCCGGTCGGGCTGAGCTTCTTTCCCCGTTCGCCCTGAGCCTGTCGAAGGGTGCGCACAGCACGGCGCTGGCTCCCTTCGGCAGGCTCAGGGCGAACGGAGAAGGAGTGGGTGACACGTCAAGCTTCCGTCTCTAACAGGTAACCCAGCCCGCGCACCGTGCGGATCGACACCTTCGAGCCTTCGAGCTTGCGCCGCAGGCGGTGGATGTAGACCTCGATCGAGCCCGGGTTCTGCTCGTTGGGGTCGGGCGTCCAGCCTTGCACGATCTGCTCCTTGGTGACCACGCGGTCACGCTGGGTCAGCAGCAGGTCGAGCAGGGTCCACTCGCGTGGCGAGAGTTCGAGCGGGGTCTTGTCGATGCTGGCGCGGCGCGCTTCGCGGTCGAAGCGCAGCAGGCCGGCCTGTTGCACGGCGGCGCTGCCGGCCGCGCCGTGCGCGCGGCGCAGCAGGGCGCGGATGCGCGCTTCGAGCTCGGGGAAGTCGAATGGCTTGGTCAGGTAGTCGTCGGCCCCGGCGTTGAGGCCGGCCACCCGCTGCTCCATGCCGTCGAGGGCGGTCAGCACCATCATCGGCAGGCTCGGTTTGGCGGCGCGCACCTTCTTCAGCACCGTGAGGCCATCGACCAGCGGCAGGCCGAGGTCGAGCACGCCGATGTCGAACTCGTGGCGCAGCAGCAGGTACTCGGCCACCGCGCCGTTCTCGGCCACCTCCACCTCGAAGCCGCAGCCTTTCAGGTTGGCGCTGAGTGCGTCGGCCAGGATGGTGTCGTCTTCGGCGAGCAGGAGTTTCATCGGGCGGTCGGGTGATCGTGGCCGCGATGTTAAGACAGCGTTCAACTGCGCCTCGGGGTGTTTCCCCCGAGGCGCATCGGTGCTGGTGTGCCGAGGTTTCAAGCTTGGCGGCGGGCCGAGTTCAGGCCCCGTTCAAACCACTCAGAACCAGATCTCGGCCTGTGCGCCGTAGCTGGTGCCCTTGGTCTTGCCGTTGCCCAGACCCGTCAGGCCGCCGATGCCCGATGCCGCGTTGGCCGCGTCGTTCCACTTCGCGGTGGTCACGTACAGGCGCAGCTCGGG
>NZ_JADMJX010000147.1 GCF_018780185.1 Rhizobacter sp.
CGCATCCGGCGAAACCCTGCTGCATTGCAATAAACTCCGAAAGTTTCGTCTGGTTTCACAAGGTTGGGTATGGCAGTCACATCAACAAAACAAAGACCCGGTTCAAACATGAAGCTGATCGAGGCGACGCAGTACAAGCTGCCGCCCGCAGCGGTCGTCTCCATCCTCCACCGCGTGAGCGGCATCCTGATGTTCTTGCTGATGCCGTTCATCATCTGGATGTTCGACACCAGCCTCACTTCAGAGATCACCTACAGCCAGTTCACCAGCGTGTTCGTCGGAGGCGTCGGGTTCTTGCCCGGCTGGTTCTTCAAGCTGGTGGTGCTGGGCCTGATCTGGGCTTACCTGCACCACTTCATCGCCGGCCTGCGCCACCTCTGGATGGACGCCACCCACGCGGTTTCCAAGGAGTTCGGCCGCAGTTCCGCGCTGGTCACGCTGGGTCTGAGCATCGTGCTCACGCTGGCGCTCGGCTTCAAGCTGTTCTTCTGAGTTTTTGAGCTTCAGGCAATCAACATGACGACACCGAATTACGGTTCCAAGCGCGTGGTGGTCGGCGCGCATTACGGGCTGCGCGACTGGCTGGCACAGCGTGTCACGGCCGTGCTGATGGCACTTTTCACCCTGGTCGTGATCGTGCAGGTCTTGCTGCCCGGCCCCATGGGCTACGACAAATGGGCCGGCATCTTCAGCCCGCAATGGATGCGCGTGCTGACCTTCGTGACCATCGTTTCCCTGCTGTACCACGTGTGGGTTGGCATCCGTGACGTGCTGATGGATTACGTGAAACCGGTTGCCGTCAAGCTGGTGCTCCAGGTGTGCACCATCGTCTGGCTGGTGGGCTGTGCGGGTTGGGCGATTCAAGTGCTTTGGAGAATGTGATCGTGAGCGCAACTGTTTCCAAGAGAAAGTTCGACGTCGTGATCGTCGGGGCCGGCGGCTCCGGCATGCGCGCCTCGCTGCAGCTGGCACAAGCCGGCCTGAACGTGGCCGTGCTGTCCAAGGTGTTCCCGACCCGCTCGCACACGGTGGCGGCGCAAGGCGGCATCGGTGCCTCGCTCGGCAACATGTCCGAGGACAACTGGCACTACCATTTCTTCGACACCGTGAAGGGCTCCGACTGGCTGGGCGACCAGGACGCCATCGAGTTCATGTGCCGCGAGGCTCCGAAGGTCGTGTACGAGCTCGAGCACTTCGGCATGCCGTTTGACCGCAACCCCGACGGCACCATCTACCAGCGCCCGTTCGGTGGCCACACCGCCAACTACGGCGAGAAGCCGGTGCAACGCGCTTGCGCCGCGGCCGACCGCACCGGCCACGCGATGCTGCACACGCTGTACCAGCAAAACGTGAAATCGCGCACCAACTTCTTCGTGGAGTGGATGGCGCTCGACCTGATCCGCGATGCCGAAGGCGATGTGGTCGGTGTCACCGCGCTCGAGATGGAAACCGGTGACCTGCACATCTTCGAAGCCAAGACCGTGCTGCTCGCCACCGGCGGGGCCGGGCGCATCTTCGCGGCCAGCACCAACGCGTTCATCAACACCGGCGACGGCCTGGGCATGGCGGCGCGTGCCGGCATCCCGCTCGAAGACATGGAGTTCTGGCAGTTCCACCCGACCGGCGTGGC
>NZ_JADMJX010000194.1 GCF_018780185.1 Rhizobacter sp.
GAAAGCGAGCCTGAGCTCGCCCGCACCATCAACGCGTCGGCCGTTGGCGTGCTGGCCCGCGAAGCGGCTGCGCTCGGCGCATGGCTCGCCCACTACAGCACCGACTACGTGTTCGACGGCAGTGGCAGCAACCCGTGGCTCGAAGACTCGCCCACCGGCCCCTTGAGCGTCTATGGCCAGACCAAGCTCGAAGGCGAAGACGCCATTCGCGCCAGCGGCGTGCGCCACCTGATTTTCAGAACCAGCTGGGTCTACGCCGCCCGCGGCGGCAACTTCGCCAAGACCATGCTGCGCCTGGCCAAAGAGCGCGACAAGCTGACCGTGATCAACGACCAGATCGGCGCGCCCACCGGTGCCGAGTTGCTGGCCGACATCACTGCCCACGCGCTGCGCGCCGCGCAGCAGCAGCCGCAGCTGGGCGGCACCTACCACGCCGTCGCCTCAGGCGAAACCAGCTGGCACGGCTACGCCCAACACGTGATCGAGTTCGCGCGCCGGGCCGGCCAGCCGATCAAGGTGGGTGCCAGCGCGATCGAGCCCGTGCCCACCAGCGCCTTCCCGACGCCGGCCAAGCGGCCTGGCAACTCGCGCATGAGCACGCAAAAACTTCAACAGGCTTTCGGTTTCACCCTGCCGGCCTGGCAGACCGGTGTCGAGCGCATGCTCACCGAAACCCTGACCTGACGACCCTTCAACCGAGCGGCACCCCATGAGCACAGCAATCGCCCGCAAGGGCATCATCCTCGCCGGCGGCTCCGGCACCCGGCTGCACCCGGCCACGCTGGCCATCAGCAAGCAGCTGCTGCCGGTGTACGACAAGCCGATGGTCTATTACCCGCTGGCCACGCTGATGCTGGCCGGCATCCGCGACATCCTGCTCATCAGCACGCCGCAAGACACACCGCGCTTCGAAGCGCTGCTGGGTGACGGCGCCAAATGGGGCGTCAACATCAGCTACTGCGTGCAGCCCAGCCCTGACGGCTTGGCGCAGGCGTTCATCCTGGGCAAAAAGTTCGTCAATGGCCAGCCGAGCGCGCTGGTGCTGGGCGACAACATCTTCTACGGCCACGACCTGCAAGGCCTGCTGCATTCGGCGGCCCGCCGCACTTCGGGTGCCTCGGTGTTCGCGTACCACGTGCACGACCCCGAGCGTTACGGCGTGGTGGCATTCGACGCCAACAAGCGCGCTTTGAGCATCGAAGAAAAGCCCAAGGTGCCCAAGAGCAACTACGCCGTCACCGGCCTGTACTTCTACGACGAGCAGGTGTGCGACATCGCCGCCAGCATCAAACCGTCGCCGCGGGGCGAGCTGGAAATCACCGACGTCAATGCACGCTATCTTGAACTGGGAAAGCTCAACGTCGAGATCATGGGGCGCGGCTATGCCTGGCTCGATACGGGCACGCACGACAGCCTGATGGAAGCGGGGCAGTTCATTGCAACGCTGGAGAAGCGCCAAGGTTTGAAGGTGGCCTGCCCTGAAGAGATCGCCTTCCGCTCGGGGTGGATCACCTCTGTGCAGCTCGAAGCCATGGCTCAACCCATGCTGAAGAACGGCTACGGGCAGTACCTGATGCAGATCGTCAAGAGCCAGGTGTTTTGATGAAAGTCACCAAGAC
>NZ_JADMJX010000219.1 GCF_018780185.1 Rhizobacter sp.
AAATCAGGCGTACCGCAAGGTACCGAGGGTTCGAATCCCTCCCTCTCCTCCAGTCAAGAAGCCCGCCTCGCGCGGGCTTTTTTTCGCCCTCGCCGGTGACGGCGCCGAGCCGGGAGGCAGGTGGTGATGGCTTGCGCTTTGTCAATCCAGCCGCTGCGGCGCGGGGCATTCTGTGACCCTGTGTTCGATCAAATGCTGGAGGACTCCATGAAGGGCGTCGTGAAACCTCTCGTCGTGGCTGCGCTGTGCGCAGGGTTTGCAGGTATGGCGCTGGCTCAGGCCAAGCCGGCGCGGGTCGACTTCGGCAAGCGTGAGTTCGACGCGAACTGCGCGAGTTGCCATGGTCTTTCCGGCAAGGGCCAGGGACCCCTGGTGGAGATGCTGACCAAGAGCCCGCCCGATCTCACGCTGCTGGCGAAGAATGCGGGCGGTGTGTTTCCGATGGCGCGGCTGTACGACGTGATCGACGGCGCAAACGTGCCGTCGCACGGCAGTCGCGACATGCCGGTGTGGGGCCGCGAGTACAAGATCCAGGCGGGCGAGTACTACGTCGATGTGCCCTACGACCCCGACGCGTACGTGCGCGCGCGCATTCTTGCCTTGCTCGAATACATCAATCGTCTGCAGGCAAAGTGAGCGTGAGGCCGCGGCCAGTGGCGCCGCCAACACACGGGCTTCGTAACGAAGCCCCCGTGTCTTGCTGAAGAAACGGTCACCCCAGCCGCGTGCAGTTGCGCCCGTCGGCCTTGGCGCGGTAGAGCGCTTCGTCGGCCCGCTGCAGCAGCACTTCGGCGCTTTCGCCGGGCTGGTAGCACGCGACGCCGCATGAGAAGGTCACGCCGAAGCCGGGGGCCACTTCGCTCCAGTCGGCCTCGGCCAGGGCGTCGCGCATGCGGTCCAGTGGCACCAGGGCAGCGTCGGGGTCGGTGCCGGTCATGATCAACAAGAACTCTTCACCGCCATAGCGGCCGAACCGGTCTGACTTGCGGGCGTGGCCGGTGAGTGTGTTGGCGAAGATCTTCAGCGTCTTGTCGCCGGCCAGGTGGCCCAGGGTGTCGTTGACCGATTTGAATTTGTCGAGGTCGAGGATGCCCACGCACAGCGCCGTTTTCTGGCGGTCGGCGCGCTGCATTTCGTCGTGCAGCGAGGCGAGCAGGCTGCGGCGGTTGAGCAGGCCGGTGAGTTCGTCGTGGTGGGCGAGCTGGTCGACCTTGGCGGTGAGCCCGGCCAGTTCAGTGCTGCGTTTTTTCAGCAGCGCGGTCATGCCGGTGTTGTAGGCGCCCAGCCAGACGCAGCGCCACAGAGTGAGCGCAAAAAACGCCATCGAGATCAGCTGTTCGGCCAGGGTGCTGTCGGGGATGCGCAAGGCTTGGCCGCTCAAACCCAGCATGGCGGCTGACGCTACGCTGATGAGGCCCCAGGCGAGCAAGGCCTGGCGCACCTCCAGCCGCATCGTGAGCGTCGAGTAGACGATGAAGAGCAGCAGCGCGAACATGAAGCCGATTTCAGGGAAGAAGTACATCGCTCCCAGCTGGAGCAACTGGGCGGGAATGGTCTGCCCGATGACGATGCCCGGGTCCTTGAAGCGTTGTGTCCGGCCGCTGCCGATGAGCCAGCCGGTGGTGAACGCAATGACCAGACCTGAGCCGGTGTAGGCGACGACGGGCACCCAGCTGATGGTGCCCGCCAGGTGGAACAGTGCCAGCACCACGCCGTCGATCAGGTAGCTGAAGGCGATCAGATAGTTGTTGCGCACCATGTGCGCTGTCTTCTTCTGCTGGGCTTGACGGGCTTTCTGCGCGGCGTCGTCGTCAGTCACCGCGGAGGCGGCGGGTTGGCTGGTGGCGAGGGTCAGTTGGCTCATGGCGTCGGCTTTTGCTTCAGGCGGCACGGGTGCAATTGCGCCCGGCGTGCTTGGCCGAGTACAGGCCGAGGTCGGCGCGGCCGAGCAGCAACTCGGCGCTTTCTTTTTCGCGGTAGTTGGCGATGCCGGCCGAGAAGGTGATGCGAAGGCCCGGCGCCACGCTGCTCCAGTCGACCTGGGCGAGGGCCTGGCGTGTGCGCTCGACGGCCTGCTCGGCCTGCGCCAGGTCGGCACCGGTGAGGATGAGCAGGAATTCTTCGCCGCCATAGCGCCCGAACCGGTCGGTGGTGCGGGCCTGGGCTTGCACGGCCGCCGCGAAGTGTTTGAGCACCTGGTCGCCGCTCAAGTGGCCCAGGGTGTCGTTGACGGTCTTGAAGTGGTCGAGGTCGAACAAGGCCACGCTGACCGGCGTGCCGCTGCGGTCGGTGTGGGCCATTTCCTCGGCCAGGATCTGCAGCAGACGGCGGCGGTTTAGCACACCGGTCAGCTCGTCGTGGTTGGCCAGGCGCTCGATCTGCGCCAGCGTGGCCGCCATCTGCTGGCCTCGGTCTCGCAGCAGGCGGTTGTTTTGCACGTTGATCACGCTCAACATCACGCAGCGCCCGAGCGTGGCCACGAAGAACAGCCAGGTGAGGAACTGCTCCGCACTGGAGCCGTGGGGAATCTGCAAGCGCCGCCCGAGACCCAGCGTGAGCCCGGCAAACAGCAGGCTGACGATGGCGAGCATGACCTGCACCTGCCGCTTGGGGTTGCGGTAGGTGGCGGTGATGAAGACCGTGAACAGCATCAGCGCATAGGCGAACGCCATCTGCGGAAACAAGGCCACCCCCAGCAGGCACAGCACGGCGCTGGCCATGGAGTGCACGCAAGACATGCTGCTGTCTTTGAGGCGCGCGCTCCAACCGCTCTTGATCAGATAGGCGATGACGGCGCTGACCACCAGGCCCGGTAGGGCGTACAAGGCGCCGGCTGCCCAGGAGACGGTGCCGGTGAGGGCAAATAAGCCGATGAACACCCCGTTCTGGGCGTAGCTGGCGGCGATGACCGCGCATTCGCGCATCCACGCACGGCGGCGTTGTTGCTCGCGCTCTTGCGACGTGGGCGGGGCGGCGGCATTGCTGTCGTTTTCTTCCACTGGCAGGGCGTTGGCCGCGTTCGGCGCCGCTGCGGCAGGCGCGTCACCAACCCGCGCGGTGGAGCGTCGCAGGGGGACAACGTTGCCAGCGGCCGGGAGCGGATTGGACATGAGTTGGCCGCCGAACAGGGTTGTGTTGCCACGGCGGGTGAGACGTTTATCGTCTGAAACCAAGTGGTCTTGAGGCGTTTTCGCACGGCCGTGACAGTTCACACATCTTTACCCCCCAGCCACCCCCCGTTCACCCCGGTGGCAGACCATAGGTTCATGGGCGTTCATGCCCAAGTTCTCAAGGAGTACGAGATGGTTCAAGCAACGACGTCCAAGTTTTCGACCACCAAGCAGTCGCTTGGTATCCGGCGCATGGCGCTGGGCCTGATGGTGGCCGTAGCAGGCACGCTGGCCGTGTCGGCCTGGGCTCACGACCATGGCCCGCGTGGGGGTGGTGACATGGGTGGCCACGGCATGTTCATGGGACACGGTGGCCACATGGGGCGCGGGCTGGACCGCATGCTCGACAGCGTCAACGCCACCGATGCGCAGCGCGCGCAGATCAAACAAATTGCACAGACTGCCGCCGCCGACCTGAAGGCCCAGCGCGACGCCACGCGCGGCCAGCGTGAGCAGGGCCTGGCGCTGTTCACTGCCCCGGTGGTGGATGCGCGGGCGGTCGAGGCGCTGCGTGTGCAACGCCTGGCCCAGCACGACCAGTCCAGCAAGCGCATGACCCAGGCCATGCTCGACATCAGCGCCGTGCTCACGCCCGAGCAGCGTGTGAAGCTGGGTGAGAGCCTGAAGCAGCGTGCCCAGCAGCGGCAGGAGCACATGCAGCGCCGTGGCGCGGCGAGTGCCCCCGCCAAGTAAGGCAGGCCAGCTGTGTGTTCTGATTCAGTCCTGGCCCCGCGGCCCTCACTGCGCCGCGCGGCCTCACCTGAGGATGCCGCTGCGATGAGTGCCCGCTTGCTGTTGATCGATGACGATGCCCGCCTGTCCGCGATGGTGGGCGACTACCTGCGTGGTTCGGGCTACAAGGTCGAGGTGGCCGGCTCGCTGGCCCAGGGGCGCGAGCGCCTGGCCGGTGAGGCCTACGACGCCTTGGTGCTCGATCTGATGCTGCCCGATGGTGATGGCCTCGACCTCTGCCGCGAGTTGCGCGGCAACCCGCGCACGCGGCAGCTGCCCTTGCTGATGCTCACCGCCCGTGGCGAGCCCATGGACCGCATCGTCGGCCTGGAGCTCGGGGCCGACGACTATCTGCCCAAGCCCTTCGAGCCGCGCGAGCTGTTGGCCCGCGTGAAGGCCTTGCTGCGCCGCGCCGCGCCGGTGGCGGCGGCCGACGAGGTGCTGCGCTTCGGCCGGCTCGAGATCGACCTCGGCGCCCGTGTGGCCCGCTTGGGCAACCAGCCCTGCGACCTCACCAGCCACCAGTTCGACCTGCTGGTGGTGCTGGCGCAAAGCCCGGGCCGTGTGCTCTCGCGCGACCAGATCATGGACATGCTCAAGGGTCACCCGCTCGAAGCCTTCGACCGCTCGATCGACGTGCACATCTCGCGCATCCGCGCGGTCATCGAAGACGACCCCAAGGCGCCACGCCGCGTGCTCACCGTCCGTGGTGCGGGCTACGTGTTCGCAAAAAAGCAGGACGCTGATGACGCGGACTGATGCATTGGCGCAGAGCGCAGAGGTGAGCGTAGCGAAACCTTCATCGAGCAACGCCCGCGGAGCCGGCTTTGCTGGGCCGCTGGGCGGCGCCCCCTGGGGGCAGGAGCGGAGCGACTGGGGGGCTCCATGAGAACGCTCACGCTGCGGATCTACCTGACCGTGGTGGCGGTGCTGCTGCTGTTCGCGTTCGGCTCGGGCTGGCTGTTCCAGCGCCAGATCGAGCAGGAGAGGCAGAACACCGAATCGGCTCTCTCCGAACGCATGGCGGCCTGGGGTGACCTGATCCAGCGCTCGTTGCCGGGCATCGATGCGCCGGTGGCCGATCAATCCGCGGCCTTGCTCGACTGGTCGCAGCGCCTGCGAGTGCCCTTGGCGCTGGACGACGTGCAGGGCCAGCGCATCGTCGCCTCGGAGTCGTTTTTGCGGCGCCAGGCCGAGGGCGGTGGCGCTGGGCGCCAGTTTTCGATCCGCCTGGACGACGGCCGCACGCTGTGGGTGATGCGCCCCGGTTTGCGCAAAGGCCTGCGGGGCCCGCCCGGCACCGGCCCGCGTGATGGGGTGGATCGCGGCCTGCCAGGGCCAGACACCCCCTTCGTGCCGGCCTCTTGGCAACGCGGCATTGGCCCCGTGGTGGTGCTGGTGCTGCTCTTCATTGCGGTGGCCGCAGGCGCCTGGCCCGCGGTGCGCCACCTCACGCGCCGCCTGCAGGCGCTGAAAAAGGGGGTCGAACAATTTGGCGCCGGTCAGCTTCACCACCGTGTCGAGGTGTCGGGCCGCGACGAGGTGGCCGCCGTGGCGGCGAGCTTCAACCTCGCGGCCGAGCGCATCGAGACCCTGGTGCGCTCACACCAGTCGCTGCTCGCCAATGCCAGCCATGAGCTGCGCTCCCCGCTGGCGCGCATGAAGATGGCCGTCTCGATGCTCGACGACGCATCGCCCGAACAACAGCAGCGCCTGAAGCGCGAGATCGACACCAACGTGGCCGAGCTCGACGCGCTGGTCGAAGAGGTACTGCTCGCCAGCCGGCTCGACGCCGTGCAGCGGGTGGACCATCGGGACCCGGTGGACCTGTTGGCACTCGCTGCCGAAGAGGGTGCGCGGGTCGACGCGGCGGTCGATGGAGCTTCAGTCACGGTGCCGGGCGATGAGCGCCTGCTGCGCCGCGCGCTGCGCAACCTGCTGGAAAACGCGCGCCGCTATGCGGGCGATGACGTGGTCGTGGTGGTGGCGGCGAATGGCAACCAGGCGTCGGTGCAGGTGTGCGACCGGGGCCCGGGTGTGCCCGAAGCGCAGCGCGAGCGCATCTTCGAGCCTTTCTACCGTTTGCCCGGCCATGCCGAGCAGGCCGGTGGCGTGGGCCTGGGCCTGAGCCTCGTCAAGCAGATTGCCGAGCGCCACGGGGGCAGCGTGCGCTGCACCGCCCGCGAAGGCGGTGGCAGTTGTTTCGAGCTGAGGTTCCCACTGGCGTGAGTCGTTCGTTTGGCAGGGGTGTCCGGCGCCGGGCCGCCCCAAGCCGGACGGCGCCCCTTGGGGGCAGGAGCGTAGCGACTGGGGGGCTCAGGACTTGTGCCGCAGCACCCAGGCCATCAGGCCGCACAAGCCTGCGCCTGACAACACCAGGCCGGTGACCGATGTCGACCAGAAGCCCGGTGCCCCGAGCAGCGAGGGCGGCGTCAGCCCGGTCAGGTTGAAGGCCACGACGTAGCCGCCCCCCAGGCCCACACCCCACAGCGCCACGGCGTAGATCACCATCGGCAGCGTGGCCACGCGGTAGGCGCGCATCACGAAGGCGGCGATGGTCTGTGCCGCATCGGCAATGTGAAACACCGCCACCCAGGCGAGCAGCGGCATGGCCGCCGCGATGATGACCGGGTTGTTGGTGTAGGCCCCGAGCACGCTCTCTCGCGTGAGGTAGACCACGGTGCCCAACACGGCGGCGATCAGCGTGCCGAGCTGCAGGCCGTGCCAGCCCAGGCGGCGCGCATCCATCGGCGCATTGGCGCCGATGCTCTGCGCCACCAGGGTGGTGGTGGCGTTGCCGATGGCCAGCGGCATCATGAACATCAGCGACACCAGGTTGGCCGCCAATTGGTGACCGGCGACCGCCGTGGCGCCGATGCGCGAGATGAAGATCGCCATGAAGGTGAAGCCAGTCACCTCGATCAGGATCGACAGGCCCATCGGCACACCCAGGCGCAGCAACTCCTTGAGGCTGCGCCACGCGGGCCGGGCGAGCCGCGTCACGTGCAGGCCGAAGGGTGCGTAGAACGGGTCGCGCCGCAGCACCCACCAGGCGAGCAGCAGCTGCAGCCACATCACGATGGCGCTCGCGAGGCCGCAGCCCGCGGCGCCCATGGACGGCACGTTCCAGGCCGGCATGCCGTAGATCAACAGCGCATTCAGCGGCACCTTGAGCGACAAGCCGACGAGCTGCAGCACCATCACGATCTTGGGCCGCGACACCGCGGTGTTGAAGCCGCGAAAGGCCTGGAAGATGAGCGCCGGCGGCAAGGCAATGGCGAGGTAGCCCAGGTAGGCGCGCACCTTCTCGGCCACCGCCGGTTGGGTCTGCGCCGCGTAGAGAAAGGGGTCGGGCATCAACAGCAACGCGCTGCCGAGCACCGACAGGCCGAGCGCCAGCCACACGGCCTGATGCAGTTGTTCGCCCGCCTCGTGGAGCTTTTTCGCGCCGAACAACTGCCCGGCGATCGGTCCGATGGCCAGCACCACGCCCATGAAGCCGACAAAAATGGTGATGTAGGCGGCGGCGCCGACCGCGAGCGCGGCGAGATCGAGTGCCGCGTAGCGCGCCACCATCACCGTGTCGACCGTGCTGAAGGCCAGCACCGCGAGCTGGCCGATGAACACCGGCCAGGCGAGCGGCGCGATGCGGCGTGCGCTCTCCAGCAGCGAGTGCTGCGTCAAGCCGTGCCCTCGGCGGGGGGTGTTTCCTTCAGGCCGGCACGTTCGCTGTAGCGGTTGAAGCGCCAGGCCGTGCCTTCCATCGTGATGCGCCGCCAGGTGTGGCGTTTTTCGCCGGGGGTCATCACTGTCCAGTGCTGCACTTCGTCGAAGGTGCGCCCGCAGCCCTTGCAGATGTCGTCACCCTGGCTGGTCGAGCAGATGGCGATGCACGGCGCGTCGGGCGTGGTGGCATACCAGGCCAGCCAGGCCGCATGGGCCTTGGGTGGCATCGAGTCTTCGTCGCACTCGGCCTCGTGGTAGTACACCATCAGTGCGTAGGTCTCGGCCAGCGCCAGCACCTCGGGGCAGGCGGTGATGCCGTCGGGCGATGGCGAGCGCTCGCGCCACCAGTTGATGGCGGACTCGATGTCGGTGACGTGGATGCCGGCCATGGGCCTCACGCGTCGTGGGCGGCGAGGGCGCTCAGTGCGGCTTCGACTTGCGGCAGAGGCGCCAGCACCTCCACCAGCGCACCTTGCAGGGCGGCGATGCCTTCGGTCTTCAGGCGCTTGATGAGCTGGCCCGATTCGCGGCCTTCGGTGAAGCCGCCGCCTTGCAGCAGCAGCGTGCCGTCGGCGGCGCTGAACTTGAAGTGGAAACGGCCGTCGGCCTCGCGGTATTGCTTGAACACCGGCAGGGCCTGCTTGGTCGTTTCCGCCTTGCTGCTCTTGGCGCCGGGCACTGCCACCATCTTGCGCAGGCCCACGGCCTGGCGCACCTCGTGCATCAGCGGTTGGGCGATGGTGCGCGCCTTGGCGGCACCGGCCATCAGCGCGTCTTCCACATGCTCGGGGTGGGCCATCAGGTCTTCATAGCGCGCGCGCATCGGGCCCACGTGAGACTCGATCAACTCGACGACTCGTTGCTTGGCGTCACCCCAGCCCAGGCCGGCGCGCAGGTCAGCGCGCATGCTGGCCTTTTGTTCGGCACTGGCAAAGGCGTCGTAGATCGTGACGAGCGACGAGCTGTCGGGGTCTTTCGCCTCGCCGGGCAGGCGCGAGTCGGTGACGATGCGTGCCACCGCTTCTTTCAACGCCTTCGCGCCGCCATCGAACAAGGGGATGGTGTTGTCGTAGCTCTTCGACATCTTGCGGCCATCGAGCCCGGGCAGCATGGCCACGTCTTCTTCGATCTCGGCGCGCGGCAGCACGAAGATGTCCTTGCCCCGGCCGAACAGGTGGTTGAAGCGCTGCGCCACGTCACGCGCCATCTCGATGTGCTGCACCTGGTCGCGCCCGACCGGCACGCGGTGGGCGTTGAACAGCACGATGTCGGCCGCCATCAGGATCGGGTAGCTGTACAGGCCCATCGTGATGTTGGCGTCGATGTCTTCACCGGCCGCCAGGTTAGCGTCGGTCGCCGCCTTGTAGGCGTGGGCGCGGTTCATCTGGCCCTTGGCGGTGACGCAGGTGAGCAGCCAGGTGAGCTCGGGGGTCTCGGGAATGTCGCTCTGGCGGTAGAAGGTGACGCGGTTGGTGTCGAGCCCCGCGGCCAGCCAGGTGGCGGCGATCTCCAGGCGCGAGCGCTCGATGCGATCGGGGTCGTCGCACTTGATCAGCGCGTGGTAGTCGGCCAGAAAGAAGAAGCTCTCGACGCCGGGCTCCAGGCTTGCCTTGATCGCCGGGCGGATCGCGCCCACATAGTTGCCGAGGTGCGGTGTGCCGGTGGTGGTGATGCCGGTCAAGACACGTTGTGACGCGCGTTCAGTCATGGTGTTTCTCGAAGGGGACGCGAATTATCGCTGGGGGTGCTCACCTACACTTGCGGCCCGATGAAAAACATAGTCATCCTCATTTCAGGGCGTGGCTCCAACATGGAGGCCATCGTGCAGGCCTGCGCCACCGAAGCCTGGCCTGCGCGCATTACCGCGGTCATCAGCAATCGGCCCGGTGCGGCCGGTTTGCAGTTCGCTCAGGCGCGTGGCATCGCGACCGCGGTGGTGGATCACAAGTCCTTCAGCGACCGCGACACCTTCGATGCCGAGCTGGCGCGTGTGGTGCACGGTTTTGCGCCGGATGTGCTGGTGCTGGCCGGCTTCATGCGCATCCTGACGGCCGGTTTCGTCAAGCAGTTCGAAGGGCGCATGGTGAATGTGCACCCTTCGCTGTTGCCGGCGTTCACTGGTTTGCACACGCACCGCCGGGCGATTGAAGCGGGCTGCAAGACAGCCGGCGCCACGGTGCACTTCGTCACGGCCGAGCTCGACCATGGCCCCATCATTGCCCAGACGGTGGTGCCGGTTTTGCCGGGTGACAGCGAGGCCACGCTGTCGGCCCGGGTGCTCGCGCGCGAGCACCTGATGTACCCGCGTGCCGTGCGTTGGCTGGTGAGCGACCTGCTGCGCATGGAGCACGGCGTGGTCACGCACGTGAGCGGCGAATCGCAGCTGGTGTAGGCCTCAGGTCTGGGTGACGCGTTCGAAGCGGGGGCGCACCGTGCCGTCGAAATCGGCTGTTTCGAAGAACATGGCATGCGGCCGAACCCACCAGCCCGTCTGGTTGTACAGCGGGCGGTACACGACCAGCGGCTCCAGCGTTTCGCTGTGGCGGGCAACGCCGATCACTTCGTACTCGCCGCCCTTGTAGTGGCGGTACAGGCCGAGCGGAGTCTCGGGCAGCGGGGGCAAATCGTGATCGCTCATGGGCGGCAAGGATAATCGGGGCATGCACCCCAATGCCTTGCTCGAACTCGCCACCGATCTGCTGAACAAGGTTTTGCAGTTCGACACCCCCGCCGACCGCGTCGTCTCAGACTTCTTTCGCACCCACCGCGAGCTGGGTCAACGCGAGCGCCATACCCTGGCCGAAACCACCTACACCGTGTTGCGCCAGCGCCTGCTGTTCCAGCATCTGGCGCAATCGGGCAAGGGCGAGATGGAGCGCCGCCTCGCCTTGCTGGGCTGGCAAGGCAACGAAGGTTTCTTGCGCGCAGCGCTCACCGAGCCCGAGCAGAACTGGCTGGCGCAGGTGCAGAAGGTGGACCGTGCCTCGCTGCCCGAGAAGCTGCGCCACAACCTGCCCGAGTGGCTGGCCGAGACGCTGAAGGCCTCGATCGGCGACGACTTCTGGCCGCTGGTGAACAGCTTGAACGAGAGTGCTCCGCTCGATCTACGCGTCAACACCTTCAAGGCCAAACGCGACGACGTCCAGAAAGCCTTGGCCGAAGGGCGCATTGAGGCGGTGCCGACGCCGTATTCGCCTTGGGGCCTGCGCATTCAAGGCAAACCCGCGCTCAACAAGCTCGACGTGTTCAGCAAAGGCGAGATCGAGGTTCAAGACGAAGGCAGCCAGCTGCTGGCCTTGCTGACCGATGCCAAGCGCAGCGAGATGGTGGTCGACTTTTGCGCCGGGGCCGGTGGCAAGACCCTCGCGCTGGGCGCGGCGATGCGCAACACCGGTCGGCTGTACGCTTTCGATACGTCGGGTCACCGGCTGGCGGCGCTGAAGCCGCGGCTGGCCCGCAGCGGGTTGTCGAACGTCTACCCGGTGCAGATCGCCCATGAGCGCGACGACCGCATCAAGCGCCTGGCCGGCAAGATCGACCGGGTGTTGGTGGACGCACCGTGCTCGGGTCTGGGTACTTTGCGACGCAATCCCGACCTGAAATGGCGGCAATCTCCAGAGTCTGTCGAGGAATTGCGTGTCAAACAGGCTGCAATTCTGGCCAGCGCGGCCCGTTTGCTCAAACCCGGCGGTCGACTGGTCTACGCCACTTGCAGCCTGCTGGAGGCTGAAAACGAGGCCATCGCCGCCGCGTTCACCGAAGCCAACGCCCGCGAGTTCACGCCTTTGCCTGTGGCGCCGTTGCTGGAGAAGGCCCATGTGGCGCAGGCGGAAACCCTGGTCCGGGGTGATTTCCTGCGCCTGTGGCCACACCGTCATGGCACTGACGGCTTCTTCGCCGCCGTCTGGGAGCGTCGTTGAGCCCTTGAACCGGGTCTGATCGGCGTCAGCTTAAGAGGCTGAGGCGGGCAAATCGCTCGGTATTTAGGGGATTGGCCGGGGGCCGTCACTTACAATGAAGAATCTCGTCCGCCGTGACGGTTTGAAGGCTATTTGATGAACGAATTGATGTTGTTGTGGAATGGTTTGGTCGCCTGGCTGGCCAATGGGCTGGTTGAATCGACGTGGTGGCAAGTTCTGCTGTTCACGCTGGTGACAACCCACATCACGATTGCTTCCGTCACGATCTTCCTGCATCGTGCCCAAGCCCACCGGGCACTCGACCTGCACGCGGCACCCTCGCACTTCTTCCGATTCTGGCTCTGGCTGAGCACCGGGATGGTCACCAAGGAATGGGTGGCGATTCACCGCAAGCACCACGCCAAGTGCGAAACGCAAGACGACCCGCACAGCCCGGTTGCCCATGGCATCAAGACGGTGCTCCTGACTGGCAGCGAGTTGTATCGCGGCGAGGCCAAGAACCAGGAAACGCTGGCCAAGTATGGCCACGGCACACCAGACGACTGGATGGAGCGCAATCTCTACAGCCGTTTCACCTGGCAAGGCGTGGGCCTCTTGCTGATCACCGACCTGATGCTGTTCGGTGCCATCGGCCTGACCGTGTGGGCCGTGCAGATGCTGTGGATCCCGATCACCGCCGCCGGCATCATCAACGGCATCGGCCACTGGTGGGGTTACCGCAACTTCGAGGCGCAAGACGCCAGCACCAACGTGTCGCCCTGGGGCATCATCATTGGCGGCGAAGAACTGCACAACAACCACCACACCTACCCG
>NZ_JADMJX010000061.1 GCF_018780185.1 Rhizobacter sp.
GCCGCCTGCGAGCTGCGGCGCGTCTTCAGGCGGGGGAAGTAGTTGTAGACCTTCTCCAGCGTCTGCGCCACCGCCGCCTTGCCATCGCGCCGGGTGTAGGCGCCGGTCATCAGGTTTTCTTCGATGGTGAGGTGGGCGAAGCAGTGCCGGCCCTCCATCACCTGGATCACGCCGCGGTTGACCATCTCCGAGGTCGACAGCGCCTCGATGCGCTCGCCGCGCAACTCGATGCTGCCCTTGGTGACCGCGCCGCGCTCGCCCGCCAGCAGGTTGCTGACCGCGCGCAGCGTGGTGGTCTTGCCGGCGCCATTGCCACCGAGCAAGGCCACGATGCCACCTTCTGGCACTTGCAGCGACACGCCTTTCAGCACCAGGATCACGTGGTTGTAGATGACCTCGATGCCGTTGACGTTCAAGAGAATCTGAGCAGCTGTCATGGCGGGTTCTTTCCGAAACCCTCCGTTCGCACTGAGCTTGTCGAAGTGCCTGCCACGCGATGCGCGCTGGCTTCGACTGGCTCAGCCCGAACGGAGAAGGAGTTCAGCTCTGGCAATCCGCAGGGGTACGGCGGCTCATCTTCTTGTCGGCCGCGTACTTGTCTGCCGCCGCTTTCTGCATCGGCTTCAGGATCTGCTCATCGGCCTGCAACCAGTCGGAGGTGAAGTTCCACTTCGCGCCGTCCCAGGTGTGGATGCGGGCCCAGGCCACGCCCATGTGGTCGGCGCAGCTGGTCGAGAGCGGGCGCATCACGCCGGCAAAGCCCAACGCGTCGAGCTTCTTCTGGTCGAGCGCCAGGTTCTCGAAGCCCCAGCGCGCCTGCTCGCCGGTCATGACCTTGCCCTTGCCGAAGCGCTCCTGGGCACGCCTCACGCCTTCGACGGCGATCATCGAACTCATCAGCCCGCGCATGTAGAGCACGGTGCCCACCTCTTCCTTCGGCCCCGTGCCCTGGCCCTTGGCGTGCAGCGTGGCCAGCACGTCTTTCACCACCTTGGCGTTGGGCTCGGCCCCGTGTTGCAGCGCGAGGGCGTTGTAGCCCTTGGCGCCATCGCCCACGTCTTTCACATCGGGCTCGGCGCCGGCCCACCACACGCCATACATCTTGTCGCGCGGGTAGCCGGTGGCCACGGCTTCTTTCAGCGCGGTGGAGTTCATCACGCCCCAGCCCCACAGCAGCACGTAGTCAGGCCGGTTCTGGCGGATCGACAACCACGCCGCCTTCTGCTCCACCCCGGGGTGGGTAACGGGGATGGTGCTCAGCTCGAAGCCATGCATCTTGGCGCGCTCTTGCAGCAGCGGAATGGGCTCCTTGCCGAAGCCGCTGTCGTGGTACACGAGTGCGATCTTCTTGCCCTTGAGCTTGTCGAGCCCGCCTTCCTTCTTGCCCAGGTGCTGGATCAGGATGTCGGCCGCCACCCAGTAGTGCCCGGCGATCGGGAAGTTCCATTTGTAGACCAGGCCGTCTTGCGACGCGCTGATGCCATAGCCTGGGGTCAGCAGCGGGATCTTGTCGCCCGGCGCCTTTTCGGTCAGCGCCTGCGTGATGCCGGTGGACAGCGGCTGGAACACCGTGGCGCCGCCGTGCTTGCCCTTCAGGCGCTCATAAC
>NZ_JADMJX010000369.1 GCF_018780185.1 Rhizobacter sp.
GCGGGCGCATCACGCTCGTCAACCGCGAGGAGCAGGGCCGCGTGGTCGGGCTGGACGCCATCGTGGTGCTGCCGCTCAAGAGCTGAGCCCCGTGGACTTACGTTCACCCCGAGCCCAACTTCCGTTCACCCTGAGCCCAACCCCCCCCGTTCGCCCTGAGCCTGTCGAAGGGTGCGCCGTGCACTGCGCCGGCTTCGACAGGCTCCGCCCGAACGGGAGCGGTGAGGGGGTGCGGGGAGGAGAGGAGTGTGAGTGCCCGGGTTTGTACGGTGCCGAGCGAAAGCCGATTGACAGCCTCGGTTTCCATCATTCCTCCACATCCCACAACCCTGGAGGAGACTGATGAAGTTGCATCAATGCATGACCGCGGCCTGGCTCGTTTGCGCGGGCGCAGGGGCCGCCGCGCAATCGTCGGTGACGGTTTACGGCAAGCTCGACGCGGGCTTTCGCAAGGCGATCGGCAGCGAAGCAAAAGAGATCGCCACCAGCGGTGACTCGCGGCTCGGCTTTCGTGGCACCGAAAGCCTGGGCGGCGGGCTGAGCGCGTTCTTCGCCATCGAGCACCGCTTCTTTCCCGACACCGGCACGGTCGACGGCGCCCAGTTCTGGAAGGGCATCTCGCACGTGGGCCTGGCCAGCGACTACGGTCGCGTGGGCCTGGGCCGCCAGTACACCGCGGCGTTCTCGCTGGCGCAGAACCAGATCGACCCGTTCGGTGGCGACACCGTGGCGCAGCTGCGTGATGCGGTCATGCGCGTGGGTGGCATCACCAAGGTTCGCATCGACGGCTCGGTGCGCTACGACGCGAAGCTGGGCGACTTGAGCGTTGCGGCCTCGGTCGCCGAAAGCGACAAGAACGGCGGGCCGGACCGCCCGGTCTCGGTGGGCGCGCTGTACCGCAACGGCCCGCTGATGCTGGTGGCCGGCCACGAAGACCCGGCCGGTGCGCAAGACAAGCAGTGGAACCTGGGCGCCGGCTACACCGTGGGCCCGGCCACCATGACGGCGGGTTACGCCTCGGGCACGATGAACAGCGGTGTCGACGCCAAGGGCTGGATGCTGGGCCTGAACTGGGCCGTGGGTGCGGGCAACTTCAAGGCCGGCTACGGCGAACAAAAGCGCGCAGACATCAAGACGGTGCAAAAGCTCGGCCTGGGCTACCACCACTCGCTGTCCAAGCGCACGCTGCTGTACGTCGACATGGGCCACGACCGCAAGGCGACGGTGGCGAAGTCGGGTTACGACCTCGGCATTCTTCACACCTTCTGATCGGGTGCGAGGGGGCGCTCAGCCCTCCTGGTCCTTCTCGCGGACCAGCAGCACGGGCACCGGGCTTGCGCGCAGCACCAGCTCGGCATCGCTGCCCAGGGCCAGGCGCTTCATGCCGCGCCGCCCGTGGGTGCCCATCACGATGAGCTGGCAGTTGCCTTGGCGCGCCTGCTCCAGGATCGCGTCGGCCACCGTCTCTTGCTGGATGTCGTGCAACTTGGTGTCGGCCTCCACGCCGGCGGCGAGCACGGTGCTGCGCGCCTTGGCCAGCACTTCTTCACCACGCTCGCGCATCAGCGCCAGCGTTTGTGCATAGGCCGGCGCCGGCGCCATCTCCAGCAGCATGGGGAAGTTGTCGACGATGTGCAGCAACAGCAGCCGCGAGCCCAGCTCCTTGCCGATGGCCACGGCCTCTTGCAGGCCGCGCGACGAAGGCGCACTGCCGTCGATGGGAACAAGGATGCGCTCGTACATGGGGTGCTCCTGCAGGCCGTCGGGTTGACGCTGGTGATTGTTCGCGCTGTGCGCCGCGCCACATTGACGCTGATCAGGGCAGGTGCACTGCGCACGAACTGAGCTGGGTCAATACAACAGGGGCCGGGCGATGAGACGCTGAAACCTTGCATTGGGAGAAGTACATGATTCCAACCGACTTGGTCGACGTTCGTTTCAACGGAGCTGCCCCCGACACGTCGTGGCGCGACTTGGCCTGCCGGCGCACCGACCTGCTGCGCCGTGCCCACCCCGAGCTGCTGGTTCGCCGCGTCAGCATCGACCTGGGCAACGCGGCCGCGCCGCGGCCCGGGCACTGCACCGTGCGCATCGACGCCACCGTGCCGGGCCACGAGCTGACCGTGTCGCGAGTGCGCGCCGAAGACCCCTTGTCGGCGCTGGACCGGGCCTTCGACGGGGTGCAGCAGCAGATCGACGAGCTGGAGATCGAGCGCTTCGGCCAGGTGCGGCCCGGGAGGGTGCGGTGAGCACCTTGAGCAAGCTGGTCCTGGGCGCGATGGGGGCCTTGCGCCCTGTGCCTGCGCGTGGCGAGGCGCCCACCACGATCAAGCTGCCGGCGCCGGTGCGCCAGGGTGGCGGTAGCCTGGTGGAGGCGCTGGACAAACGGGGCTCGGCCCGCGATTACCGGCCCGACCCGCTGCCGCTGGCCACGCTGTCGGGCCTGCTGTGGGCCGCCAACGGTCTGAACCGCCAGGGCGCGGGGCACACCGCGCCGTCGGCACTCAACGCCCAGGAGATCGACATCGTGGTGGCGCTGCCCGAAGGCGCCTACCGCTTCGACGCGAAGGCGCACGCACTGGAGCTGGTGTGTGCGAGCGACATCCGCCGCGTCACCGGCTACCAGGACTTTGTGGACACCGCGCCGCTCGATCTGGTCTACGTGGCCGACCATGCGCGCATGAAGATGGTGCCGGTGTCGCAGCGCACCAGCTACGCCAGCGTGGCCGCCGGCGCGATCGCGCAGAACGTCTACCTGTATTGCGCCAGCCAGGGGCTTGCGACCGTGCTGCGGGCCTGGATCAACCGCGAGGCGATCAGCACGGCGCTCGGCTTGCCGCACGACCAGGAGGTGTTGCTGTCGCAGACGGTCGGCTTCGGCAAGAAGCCGTAAGAGGGGCCGGTGTTCAGACGTCGATCGGGGCGCCGCCGGCGAAGCGGCAGGCCCATTCGTCCCACAGCTCCTGGTTGATGGCGGAGAGCGATTTCTGCCACGCCGTCAGCACCGCAATTTGTGTGCGCTGCGCCTCGATCATGGTCTGGAGCAGCGCGTTCGACAGGGCCGCCATCGATTGGATGCCCTCGGTCACCGGTGCAAAAGGAAGGCTCGGGTTCGCCATGGGGTTCTCCAGGTTGGCTTCGACACAAAGGTGACTCTAGGCGCCGCCGGTGCCCGTGGGTTGAGCTGGGTCATTGCGGGTCGTAAAGGCGGTGTCGCCCAGTGGTGCGGTGAAGGCGTCGAGCAAGTCCGGGTCGGCCTCGCTCAGCGTCTGGCGGGCCAGCGTGCTGAGCGTTTGCGTGGCCTTCTTGGTGGCCACGTCGATGCCCAGGCCGGCGTCGGATTGCCAGGTGGCGTCGAGCCGCAGGTAGCGCTCGGCCAGCCGGTCTTCGACCATCGCCTGCGCGTGCTGCTGCTGCACCGAGATCAGCGTCAGGATGAGCCGCCCGCGCGCCAGCCAGTCGACGGCACCGGCGTCGTCGGCGACCCCTTCGGCCGGGCGGTAGTGGGCCGTTGCCGTGCCGACCGAGAGCATGGACACGCGGTCGAGCGACACGCCCATGAAGTGCTCCAGCTCGTGCAGGGCCACCTGGTCGGGCGCCACTGCATACAGCCCCCCATCGGCGTACAAGCGCCGGCCCACCTGCGCGGCGGGGAAGTAGGCCGGCGCGGCGCAGGTGGCCATGGCCACGTCGACCGCACGAAAGTTGCCGTCACCACGCGAAGCCATCACATGCGGTGTCTTGAAGATCTTGGTGCGACAGCGGCTCACGTCGACGGCCGGCACCACCACGCGGTGGGTGGCATCACCCAGCCGACGATCGCCCAGCGAGGTGTGCAAGGCGGCGCGCAAGGCCTCGCCGGAGTACTTGGGCCCGAACACCGAGCGGCTCAGGTCGAGCAGGCGGCTCACCGGCCCGCTGGGCAGGGCGCGGCTGGAAAACACCGCCGGCCCGTGTTCGATGAACAGCCGCACCAGCTGCGACATCGGCACCTCGAAGGCCAGGGCGAGCGCGAGCAGGCCACCGATCGAGGTGCCGGCGATCAGGTCGAAGCGGCGCCCGAGGGGCTCGCCAACGCGCGTCTCCAGGCCTTCGAGCACCAGCGCCGAGTACAGGCCGAGAAAGCCCCCGCCCGACAGCGCCAGCACCCGCACCGGGCGCTCGGTCGGCACCGGCCGCGCCACCCAATAGGACTTGCTGCGGCCTGCGGGCTCGGTCAGGTTGGAGGCGATGGGTTCTGAAGCGGCGGCAGACATCTTTTGACTGTCGGTCCGCCGCTTCGTCGCAGCCTTGAGCCAGCTCAAACGCCGGCCGTCTTGGGCGTGTCGGGCCGGCCCCGGTTCACCGACCGGTCGGTGTGGCCTGCTTGAACCCCGCCTTGTGCGCGCGCCGCTTCAACCAGGCCCAGTAGCGCACAGGCATCAGCCGGGCCATCAGGTCGAGCACGCGCGCGTCGGCGCCGATGCGGATGCGCAGCTCGCCCCGGTCGAGCCCGCGCAAGATGCGCTCGGCCGCCTGTTCGGGCGTGGTCTGCACCGCCTGCACAAAGGCGTCGGCGGCGTTGCGGTGCATGGTTTCGTCGACCCCGCCGGCGCGGCGCGCGCTGTGGGCAATCTGGGTGCGGATGCCGCCCGGGTGCACCGCGACCACCCGCACCGAGGTGTTTTCGAGCTCGTGGCGCAGCGCGTCGGTGAAGCCGCGCACGGCAAACTTGCTGGCCGCGTACGCCGTCTGCCCGGCCGGGGCCACGAAGCCGAACACGCTCGACACGTTGACCACCTGCGCCTCGGGCTCGCGCAACAGCGCCGGCAAGAAGGCGCGGGTCATGTTGACCACGCCCCAGAAGTTGATGCCGAAGAGCCACTGGAAATCGGCGTCGCTCAACTGCCGAAACTCGCCCATCAGCGCCACGCCGGCGTTGTTGACGAGCAGGCTCACGCGGCCGTGCTCGGCCAGCACCGCGGCGGGCAGCGAGGCGACCGCAGCCGCGTCGGCCACGTCGAGCGGGTGTTCGCTCACGCTCACGCCCAGCCCGCGGGCGGCGCGCGCCGATTCGCCCAGGCGCTGCGGGTCGATGTCGCACAGCGCCAGGTGGCAGCCGCGCGCGGCCAACTGCTGCGCCAGGCTGCGGCCGATGCCGCTGCCCGCGCCGGTGACGACGGCCACGCGGCCGGGGAGGGGTGTGTTCATGGCGGTGCCTGCAGGAGTTGCCGCAATCTAAGGTGATCACCTTACCGCGTCATCAGGGCTTGCCCGGTGCTGCGCTGCGGTGATGGGGTGACAATCCTGCGCCATGAGCAAGCCCCCCGCCACCACCCGAGAGCGTGTGCTCGAGACCTGTCGCCGGCTCTTCAACGAGCGCGGCCCGAGCGCCGTCACCACCGCCGAGATCGCGGCCACGGTGGGCATCAACGAAGGCAACCTCTACTACTACTTCAAGAAGAAAGAACAGATCGTGCTGGCGCTCTTTGACCAGTTCGAAGCGGCGCTGGCCGAGCTGAGCCAGCAGCAGCTCGCCACAGAAGGCCGCGACCCGGCCGATGACGACGGCATCATGGCCTTCTTCAAGCTGGCCTGGGAGTGGCGCTTCTTCTACCGCGACGCGCCCACGCTGTACCAGATGGCACCCGAGCTGCGCGCGCGCAACAAGTCGGCCGCACAAAGCTCGCACGACCGCACGCGCCGGCTGCTGCAACACATGGTCGGGCAGGGCCGCCTGCTCGCCAGCCCCGCAGTGCTGGAGCGCCTGGTCGTCAACACCTGGATCGTCGCCACCTTCTGGATCGAGTACTTGCAGGTGACCCAGGGCGTGACCCGCGTGACGCGCAAGCACCTGGAAGAGGGCTATGTGCAGGTGCAGGCCCTGTACTGGCCCTATGTGCCCGAGGGCACCCAGTCGCGCGGGCCGCGCTGGTCGTAAGAAACCCTGCGGCGGTCTCGACTCAGTTCGTCAGGCAACCTTGGCAGGGGCTGGCAGCTTCTTGCCAGCGCACGGTGCTGCGGCGATCATCGCCACACCATTTCGTGAGTCCGCCGGGCTCCTTGTCCCACCGCAGGAGTGAGCATGCTCGACACCACGCGCGAAATCGTCGACGGCCTGATGCAACCGCTGGCCACGGTCTCCCCCAAGTACTTCTACGACGCCCGGGGTTCGGCGCTGTTCGAAGAGATCACCCGCCTGCCCGAGTACTACCCCACGCGCACCGAGCGCGCCATCATGCAACGCCACGGGGCCGAGATCGCGCGCCGCCTGGGGCCGGGCCGCACCGTCATCGAGCTGGGCGCGGGCAACTGCGAAAAGGCGCGCGAGCTGTGCGAGGCCATCGCGGCTTCGCGCTTCGTGGCGCTCGACATCTCTGAAGAGTTCTTACACCAGTCGGTGGCCCGGTTACGTGCCGAGATGCCCTCGCTCGACGTGCGCGCGGTGGCCGCCGACCTGTCGGCCGAGATCGTGTTGCCACCCGAGGTGCCGCCTGAGAAGCGGCTGGTGTACTACCCCGGCTCGTCGATCGGCAACTTCGACCCGCCGCAGGCGCTTGCGTTGCTGACCCGCATGCGCCACCTGCTGCAAGACGATGGCGCGCTGCTGATCGGCGTCGATTTGCGCAAAGACGTGGCGGTGCTCGAAGCCGCATACGACGATGCCGCGGGGGTCACCGCGGCCTTCAACCTCAATGTGCTGACCCACCTCAACCGCCTGATCGGCAGCGACTTTTCATTGCGCGACTGGCGGCACCGCGCCTTCTACAACGCACGCGCCTCGCGCATCGAGATGCACCTGGAGGCGGTCGCCGACTGCGCGGTGCAATGGGCCGGCGGTGGCCGCGCGTTTGCGCGCGGCGAGCGCATCCACACCGAAAACAGCTACAAGGTCGACATCGAAGGTTTTGTGCACCAGCTCGATGAAGCGGGCTTCAAACGCACGGTGGTCTGGACGGATGAGCGCCGCTGGTTTGCGGTGGTGCTGGCCTGCCCTTGAGTCGATGAGCCTGCCATGCTGAACAACGACCGACTCATTCAACACTACCGCCAGGTGCGTGCGCAGACGCAAGCCCTGGTGGTGCCGCTCTCGGCGGAAGACTGCGCCGCGCAGTCGATGCCCGAAGCCAGCCCGGCCAAGTGGCACCTGGCGCACACGAGCTGGTTCTTCGAGACCTTCGTGCTCGAACGTTGGGAGGCCGGTTTTCGGCCTTTCGACGCCGCGTTTCGGGTGCTCTTCAACTCCTACTACAACGCGGTGGGCGACAAACACCCCCGCCCGCAGCGTGGCCTGCTGACCCGGCCGGGGCTCGATGAGGTCTTGGCTTACCGCGCCGATGTCGACACCCGCCTGCAGCGCCTGCTCGCTCAAGCCGATGCGCCAATGCTTGAGCGGGTCGAGTTGGGCCTGCACCACGAACAGCAGCACCAAGAGCTGTTGCTGACCGACATCCTGCATCTGTTCTCCCGCAACCCGTTGTGGCCGGCGTATGGCGAGGTGCCCACCCGCACGGCCGCACCCCAGGCCCTGCAGTGGCTTTCATTCGACGAATCGCTGGCCGAGATTGGCCACGCGGGTGATGGCTTCGCGTTCGACAACGAGGGCCCACGCCACCGCGTGTTCGTGCCGGCGTATGAGTTGGCCTCGCGCCTGGTCAACAACGGCGAGTACGCGGCCTTCATCGACGCCGGCGGCTACCGCGACCCGGCGCTGTGGCTGTCGGAAGGCTGGGACTGGTTGCAGGCCCAGCGGCGCGATCACCCGCTGTACTGGCAGCGCGGCGCGCAGGGCTGGAGCGAGTTCGGCCTCGGCGGCTTGCAGCCACTCGATGGGCATGCGGCCGTTGCCCACGTGTCGTACTACGAGGCCGACGCCTACGCACGCTGGGCACACGCCCGCCTGCCCACCGAGGCCGAGTGGGAGCACGCCGCCGGCCACCCGGGCCTGCAACAACGAGACGACACCTGCTGGCAATGGACGGCCAGCGCCTACCTGCCGTACCCCGGCTTTCGCGCGAGTGCCGGGGCCGTGGGTGAGTACAACGGCAAGTTCATGGTGAACCAGATGGTGCTGCGTGGCGGCTCGGTGGCCACGCCACGCTCGCATGTGCGCGCGAGCTACCGCAACTTCTTTCCGGCCAGCGCGTGCTGGCAGTTCAGCGGGGTTCGGCTGGCGCGCTGATCAGGGCACGAGGATGGCCGCGCCGGTGGTCTGGCGGCTTTCCAGCTCGGCGTGGGCGCGCTGCACGTCGCGCAGCGCATAACTGCGGTCGACCTCGGGCTGCACCGCACCGCGCCGCACGGCCTCGGCATAGGTCTCGGCCGATTGGCGCAGCTCTTCTGGCGTGCTGGTGAAGCTGCGCAGCGTTGGGCGGCACACGGTGAGCGACTTGGCGTGCAGGCGCTGCAGGTCGAAGGCCTGCACGTCGCCCGAGGCGGTGCCGTAGTTGATGGCCATGCCGCGCGGGCGCAGGCAGTCGAGCGAGGGCAGGAACACATCGCGGCCGACCGCGTCGTAGACCACCGCCACACCTTCGCCCTCGGTGATCTCGCGCACGCGGGCCACGAAGTCTTCTTCGCGGTAGTTGATGGCGTGGTGGCAACCATGTTCGAGCGCCACCGCCCGCTTGGCCGCCGAGCCCACGGTGCCGATGACTTCGGCACCCAGCGAGCGGCCCCAGGCACTGAGGATCTGCCCCATGCCGCCGGCCGCTGCGTGCACCAGGATGCGGTCGCCACGCTGCACGGCAAACAGGCGGTGCAGCAGGTACTCGGCCGTCATGCCGCGCAGCAGGCTGGCGGCAGCGGTTTGCGGGCTCAGGCCGAGGGGCAAGGGCAGGGCGCGCTGTGCCGGCACCAGGCGCGCGCCGGCATACGCGCCGGGGTGCAGGTAGGTGACCGACTGGCCGATGTGAAAGCCGCGCACGCCATCGCCGATCGACTCGACCACCCCCGCCCCCTGCGAACCCAGCAGCAGCGGGAACGGCGTGCCCTGCGCGTGCGGGCCGTGCCCGCCCTGGCGCTGGTAGACGTCGGCGAAGTTCAGGCCGATCGCCTGCTGCACGATGCGCAGCTCGCCGGGGCCGGGCTCGGCCACGTCGATCTGGCCGTACTCCATCACTTCGGGGCCGCCGTGGCGGTGGACGAGAACGGCCGGGGTGCGCAAGACAGGCATGGGTTTTAGGTATATGGATCGAATCGACAGATATATTAATTAGAGCGTCTTGACCCACCCATCGGGCATTCCCCGTGCTGCATGGCCATGGTAGCGATGTCATGGGCCTCGCTACACTGTGCCCATGAGCTTGCCCGACGCGCCTTCCCCGCGCCGCCACCGCCGCGGCGCCGGTGGCATCACCCTCGGCGACGTCGCACGCCTGGCGGGGGTGTCGCCCATCACCGCCTCGCGGGCGCTCAACACACCCGACCAGGTCGCCAAAGAAACGCTGGAGCGTGTGCGCGAAGCCGTGTCGCGCACCGGCTACGTGCCCAACCGCCTGGCCGGGGGCCTGGCCTCGGCGCGCAGCCGGCTGGTGGCGGCGGTGGTGCCCACCATCACCGGGCCGGTGTTCATGGAGATGGTGGAGTCGCTCACCACGTCGCTGGCCGATGCCGGCTACCAGCTGATGCTGGGCCAGAGCGGCTACACCCAGTCGCGTGAAGACGCCTTGCTCGACGCCATCATCGGCCGCCGGCCCGACGGCATCGTGCTCACCGGCATCATGCATTCGCCCGAGGGCCGGCGCCGCCTGCTGGCGAGCGGCATCCCGGTGGTCGAGACCTGGGACCTCACGCCCACGCCGATCGACATGCTGGTGGGTTTTTCGCACGTGCAGGCGGGTGCCGCCGTGGCGCAGCACCTGCATGCCAAGGGCCGCCGCCGCGTCGCGCTGTTGAGCGGCGACGACGAGCGTGCACAGCGCCGCAACCGCGGCTTCATCGACGAAGCGCTGCGCCTGGGCCTCGCTCAGAGTGCCGATCAGATCCCGCTGCGGCGCGTGCCGGCGCCCACCACGCTCGGCAGCGGCCGCGCGGGCCTGGCTGCGCTGCTGGCCGAGGCGCCCGATCTCGACGCCGTGTTCTGCAGCTCCGACCTGCTGGCGCTGGGCGTGCTCACCGAGGCCACGGCGCGCGGCGTGGCCGTGCCCGGTCGCCTGGCGGTGATGGGCTTTGGCGACCTCGCGTTCGCGGGCGACACCTACCCCGCCCTGAGCACTGTGCGCATCGACGGCACCGCCATCGGCCAGCGCGCGGCCCATTTCATCGTCGAGCGCGCCGAAGGCCGGGCGGTGGGCGACAAGGTGGTCGACCTCGGCTTTCGGATCGTCGAACGCGCGAGCACCTAGGGTTTTCACCAGAGTTTTGGCGTTGCACTTCAGAACGGTAGCGCTACCATTTGCATTCGGTAGCGCTACCAGTCCGGCGCCGTCACCCTGGAGACCCTGATGAACAAGTTCCTGTCTGCCCTTTGCCTCACCGTGGCCACCCTCGCCGCCGCACCCGCGCTGGCCTGGCCCGACAAGCCGGTGACCCTGGTGGTGCCGTTCCCGCCCGGTGGCTCCACCGACAGCCTGGCGCGCGTGCTCGCGCCCAGGCTGCAAGAAAAGCTCGGCCAGAACTTCATCGTCGACAACAAGGCCGGCGCCACCGGCACCATCGGTGCGGGTCAGGTCAAGCGCGCGGCGCCCGATGGCTACACCGTGCTGGTGTCGTCGCTCGGCCCCTTCGTGATCGCGCCGCACCTGATCAAAGGCATGCCCTACGACGCGTTGAAAGACTTCGACCTGCTCACCGTGGCGGTGCAGGCGCCCAACGTGCTGGTGGTGCCCGCCGCCTCGCCGATCAAGAGCGTGGCCGACGTGATCGCTGCGGCCAGAAAGAACCCGGGCAAGATGACGCTCGCCTCGTCGGGCAATGGCTCGTCGGACCACCTGACGGCCGAGCTGTTCTGGTTGCAGACCGGCACCAGCGGTGTCCACGTGCCCTACAAGGGCGGAGCCCCGGCGATTCAAGACTTGCTCGGCGGCCAGGTCGATGCTTCGTTCCAGAACGTCAACGCCGTCATCCAGCACATCAACAGCGGCAAGCTGCGTGCCGTGGCCGTCACCGGCGAGAGGCGCTCGGCCGTGCTGCCCAGCGTGCCTACACTGAACGAGAGTGGTGTGAAGGGGGTCGACGTCTACTCCTGGCAAGGCGTGGCGGCGCCCAAGGGGCTGCCGGTCGACGTCAAGGCGAAGCTGCACGCGGCCTTGGTGGCCGCGCTCAACGACCCGCAGGTCAAGGCCGACTTCACCAAGATCGGCTTCGAGATCGTGGCCAACACACCCGAGCAATTCACCACCTTCCAGCAAGCCGAATTCGCGCGCTGGAAGAACGTGATCGAGACCCGCAAGATCACTGCAGACTGAGCCATGACAGCGCACCACGACACCCCCAAAATCGCCGCGATGCGGGTCATCCCCGTGGCCGGCCGCGACTCGATGCTGCTCAACCTGAGTGGCGCGCACGCCCCTTTCTTCACCCGCAACCTGGTGCTGCTGACCGACAACGCCGGTCGCAGCGGCGTGGGCGAGGTGCCAGGCGGCGAGAAGATCCGCCAGACGCTCGAAGACGCGAGCGCCCTCGTCATCGGCCAGCCGGTCGGTGACGTGCAGCGTGTGCTGCGTGCTGTGCGCGAGCGTTTTGCCGACCGTGATGCCGGTGGCCGCGGCCTGCAGACCTTCGACCTGCGCACCACCATCCACGTGGTCACCGCCATCGAGTCGGCCTTGCTCGACCTGCTGGGCCAGCACCTGGGCCTGCCGGTGGCCGCCTTGCTCGGTGAAGGCCAGCAGCGTGACTCGGTCGAGATGCTGGGCTACCTGTTCTTCGTGGGCGACAGCGCCAAGACCGATCTGCCCTACACCCGGCCCAGCGATGAAGCGGCCGGTGCCGACGATTGGCAGCGCCTGCGCCACCGGGCGGCGATGACGCCTGAGGCCGTGGTGCGCCTGGCCGAGGCCGCGCGTGCACGTTACGGCTTCAACGACTTCAAGCTCAAGGGCGGTGTGCTCGCGGGCGAGGCCGAGGTCGAAGCTGTGACCGCCTTGCACGAGCGCTTCCCGCAAGCGCGTGTCACGCTCGACCCCAACGGCGGCTGGCTGCTGAAAGACGCCGTGCGCCTGATGCGCGACATGCACGGCGTGGTGGCCTACGCCGAAGACCCCTGCGGCGCCGAAGACGGCTTCAGTGGCCGCGAGGTGATGGCCGAGTTCCGCCGCGCCACCGGCCTGCCCACCGCCACCAACATG
>NZ_JADMJX010000045.1 GCF_018780185.1 Rhizobacter sp.
GGCAACTTCGGCTCGGTCGACGGCGACAACGCGGCGGCGATGCGTTACACCGAAATCCGCTTGGCCAAGATCGCCCACGAGATGCTGGCCGACCTGGACAAGGAGACGGTCGACTTCGGCCCCAATTACGACGGCTCGGAAAAAGAACCCTTGGTTCTGCCGACCCGCCTGCCCAATCTGCTGGTGAATGGTTCGGGGGGTATTGCGGTGGGCATGGCCACCAATATCCCGCCACACAACCTGAATGAAGTGGTCGATGCCTGCCTGCATCTCCTGAAAAACCCTCAGGCCACCATTGACGAATTGATCGAAATCATTCCGGCGCCAGATTTCCCCACCGCCGGCATCATTTATGGCACCAGCGGCGTGCGCGACGGTTACCGCACCGGCCGCGGCAAGGTGGTGATGCGCGCCAAGTGCCACTTTGAAGACATCGACAAGGGTGCCCGCCAGGCCATCATCGTCGACGAGATTCCGTACCAGGTGAACAAGAAGAACCTGCTCGAGCGCATGGCCGAGCTGGTTCACGAGAAGAAGATCGAGGGCATCAGCCACATCCAAGACGAGTCCGACAAGTCGGGCATGCGTGTCGTGATCGAGCTGAAACGCGGCGAAGTGCCCGAGGTGGTGCTGAACAACCTGTACAAGCAGACTCAGCTGCAAGACACCTTCGGCATGAACATGGTGGCGCTGATCGACAACCAGCCCAAGCTGTGCAACCTGAAGGACCTGATCGCGATCTTCCTGGAACACCGCCGCGAGGTTGTCACCCGCCGCACGGTGTTCGAGCTGCGCAAGGCACGCGAGCGAGGCCACGTGCTAGAAGGCCTGGCGGTGGCGCTGGCCAACATCGACGAGTTCATCGAGACCATCAAGACCTCGGCCACGCCGCCGGTGGCCAAGGCGGCGCTGATGAGCAAGTCGTGGGATTCATCGCTGGTGCGCGAGATGCTCGCCCGCGCCGAAGGCGAAACTCCCGGCGGGCGCGAAGCCTTCCGCCCCGAGGGGCTGCCGCGCGAGTACGGCATGCAGACCGATGGCCTCTATCGCCTGTCTGACGACCAGGCGGGCGAAATCCTACAGATGCGCCTGCAACGCCTGACCGGGCTGGAGCAGGACAAGATCGTCAACGAATACAAGGATGTGATGGCGCAGATCGCCGATCTGCTGGACATCCTGGCCACACCCTCGCGCGTGACCACCATCATTTCGGATGAGCTGCAAGCCATCAAGCTCGAGTTCGGCCAGACCAAGGTCGGCGCGCGCCGCAGCACCATCGAGCACAACGCGCAAGACCTCGGCACCGAAGACCTGATCACGCCCACCGACATGGTGGTGACCCTCTCGCACACCGGCTACATCAAGAGCCAGGCGCTGAGCGAATACCGCGCACAAAAACGCGGAGGCCGCGGCAAACAGGCCACGCAAACCAAGGAAGACGACTGGATCGACCAGCTCTTCATTGCCAACACGCACGACTACATCCTGTGTTTCACCAACCGTGGCCGGGTCTACTGGATCAAGGTGTGGGAAGTGCCGCAAGGCTCGCGCAACTCGCGTGGCAAGCCCATCGTCAACATGTTCCCGCTGCAGGCCGGCGAAAAAGTGAACGTTGTGCTGCCGCTGACCGATGGCTTCCGCAGCTTCCCGGCCGACCACTTCGTGTTCTTCGCCACCGCGCAAGGCGTGGTGAAGAAGACCTCGCTCGATGAATTCAGCAACCCGCGCAAGGCCGGCATCATCGCCGTTGACCTGGACGAGGGCGACTACCTCATCGGCGCCTCGCTCACCGACGGCAAGCACGATGTGATGCTCTTCAGCGACGGCGGCAAGGCCGTGCGCTTCGATGAAGACGATGTGCGCGCCATGGGCCGCAACGCCCGCGGTGTGCGCGGCATGGACTTGGGCGAGGGCCAGAGCGTGATCGCCATGCTGGTGGCCGAAGATGAAACGCAGAGCGTGCTCACCGCCACCGAAAACGGCTATGGCAAACGCACCAGCATCGTTGAATACACACGCCACGGTCGCGGAACCAAAGGCATGATCGCGATCCAACAGACTGAGCGCAATGGCAAAGTCGTCGCGGCGACGCTGGTTCGCCCGGCCGACGAGATCATGCTCATCACCGACAAGGGCGTGCTGGTGCGCACCCGTGTCTCTGAAATTCGCGAGCTGGGCCGTGCCACGCAAGGCGTGACCCTGATCGCTCTGGACAACGGCGCCAAGCTCAGTGGCCTGCAACGCATTGTCGAAAACGACGCCAACCCGGACTCGGGTGACGACACCAACCCTGAAAGCACTGAAGAATGAAGCGCCTTACAGCAGTGAAAAGCCTCCTGGGCATGGCCTTGCTCGCGGGCGCCAGCCTGGCCGGCGCCCAAGGCCAGGCCATTCCCGGCGCGCCCCCGAGCGCAGCCAAGAAAGAATTGGTGCAGCGCCTGCTGACCTTGCAGCAGCCCTCGATCGAAAACGTCGGGCGTGACCTGGCCGAGCGGCCCGCCCGGCAACTGGCGGCAGACGCCGAACAAGCCTTGATGACCCGCGTGCCGGCCGAAAAGCGCGAAGCTGCCGCCAAGCAGATCCAGGAGTTGCTGCGCAAGTACGGCGAAGAGTCCCTGGCCGTGGTTCGCGACCGCACAGGCAAGATCAACCAGGCCAACCTGGCACCGATGGTCGACGAGAAGTTCAGCGAAGAAGAGCTGCGCCAGTTGCTCGCCTCGCTGGAGTCACCCGTCTTCAAGAAGTACCAGCAGAACCAGCCGGCGATGGTTTCGACCTACGCACAGACGCTTATCAAGGACCTCGAAGCCGCGCTCACGCCCAAGCTGCAAACTTTGGAGCAGAACGTGGTGACTGCACTCGGCATCACCCCCACGGCCGCCAGCCAGCCCAAAGCCGCCGCCAAGCCCGCGGCTGCAGCGTCCAAGCCTGCGAAGAAATGACGGCGAACAGGCCCTGTTCTTCGGGTCCGGGCCGCCGAGGGCACTAGGCTGCGTGCGAGAATTTGCCTCACGCCATGGCTGATGCTTCCCACCCACCCGACGCCGACCTGCAGCGCTTGCAAACGCAGATCGATGAAGCAGACCGCGAATTGCTCGCGTTGCTGAACCAGCGCGCCCGGTTGGCGAAAGAAGCGGGCGCCATTCGCCTGAAAGCAGAAAACCAACTCGCGTTCCACCCCGAGCAAGACGCGCAAGTCATCGACCGCCTGAAGGCCAGCAACCCCGGCCCCTTGATGCAAGACAGCGTGGCCCCGATCTGGCGCGAGATCATCTCGGCCTGCCGCGCCCTCGAAACACCCACCCGTGTGGCCTACCTCGGCCCGGCGGGCACGTTCAGCGAAGAGGCCGCTTTGGGCTTTTTCGGCTCTACGGTGGTCAAGGTGCCTTGCGCCAGCTTCGACGAGGTGTTTCACCTCACAGCCACCGGCGCGGCTGATTTTGGCGTGGTGCCGGTCGAGAACTCGACTGAAGGTGTGGTCACCCGCTCGCTCGATCTCTTTCTGACCACTCCGCTGTTCATCATCGGCGAGACCAGCCTCTTCGTTCAGCACAACCTGCTGCGGCGCGAGCCCTCGCTCGATGGCATCGAGGCCGTGTGCGCCCACCCGCAGGCCCTGGCCCAGTGCCACGGCTGGCTGAGTGCCCACCTGCCCAACGCCGAGCGCCGCCCCGTGGCCAGCAACGCCGAAGGGGCGCGATTGGCCAGCACCAACGCCAAACTGGCCGCCATCGCCGGCACGCGTGCTGGCAGCGAATTCGGCCTCAACGTGGTCGCACCCGCGATCCAGGACGAAGCCAACAACCGCACCCGCTTTGCCGTGGTGACCCACCCGCAGCGCCACCCGCAGCCACGCGCATCGGGGCACGATTGCACCAGCCTGGTGGTGTCGGTCACCAACCGGCCCGGCGCGGTGCACGACATGCTGGTGCCGCTCAAGGCGCACGGCGTGTCCATGACACGCTTTGAGTCGCGCCCGGCGCGCTCGGGCCAGTGGGAGTACTACTTCTACATCGATCTGCAGGGTCACCCCGACCAGCCGCACGTGGCCACCGCGCTGCGTGAGCTGCGCGAGACCTGCGCCTTTTTCAAGTTGCTCGGCACCTATCCGATCGACGTGCACTAGAACCAGAAAGCCGAAGCACGATGTTCAACCAGCTTGGCGTGATTGGCTGTGGCCTGATGGGCGGCTCGTTCGCGCTCGCCTTGAAGCGGGCCGGGCTCGTCAAACGGGTCATCGGCTACAGCAAATCGCCCTCCACCACCGAACGCGCCAAGAAGATGGGCGTGATCGACGACACCGCCGAGTCGGCGCTGCTCGCCGTGTCGGGCTCCGACATCGTGCTGATGGCCGTGCCGGTGTCGGCCAGCGAAGCCACCTTCAAGGCCATCCGCCACATGGTGGAGCCGGGCGTGCTGTTCATGGATGTCGGTTCGACCAAACGCGATGTGGTCGACGCCGCCCGCCGGGTGCTCAAGGAACGTGTCTCGTCGTTCGTGCCAGCCCACCCGATCGCCGGCAAAGAGGTGTCGGGCGTGTCGCACGCCGACGCCGCCTTGTACGCCGGTCGCCAGGTCATCATCACGCCGCTGCCGCAAACCGATCCGGATCTGGTGCAAAAAGCCACCGATGTGTGGTCGGCCATCGGCGCGCAGGTGCTGCGCATGACGCCGGAGAACCACGACGCCGCCTTCGCCGCCGTGAGCCACCTGCCGCACATGCTGGCGTTTGCCTTCTTCAACTCGGTGGCCAAGCAGCCGGCGGGGCGCGACTTTCTTTCGCTGGCAGGCCCCGGCTTTCGCGACTTCACCCGCATCGCCGCCAGCGACCCCGAGGTGTGGCGCGACATCCTGATGTCCAACCGCGAAGAGATCCTGAAGCAATCCATGCGCTTTCGGCACACGCTCGACGCGCTGGAGCACGTCATCAAGACCAGCAACGCCGAAGCACTCGAAGACCTGATCCGCAGCGCCTCCGACGCCCGCGCCGGCTGGCAGATGGGTGTCACCAAGCCCGGCTCCTCGCGCTGACCCGCTCGCGTGGCGCCTCGGCGCCCGACTGATTTCTCGCATGTTCACCACGCCGTTTCTCGACCTCCCCCCGCTGTTGTCCGCCACGGGCACGGTGCAGCTGCCTGGCTCCAAGAGCATCTCCAACCGCGTCTTGCTGCTGGCCGGCCTGAGCAGCGGCACGACCGTCGTGCACGCCCTGCTCGATTCGGACGACACGCAGGTGATGCTCGCCGCCCTGCGCCAGCTCGGCTGCGCTGTTGACACCGATGGCAGCACGGTGCGCATCACCGGTCTGGGTGGGCGCCTCGACGTGCGCGAGGCCAGCCTCTTCCTCGGCAATGCAGGCACGGCCATGCGCCCGCTGACGGCCGCGCTCGCGGTGCTGGCCGCCACCCAGGGCGGCAACTTCGAGCTCAAGGGCGTGCCCCGCATGCACGAGCGGCCGATCGGTGACCTGGTCGACGCCCTGCGCCAACTCGGCTGCGGCATCGACTACCTCGCCAACAACGGCTACCCGCCGTTGCGCCTGGGCTCCGGCACGCTCAACACCCGTGCGCCGATCCGGGTACGTGGTGATGTATCGAGCCAGTTCCTCACCGCGCTGCTGCTGGCCCTGCCGCTGGTGTCTGGCGACAACGCCGTCATCATCGAGGTGGTGGGCGAGCTGATCTCCAAGCCCTACATCGAGATCACGCTCAACCTGTTGGCGCGCTTCGGCATCCGGGTGCAACGTGAAGGCTGGCAACGTTTTGTCATCCCCCAGGGCAGCGCCTACCGCACGCCAGGTGACATCCATGTGGAAGCCGACGCTTCGTCGGCGTCTTACTTCATTGCGCTCGGCGCCATCGCCGCACAGGGCGGCCAGTCCATCCGTATTGAAGGTGTGGGCAGCGACTCGATCCAGGGCGACATCCGATTCGTCGACGCCGCTCGCGCCATGGGGGCCGACATCACCGGCGGCCCCGGTTGGCTGGAAGTGAAGCGCGGCCAATGGCCCCTGAAGGCGATCGAACTCGACTGCAACCACATCCCCGATGCGGCCATGACCCTGGCCGTGATGGCGCTCTACGCCCAAGGCACGACGCGGCTGACCGACATCGCCAGCTGGCGCGTCAAGGAAACCGACCGCATCACCGCCATGGCCATCGAGCTGCGCAAACTCGGCGCTCAAGTGACCGAAGGGGCCGATTTCATCGAAGTCACGCCGCCTGCGGACTGGCGCGCCGCGGCCATCCACACCTACGACGACCACCGCATCGCGATGTGTTTTTCGTTGGCCGCCTTCAACCCCCCGGGCCGCCCAGTGCGCATCCTCGACCCGCGCTGCGTCGGCAAGACCTTCCCTGACTACTTCGAAGCCCTGTTCAGCGTGGCCCAGACCCGTACCGAACACATCCCCGTCATCACCATCGACGGCCCCACCGCCTCGGGCAAGGGCACTCTGGCGAGCGCGGTGGCACAGCAGCTGGGTTATCACTTCCTCGACTCCGGGGCGCTCTACCGCGCCACGGCGCTGGCCGCCATGCGCGCCGGCATCCCTGAAACCGACGAGGCCGGCCTGGCCCGCACCGCGGCAGCGTTGCAGCTCAGGTTTGCCGATCAGCACATCTGGCTGGATGGCGAAGAGGTGAGCGACCAGCTGCGGCGCGAAGACGTGGGCGCCATGGCGTCCAAGGTGTCCGTCTGGCCGGCCGTGCGCGCCGCCCTGCTCGAGCTCCAGCTGGCCCACCGCCGCCTGCCCGGCCTGGTGGCCGACGGGCGCGACATGGGCACGGTGATCTTCCCCGGCGCCAACCTCAAGGTGTTCGTGCTCGCCAGCGCCGCCGTGCGTGCCGAACGGCGACATAAGCAATTGATTTCTAAGGGGATTTCATCTAATATCGACAGTCTTCGCGCCGATTTGGAGATGCGCGACGCCCGTGACCAGTCACGCAGCGTCTCCCCCTTGAAGCCGGCAGAAGATGCGATGGTGCTCGACAACTCAGCGCTCACGGTCGACCAATGTGTCGCGGTGGTGCTGGATTGGTGGCAACACCGCCAGCCGTTCGGCTGAGTTCTTCTTCTCTAGGGAAGAACGTCCGAACAAGAGCCCGCTGCTCTCCCTCCTGTGCTGCATGCACGCCGGAGCAGCGGATTTCAAAACCTAACCCGCAACGCAAGTTGCACCCGGAAAAACCTCATGCCTCAAGCACAAACCGCCGCCCCCGCTGGGATGGAATCCTTTGCCGCCATGTTCGAAGAATCTCTGAACAAATCAGAGATGCGAACCGGTGAAGTCATCACGGCCGAAGTGATCCGTGTCGAGCACAGCTTCGTGGTGGTCAACGCCGGCCTCAAGTCTGAAGCCTACGTTCCCATTGAAGAATTCAAGAACGACCAGGGTGAACTCGAAGTTCAGCCTGGCGATTTCGTCTCGGTGGCGATTGACGCCGTCGAAAACGGCTACGGCGACACCATCCTGTCGCGCGACAAGGCCAAGCGTCTGGCCTCGTGGCTGTCGCTGGAAAACTCGCTCGAATCCGGGGAGTTCGTCACCGGCACCGTCAACGGCAAGGTCAAGGGTGGCCTGACCGTCCTGGTCAACGGCATCCGCGCCTTCCTGCCCGGCTCGCTGCTCGACACGCGCCCTGTCAAGGACATGAGCCCGTTCGAGGGCAAGACCATGGACTTCAAGGTCATCAAGCTCGACCGCAAGCGCAACAACGTCGTGTTGTCGCGCCGCGCTGTGGTTGAGGCTTCGATGGGCGAAGAGCGCAGCAAGCTGCTGAGCACCCTGTCCGAAGGCGCCATCGTCACCGGCGTGGTCAAGAACATCACCGAATACGGCGCGTTCGTCGACCTCGGCGGCATCGACGGCCTGCTGCACATCACCGACATGGCATGGCGCCGTGTCCGTCACCCGAGCGAAGTCGTTCAGGTCGGACAAGAGCTGCAAGCCAAGGTCTTGAAGTTCGACGCCGAGAAGAACCGCGTTTCGCTGGGCATCAAGCAACTGGGTGACGACCCGTGGCACGGCGTGTCGCGCCGCTACCCGAACAGCACCCGTCTGTTCGGCAAGATCACCAACATCGCCGACTACGGCGCGTTTGTTGAAATCGAGCCGGGCATCGAAGGCCTGGTGCACGTGTCCGAAATGGACTGGACCAACAAGAACGTTGCTCCGAACAAGATCGTCTCGCTGGGCGACGAAGTCGAAGTCATGGTCCTCGAGATCGACGAAGACAAGCGCCGCATCAGCCTGGGCATGAAGCAGTGCAAGGCCAACCCCTGGGAAGAGTTCTCGGGCAACGTGCACCGCGGCGACAAGGTCAAGGGCCCGATCAAGTCGATCACCGACTTCGGCGTGTTCGTGGGCCTGGCCCAGGGCATCGACGGCCTGGTGCACCTGTCCGACCTGTCCTGGAACGAGCCGGGCGAAGCCGCCGTGCGCAACTACAAGAAGGGCCAGGAAGTCGAAGCGATCGTGCTGGCCGTCGACGTGGAGCGCGAGCGCATCTCGCTGGGCATCAAGCAACTCGACTCCGACCCGTTCACCGCCTACACCTCGGTCAATGACCGTGGCATGACGGTCTCGGGCAAGGTCAAGACGGTTGACGCTCGTGGCGCTGAAATCCAGCTCAACGAAGACGTGACCGGCTACCTGCGCGCTTCTGAAATCAGCCGTGACCGCGTCGAAGACGCTCGCAACGTGCTGAAGGAAGGCGACGAAGTCTCCTCGATCATCATCAACGTCGACCGCAAGACGCGCTCGATCCAGTTGTCGATCAAGGCCAAGGACAACGTCGACCAGCAAGAAGCCATGCAGCGCCTGTCGCAAAGCAACGAGCGCGAAACAGCTGGCACCACCAGCCTGGGCGCCCTGCTGCGCGCCAAGCTCGACAACAAGGGCGACGGCAACTGAGAGCGCAGACGGGAATGACGCGTTCCGACCTCGTCGCGCGGCTGGCCGAACAGTTCGGCCAGCTGACGCATCGCGACACCGAGTTCGCCGTCAAGACCATTCTCGATGCGATGTCCGACGCGCTCGCGCGCGGGCACCGCATCGAGATCCGCGGCTTTGGCAGCTTCTCGATCAACCGCCGCCCGCCCCGCATGGGCCGCAACCCACGCTCCGGCGAGCAGGTGGTGATCCCCGAGAAGCTGGTTCCCCATTTCAAACCCGGCAAGGCCCTGCGTGAGGCAGTGGATGCTCGGGTCACGATCGAAGACCCCGCTGCCGAGGCTGTCACACCGGCCACAGGCACCTGACACACTTTCGCGCAAGCGAAGCGCTCTCAAACAGCACCCGCAGAGCCGGCTTTGCCTGGCCGCCAGGTGGCGCCCCATGAGGGCGGGAGCGAAGCGACTGGGGGGCTAGAATTTCTTCGATGCGAATTCTTGTATGGCTCTTGCGAGCGGCCCTCTTCTTCACCTTGCTTGCATTCGCGCTGAACAACCAGCACGAAGCCAGCCTCAAATGGTTCTTCGGCCAGGAATGGCGCACGCCCATGGTGTTCATCGTGCTGGGTGCGTTCACGTTCGGCTGTGTGTTCGGTGTGCTCGCCATGGTGCCGAGCTGGTGGCAACACCGCCGCGCTGCGCGCAGGCAATTGCCCGACAACGACTCTGCCGACACACGCGGCGCCGACACGCCCCCGCCCTCCGACTCCAAGCTCTTGCAACATGAACTTTGACCTGCAGTGGCTGCTGCTCGGCCTGCCCATCGCCTTTGCGCTCGGCTGGCTGGGCTCGCGCCTCGACCTGCGGCAATGGAAGCGTGAGCAACACGACTCGCCCAAGGCCTATTTCAAGGGCCTCAACCTGCTGTTGAATGAACAGCAAGACAAAGCCATCGATGCCTTCATCGAGGCCGTGCAACACGACCCCGACACCTCGGACCTGCATTTCGCGCTCGGCAACCTGTTTCGCCGCCGAGGTGAATACGAGCGTGCAGTGCGCGTGCACCAGCACCTGGTGAGCCGCGCCGACCTGCCACGCGCCGAGCGCGACCGAGCACAGCACGCGCTGGCGCAAGACTTCATGAAAGCCGGCCTGTTCGACCGCGCCGAAGAGGCCTACAAGGCACTCGAAGGCACGGCCTTCCACACCGAAGCCCGCCTGGCCCTGCTCACCCTGCATGAGCGCTCACGCGACTGGCGCGCCGCTGTCGAGGTGGCACAGAAGCTCGAACACAGTGGCACCGCATCATTCGCGTCACGCATTGCGCACTACTGGTGCGAGATCGCGCTCGAAGCCGACGCACGCCAGCAAACGGCCGAGGCCGACGAGGCCTTGCGCCAAGCCCGCGAGGCCGCGCCCAGCTCTGCGCGCCCCATCGTTCTGGCCGGGCAGCGCGCCCACGGTCGTGGCGACCACGCCCAGGCCCTGAAGCTCTGGAGCGAGCTGCTCACCGCCCACCCCACGTCGTTCAACCTGGTGACACGCGACTACGCGACCAGCGCCCTGGCTTGTGGCGAACAGGCCGCTGCACTGGAGCGCCTGCAAGCGCTCTACCGCCTTACACCCACGATGGACCTGCTGGCCGCCATTGCCACGCTCGACCCCGCACCGGCGGTCCAACGCCAACGCTTGCTCACCCACCTCCAGGAGCAGCCCACGCTGTCCGCCGCACAAGAGCTGTTGCGTCAACTGACGAACGATGGCACCCCACTCGACGCCAACGAAGTGCAAAGCCTGCGCACCGCCGTGAGCCGCGCCGCCAAGCCGCTGCAGCGCTACCGCTGCGCAGCCTGTGGCTTTGAGGCACAACACTATTTCTGGCAATGCCCGGGCTGCCTCAGCTGGGACAGCTATCCGCCGCAACGGCTGGAGGACTTGTGATGACCGCACAAAAGATCACCCGCGAGCGCCTGGCCGCCGCGCGCGTGCTGGTGGTGGGCGACGCGATGCTCGACCGCTACTGGTTCGGCGCCGTCGAGCGCATCTCGCCCGAGGCCCCCGTGCCGGTGGTGCGCGTCAACCGCGAAGAAGAACGCTTGGGTGGCGCCGCCAACGTCGCACTGAACGTGAAGACGCTGGGGGTGCAAGCCACGCTGCTCACCGTCGTGGGTGAAGACGAGCCCGCACGCAAGCTGCAGCAACTGCTCGAAACAAAAGGCGTGAAGACCTTGCTGGGCCACGACCCGCAGCTCTACACCATCGTCAAGCTGCGTGTCATCGGGCGATCGCAACAACTGATCCGTGTCGACTTCGAGAACACGCCGGACCACGAGGTCTTGGCCGACATGTTGGGCGACTTCGAAAAAGCTCTGCCCGAGCACGACGCCGTGCTGTTCTCCGACTATGGCAAGGGCGGGCTTGAGCACATCCCGCGCATGATCGAGCTGGCCCGCAAGGCCGGCAAGCCGGTGCTGGTCGACCCCAAGGGCAGCGACTACAACCGCTACGCCGGCGCCACCGTCATCACCCCCAACCGCGCCGAGCTGGCGCAGGTGATCGGCCCCTGGAGCACCGAGTCTCAATTGCAGGAGCGTGCCCAGGCGCTGCGCCAGAAGCTGAGCCTCAACAGCCTCGTGCTGACGCGGTCCGAGGAAGGCATGTCCTTGTTTGACGCCAGCGGCGAAGCGCGCGAACACGCCAAGGCGCTCGAGGTGTTCGACGTCACCGGCGCCGGCGACACCGTGATCGCCACACTTGCCGCGATGTTGGCCTGCGGCCTCAGCTTGCGCGAGGCGCTGCCCATCGCCAACCGCGCGGGCGGCATCGCGGTGGGCAAGTTCGGCAATGCCACCTTGACCTACGAGGAACTGTTCGAATGAAGATCGTCGTCACAGGCGCAGCCGGCATGATCGGCAGCAACATCGTTCACGGCCTCAACGCCATGGGGCTCGACGACGTGATCGCCGTCGACGACCTGACCGATGGCCCCAAGTACCGCAACCTGCTGGGCGCTCGCATCAGCGACTACTTCGACAAGACCGAGTTCTACACCCGCTTTGCGCGTGGCGACTTTGGCCACATCGACGCCGTGCTGCACCAGGGCGCCTGCTCCGACACCATGGAGCACAACGGGCGCTACATGCTCGACACCAACTACCGCTGCTCCAAAGACCTGCTCGACGCTTGCCAGGCGCAAGGGACGAGGCTCTTGTATGCCTCGTCGGCTGCGACCTACGGCGGCAGCGACACCTTCCGCGAAGACCCGGCCTACGAGCAGCCGTTGAATGTCTATGGCTACTCCAAGCTGCTGTTCGACAACGTGGTGCGGCGCATGTTGCCGACCGCCCA
>NZ_JADMJX010000006.1 GCF_018780185.1 Rhizobacter sp.
GGCGCGTCGATGGAGGCCAGCCCCGCGCCCTTGGCCGAGGTGAAGGGGTTGTTGCGGCAGGCGTCGAGGATCACCAGGTTGATGGCGGCCGCCTTGCCTTCGAGGCGCTGCAGCACCGAGTCGATCTCGATGCCCTGCTCCACCACGTCGGCCTCGGTCTGCACCTTGGCGTCGACCGGCAGGAGGTAGTTGCGCCCACCCACCTGCATGCCATGGCCGGCGTAGTAGAACAAGGCCACCGTGCCCGGCGTGATCTTGTCGGCAAAGACGCGCACACGCTCGTTGAAATCGCGCTTGCTGCTGTTGAGCACCACCACCGTCTCGAACCCGCGTGCCTTGAGCGCGGCGGAGAGGTCGGTCGCGTCGTTCACCGGGTTGGTCAGGGGCGCGGCAGCATAGGCTGCGTTGCCCACCAGCAGGGCCACCCGCTTCTGTGCCTGCACCTCGGCGCTGGTCAACGCGCAGAGCGCCAGGGCCACCCAGCCAATGAAGAGTCTGGCCAGACCCGCCATGCGAAGGCTCAGCAACTGCGCGCTGTGAACTGGCCCTTCAGGTAGGCGCGGCGCACGGTGCCGGCGGCGATGGCCGCAGCCACGTCCTGGCTGTAGCGCTCGGCGCCGGTGATCTTGCGCACCCACTTGCGGTAAGGCACCACGCCCTCGGCCGCACCGCGCACCGTGTTCACGGCTTCGCTGCTCGCCAGCGTGACCCCGCGTTCGATGAGGCCGGGGTTGGCCGCCGTGGCGGGTGCGTCGAGGTCAGGGCCCAGCACTTCATCGAGCGATTTCACCTCGGTGGCGAGCGCGCTGCAGGTGGCGTCTTTCGGCGCGGCATAGGGCCGCCTCTGGGCTTCAGCCAGAACTGGCGGGATGGGCGCGCGCACCAGGTTGAGGTCACTCAAGGGCGTGGTGGCGGCCTCGGTCACGGGAGCGACCTGAGAAGCGCAAGCGCTCAACAAGAAGGCAACGGTCAGCGCGGAGAGGGTGTGTTTGTTCATGGGGTGCAGGTTAGCAGGCAAGCGCTTGGCGGAAACCCTCAGCGGCGCCTCAGGGTCGGGTTGGGAAGCGCGCGGCCGAGCGAGCCCGGGCACGGGCGGCCTCGATCTCGCGGTCGCGTGGCTCGGCCGTCGTCACCAATGAGTGGATCAGCGTTCGCGCCGCCGCGGCCACGTCTTCGACGGCCCGGTCGAAGGCTGCTTCATTGGCCTTTGAGGGCACGTTGAAGCCGCTCAGCTTGCGCACGAACTGCAGCGAGGCGTCGCGTATCTCGAGCTCGGTGGCCGGCGGCTCGAAGTTGAACAAGGTCTTGATGTTGCGGCACATGGCGGTGCTCCTGCTCTTTCCTGTGGCTACTTAGCGACCACCACGCGGTAGTACGCGCGGCCCTTGTCGGACTGCAGCGCCACGTAAGCGTTGTTGCCGACGCGGCCCACGCTCAGCTGCCCCTTGCTGATGCCACCCTTGAGCGGCAAGCGGCAAGTTTCGGCGCCGCGCTCCACGTCGTAGCACGAGAGCACGTTGCCGGTGGCCACCACCAGGTAGCGCCAGTTGCCCACGAAGCCGCAGGCCAGCGGCGCCGAGCTGCTGTCTTC
>NZ_JADMJX010000019.1:0-3091 GCF_018780185.1 Rhizobacter sp.
TGGTCGCTCGACTCGGTGGTCAGGATCAGGATCGGCGTGGTCTTGAACTTGGGGTTGTCGCGCAGCTTCTTGGTCAGGCTGATGCCATCCATGCGCGGCATGTTCTGGTCGGTGAGCACGAGATCGAAGTCGCGGCCATTGGACTTTTCATAGGCGTCTTGGCCGTCGACGGCCTCCACGACGTTGTAGCCTGCGCTCTTCAAGGTGAATGACACCATCTGGCGCATGGAGGCTGAATCGTCGACCGCGAGGATTGATTGCATGGCTTTCTCCGGGATATCTCGTGTGGAATTCGGTGGGGGGATGTCGGCTTGAGTCGTCAGAACAGCTCGATGGATCCGACATCCATCTCGGCCTGTGTCACGGGGTTGGGGCGCAGCGGCACTTCTTCGGCGGCGGCCATGCCGTCTTCGTCGTCGGCAAAGGCTTCGCGGGCCAACCGGTCCACGCAGCTGCGAAGCCGCTTGTGGGTGTGATTGATCAGCTGGGAGGCCATGTCCTGGAACTGCAGGGCCGTGACCGCGCCACCCAGGTTTTGCATCACGTCGTTGAAAACGGCGTCGTCGTCTTCAAGGGTGTGGGGGTGCGAGCGCAAGGTGCGGATGTGCTCCGACGCGCCATGGAAACGCTGCATCAGCGTGTCGCAGGCGTCGGACAGCAGGGTTTGCAGCCGATCCAGGTCGTTGCTCGCGGTCATCAAGTGGTCTTGCAAGTCAGCAGCTGCCAACAAGGGCAGGGTGCCGCCGCTTGACGATGCTTGAGCTTCGTTCGCGTCTTCCATCAGCTTCGAGTCTCCACTCAGGTGGGGGGCAGGGTGCGTGCCAAAGCGCCGCACGTAACGGGGTCATCTGTAGGGGGATTTTCGGCAGCCGTGCCCGATACATAAGCCCAATCACGGGTAATAAGTCCCGCCAATTCGGTTGAATGGGCCTGAAGTCGAGGGCTTGGCATACTGCAAGCCATGTCGCCCCCCCTGTCTGAAAAGCACCTGCGTGTGCTGCACCTGGAAGATTCCGAGCTGGATCACCAGTTGATGCTCGCTCACCTGCGCCGCAGCGGGCTGGTGGTCGATGCCGTGCGTGTGGACACCGAGGCCGACTTCCTGAAGTGCATCGAGCCCGAGCAAGACTGGGACGTGGTGGTCTCCGACTACAACCTGCCCGGCTTTTCGGGCCTGGTGGCGCTCGACCTGCTGAAAGCCAGCGCCCAGATGATCCCGTTCATCCTGGTGTCGGGCGAGATCGGCGAAGACACCGCGGTCGAGGCCATGCGCAACGGCGCTTCCGACTACCTGCTCAAGAACAACCTCACCCGCCTCGGCCCGGCCTTGCTGCACGCGGTAGAAACTCACGAATTGCTGCTGGCGCGCCAGCGCGCCGACCGCGAGCTGGGTGAATCGAAGCAACGTGTGCACGAATTGGCGCAGCACCTGCAAACCAGCGTCGAGCTGGAGCGTGCCGCGATTGCGCGAGAAATTCACGACGACGTGGGGGGCTCGCTCACCGCGCTGAAGTTCGACCTGGCCTGGATCGCCCGTCACTCCGACTCGCCCGAGGTGCTGTCGCGGGTCAACTCGGCGCTCGAGACCGTGAGCCACGCCATCGAGGCCAGCCAGCGGGTGATGCACAACCTGCGCCCGGCCATCCTGGAGCAGGGTTTGATCGCCGCCCTGCAATGGATGGCCAGCCGCTTCGAGAAACGCACGGGCGTCACCTGCGAGTTTCGCTCGCGCCACGAGCACCTGAGCCTGCCCGCCGGCGTGCCGCTGGTGGCCTACCGCACGGTTCAGGAGGCGCTGACCAATGTGTCCAAGCACGCCCATGCGACCCAGGCCCACATCGACCTGTCGCTGGCCGGCGGGGTGTTGTCATTGGAGGTGAGCGACAACGGCCGCGGCCTGAGCCAGGAAGACCTGGCCAAGGCGCGCTCCTTCGGCATCCGCGGCCTGCACGAGCGCGCCGGCACGGTGGGCGGCTGGGTCGACCTGAGCAGCGGGCCGGGCGGCACCACCTTGATCCTGTCGGTGCCGCTGGGGAGCGACGATGAGGTCGACATGGACCCGACCGTACCCGGCGCACCGCTCGAAGAACCTTCGAGCCCCTACGACCCGACGGTCTGGGGCGCTCTATGATGAACTCCCCTCTCTCGCAGTGACGCCATGATCAAAGTCTTGCTCTGCGATGACCACGCGCTGATCCGGCGCGGCATTCGAGACACCTTGTCCGATGCGCCCGACATCCAGGTCATCGGTGAAGCCGGCGACTACGGCGAGCTGCGCTCCCTGATGCGCACGGTCGGCGAAGCCGATGTGCTGGTGCTCGACATCAACCTGCCCGGGCGCAGCGGCCTCGACGTGCTGCACGTGCTGAAAGACGAGGGCACGAGCATGCGGGTGCTGGTGGTGTCGATGTACCCCGAAGACCAGTACGCGATCCGCGCGCTGCGCGCCGGGGCATTCGGTTACGTGAACAAGGGCGGCGACCCGCAGCTGATCGTGGCGGCGGTGCGAACGGTCGGGCAGGGGCGCAAGTACGTCACGCCCGAGATCGCGCAGATGCTGGTCGAGAGCCTGACGACGCCCGGCACCGAGGCGGCGCACGAAAAGCTGTCGGACCGGGAGCTGCAGACGCTGGTGATGATTGCCTCCGGCAAGCGGTTGTCCGACATTGCCGAAGAGCTGACCTTGTCGCCCAAGACGGTGAGCGTGTACCGGGCGCGGGTGCTGGAGAAGCTCGGGTTGTCGAACAACTCCGAGATGACGGTCTACGCCATCCGCAACGGGTTGGTCGGCTCGGAGTAGGGCCCGCCTCCGTTGCTACAGCAGCGGCGGTCGCGCCAGCGAGACCATCAAGGCCTGCCGCGCCAGCGGCCGCGGGAAGCGGTAGATGGTGTCATTGAGGTGGCGCGCTACCTGCACGACGTCCTCTTCGGCCCAGCCGAGTGCGGCATTGGCCTGCCAACGCCGCACCTGCACCAGCAGGCTGCCCCAGTCGGTCACCAGGCGCTTCTCGCGCCAGTGGATCTGCGTGCCGTGGCACGCCACACAATGGGTGGTGTAGAGCAACTCGCCGCGTGACTGGGCCTGCACCGG
>NZ_JADMJX010000019.1:3191-6440 GCF_018780185.1 Rhizobacter sp.
GATCTCGTCCTTGTGCGGCTTGACGATCCAGGCCACCACACCGTATTCCTTGGCGCGCGCCTTCAGCTCCGGGTTCGACTGTGTCGTGAGCATGAAGATGGGCATGCCGTGCCCGCGCTCCTTGATGTGACCGCACATCGTGAGCCCGTCCATGCCGGGCATGTTGAGGTCGGAGATCACCAGGTCGACGGTTTGAGTCTCCAGCACCTCGAGCCCGCGTTCCCCGCTGTCGGCTTCGAGCACCTCGAACCCGTTGGCGACCAGCAGCGTGCGCAGTGCGTCGCGAATGGTGTTGGCATCGTCAATCACCAGAATGCGTGGCATGGTCATGCTCCGTTGCTTGGTTCAACGCAGACCCGATTCTTGCCCGCGTGTTTGGCCTTGTACAGCAAGCCGTCGGCACGTTGGATCAGCGAGGCCATCGTGTCGTCCTTGTGGCAGTAGGCCACGCCACCGCTGGTGGTGACGCGCAGCATCGTGCCCCCACCAATGTCGATGGCCGTCGCTTCCAGCTCGGCGCGGATGCGCTCGGCCACGATGGCGCCGCCCAGCTCGTGCGAATCGGTGCAGGGCAGGGCCACGATGAACTCCTCGCCGCCGTAGCGCACCGGGATGTCGGTATCGCGAATGCATGCCTTGATGAGGCGCCCGATGGCCTTGATCACCTTGTCGCCTGCGGCGTGGCCGTGGGTGTCGTTGATGCCCTTGAAGTTGTCGATGTCGAGCATCAGGATGGCCAGCTCCAGGTAGTTGCCGCGTTTGGCCGATGCGATCAGCGGGTTGAAGCTGTCGTTGAGGAACAGCCGCGTGTACAGCTCCGACAAGGGGTCGCGGATGGCGCAGTCGTACAAGGCCTGCGCTTGCCGGCCCAGCAGGTCGGCCTGCTCGATCTGGCGCTGCGCCAGGTGGCTGGCGGTAGTGTCTTCAAGAATCACCAGGTAGCGGTCGATGCTGTCGTTCTTGGCGATGGGCTGGAAGCGTGGGCGCACCCAGCGCTCGGCCGATGCTTCGCTGCGCATCGGCACGTGGCACGGGTGGCTCACGCTGCTGTCGAGCTTGCCGAACTCCATGATCGGCTTGCCGGCGCAGTCGCGCAGCGCATCGAAGGTGGCGGCCAGGTCGTTGTGGGCCGCGGGGCTGCCGGCGCCGAGCATGTGGTGCAGCGACTCGCCGACCAGGCCGTCGCGGCCCAGCAGCAGGTTGCAATACTCTGACAGCACCTCGGTCACCTGGCCGTTGCAGTCGATGACCATCAGCCCGAGCGGGATGCCCGAGAAGATGCTCATCAACTTGAGCTCCGACTGGTACAGCGCCGACAGGTCGTCGCCCATCACCGAGATCACCTGACCCTCGGCCTGGCTCAGGTGGCCCATCTTGGAGATGCGCCACAGGAAGGGTCTGGTCACCTGATCGTCGAGCGTGCTGGCCAGCTCGATCTTGGCGCTGGCCGAGGCGTCGGGCAGCGGGTTGGCACGCACCTGCTGGAAGTGGTGCTGCAGGTGATCGCGGTTCTCGGTGGTGAAGAAGTCGCCGAAATCGCGGTGCACCATGGCCTCCATGGTCGATCCCGCCAGCTCGCAGAACGCCCGGTTGGCGCGGATGATGCGGTTGTCCCGGTTCAGCACCACGAACACGCTCGGGATGCTGTCGAGCACCTGCTCGCTGTGCTCGCAGGCGCTCTCCAGCATGGAGAGCACGCGCTGGGAGGCCAGCAGTTCGTTGTGGTTGCTCATAGGAAGTCCAGCTCGCCCTCTTGGGCGTCGTCGATCGAGCAGGTGACGCCCGAATAGTCGCGCTTGGCCAGCAGCTCCACGTAGGAGCTGCAATAGATCGACCCGAAGGCGCTGTCGAGCCGCCAGAAGTCGCCGAATTTTTCGAGTGCGCCGCTCCTGGGGGTGTAGTCGGCATAGATCTCGTAGATGCCGCGCGTGCACAGCGGCACGCTCATGCCGGCCGACGTGCCGTGCGTGTCGAAGGCGCGGCACACCCGCCCGCCGATCTGGTTGCTCAACTCCTTCATGAAATCGATGATCTTCTTGTCGGCGAGGTCGCTCTCGGGCGCGAGTCGCGACTGGCGGTAGGCACGGATCGGCTCCAGGTCGAAGTGCACCTTGATCACGATGCGCAGGTCGGCGCCGTTCAGGATCACCATCGCCATGTAGCGCTTCAAGACCTGGCCGAGGCGAAGGTCTTGTGGCTCGCCCAGCGTGACGGCGTTGCCGTCGAAGTACTGGCTCGCCTGGATCAGCGACGCATCGCGCAGCAGGCCGCGCAAGGCGCCGCTCGAGGCCGGCGAGAAGGGGGCTGTTTCCATGGCGGATACCGGTGGCCTGGGCTCAGGCCCCGGCCAGCTTCCTGAAGGTGGCCAGCACCGCGTCGCCCTTGAAGGGTTTCACGATCCAGCCCTTGATGCCGGCGGCCTTGCCGCGCTCTTTCATGAGCGGCGAGTTCTCGGTGGTCAGCATGACGATGTTGACCGCCGCGTTGTTGAGCTCGCCGCGGATCTTCTCGGCCATGGTCAGGCCGTCCATGTTGGGCATGTTGACGTCGCTCACGACCAGCTTGATGTTGGGGTCGCCCTTGAGCTTGGAGAGCCCGTCGCGCCCGTCTACTGCCGTCTCGACGACCAGGCCGTTCTTCTTGAGAAAGTCACTCACCTCGACACGCACGGTGCTCGAATCGTCGACAACCAGGATCTGTGCCATGTTGACCTCTTGATGTGAAATATGAAAACGAAAGTGCTCAGAACATTTCGAGTTCGCCGGCCGTGTCTTCCACTTCTTCCGCGGCGCGCGGCTCGAAGGGGAAGTCGAGGTCGGCAAAGGCGCACAGCGCCAGCGTGAAATGCATCGCCACGCCCGCGCCCACCTCGGCGCGGTAGCGGCGCGTGAAGGCGGGGTTGACGGCGGCCACGTGCTCCACCGAACTGCGCTTCAGGATGCAGGGCGTGGACATGCCGATGTGCGGGAAGAAATGCGCCAGGTCACGGTTGAGCGCGCCGCAGCACAGGTTGCCGCGCTCCATCATGGCGTCGGTGAATCGATCTTCATCCAGCAGGGTCTCGCCGGGGTGGCCGTCGAGCGCCGCGAGGTGGCTGCGCAGTGCGGGGTTGCGGTCGAAGTGGATGAACAGCAGCACGCGGAACAGGTACGACGACACCGTGAGCATCACCACTTCGCGCTCGTTGTCGTTCACCACCTTGTCATCGGTCGGCGAGATCGCGAAGTCGGTTCCGGGCTGCGCCAGCGA
>NZ_JADMJX010000019.1:6540-21612 GCF_018780185.1 Rhizobacter sp.
CAGGTGCTTCACGCGGCCTCCGCCATCACGCTCTGGCGCGCCTTGCCGTTGAGCAGGCGCAGCTCGTTGAGGGCGCCGGCGATCATCTTGCCGCCGGCTTGCAGGTCCTGGAAGGTGGCGCCGGTGATGAGGTCGTTCTTGTAGAGGTTGCTGCGGTAGTCTTTCGAGAGCTTGTCGGCGCGGGTGGCCAGGTCGCGCACCTCGGCGGCCACCACCGCGAAGCCACGGCCCTGGTCACCGGCACGGGCGGCTTCGATCGAGGCGTTGAGCGCGACGATGATCACCTGGTTGACGATCTGCGCGAACTCATCGTTCTTCGAGTGCATCTCGCGGTTGTGCTGCAGCAGCTGCTGCAGCTCGGCGTTCCAGCGCTCGAAGGTTTCGATCAAGCCCAGCAGCTTGTCGATGGTGCTGCCCAGCTGGTCGTAGCCGTGGGTGGCCTGGCTGCGAAGCGACTGCACACCGCCGGTGGCGCGGCGCAGCATTTGCTCGTGGGCGCGTTGCTGCTCATGCGCCGCAGCCTGCAGGCCGGCGCGTTCTTGTTCAGCCGCAAGGCGCTGCGCGTCGAGCTGCTGCTGCAGCTCGGCGATGCTGGCCTGGGCGGCTTTTTCAACCGTATCGGTGGCCGCGCGGTGCGCCGCCTGCACCGCGTGCGCGGTGCGGCGGCGCGCATGCCAGAAGCACGCTGCGGCGCCAAGCACCAGCCCGAGCGCGAAGAGTGCGATGGAGAGTGTCATGGTGAAAGGGGCTTCCAGGGGTTGATCGGCTGTCGACGGCTCGCGCTCAAGCTCGCGCCGGCTTGGCCGCCTGCAAACGGGCGTACAACGTGTCAAAACTCATGGCGGCGCTGAGCGACGCGGCGTATTTGTCGGGCAGGGCGATCACGGTCTCGAAGGCGCGGTAGTCGGCGCCTTCACGCTCGTCGAGGAAGCGGATGCCGATGCTGCCGCCTTCTTTTTCCAGGAAGCCGCGCACCGCGTCCATGCCCACACCGCGGCCCGAGACCTCGGTCACCTGCTCGGCGGTCGAGAACCCCGAGCGGAAGATGAGCTGGGCCACTTCGTCGTCGGTGCTCCTGGCGCCGCGGGTGATCAGGTTCTGTTCGGTGGCCCGCTGGCGGATCTTGGCGATGGCCAGGCCCCGGCCGTCGTCTTGCAGGCGAATCCACAGCTTGCCATCGTCGACCGAGACGTCGAGGCTGATGCGCCCGGCCGCGGGCTTGCCCGCTGCCCGCCGGTCGGCAGCGCACTCGATGCCGTGGTCGACCGAGTTGCGCAGCAAGTGGGTGAAGAGGTTCTTCAACAGCCCGCCGGCCTGGGTGCGCACCACGATGCCGCGGTCTTCGATCGCGACGACCGGCGCTGCCTTGCCCAGCTCCTGTGCCAGCGAGGGCAGCGACTCCAGCGTGCCGGCCAGGATCACGCCCAGCGGCTGGGTGCCGATCATGTGGAGCGTGGAGCCCACGCGGTTGAGCGCCGCTCGCATCGCGGCGAGGTCGCGCTGGTCGGCCGTGAGCAGCTGCTGCACGGCCTGCTGCACGGTCTCTTTTTCGACCATCAGGAACTTCTCGACGCTGGCGCGGCGGCCCGGGCCCTTGCGGCCGAGCACGCTGTCGTTGACGTGCGAGTAGGTGTCGACCAGCACCTTGACCGACTCCAGGTCGGCCAGCAGCGCCTCGCGCACCCACTCGGCCTCGGTGTTCTGGCGCAGGTCGTCGTAGCTTTGTTCGACCACGTGCACCTGGTTGGTCAGGCCCAGCAGGCCATAGGTGCGGGCATTGCCCTTGATGGTGTGCATGTTGCGGAACAGCAGGTTGATGTTGTCCTCGCGCCTTTCCGCTCTTGAGTCTTCCCCTTGCTCGATCAGACGGCGGTTCTCGTCGATGAAGCCACGCGCGCTGTCGATGAATTCATGGAACTTCTCCTGGCTCACCGCCAGGATCTCGCCAATCATCTGCAGCTCGCGCTTGCGGGTGTTGGCCTCAAGCTCCAAGCGCTTCAGCTCGGTGACGTCGCGCAAGCAGAGCATGAGCTTGTCGACGTTGCCGTTGTCAGAGGTGATCGGCGACCAGCTCAGTGCGAGCGACTTCACGCGCCCGTCGGGCATGGTCTTGTCGAACTCGGTGACGAGCAGATGCGAGTTGAACTCGTAGTTCATCTCGTCTTCGCCGATCACTGACGCAATCGCGGCATCAACCTGCGACAGGCTGTCGGCGCCCAGGCTGCTGCCGCTGAACAGCAGCTCCATCACCTGGCGCTCGGCGATCTCGGTCGTTTCCAGAATGGTTGCGAGGTAGGCCGAGTACTCGGGGTGGATGTGGCCGCCGTTCATCACCGTCAACACACCCTGCGGCATGTTCTGCAGCATGGCGTTGATGTCGTTGGTCTTCTGGCGCAGCTGCGCGGTGCGCTCGGCCACACGCTTTTCCAGCGAGGCGTAGAGCAGGGCGTTGTCGAGCGAGACCGCCAGCTGGCCGGCGATCATCGACACCGAGTTGAGCCGCTCGGCACTGAAGGCCGCGCGGCGCTGGTGGTTCTCGAGCACCAGCATCGCGTTGAGCTGGCCCTGCTTGAGGATCGGGGCGAGCACCAGCGAGCACTGCGAAAACTTCTCGACGTAGGGGTCGGCCGAGAAGCGGTCGTCGCTTGGCGCGTCGTCGATGACCAGCACGTCCTTGGTTCGTTCGGCGTAGCGGAAGGCCGACAGCGGCACCTCGCCCCGCGCACCAGCCTGCTCGACGGTGACGGCCTCGCCACCCTCGCCGAGCGAGCTGGCCATCACCCAGGCGCTGCTGCCTTCTTCGGGGCGCACGACCAGGTAGACGCCGGTGGCGCCGGTGATGGCGCCCAGCACCTTGCCCACCTGGGCGGTGAGGCGCGACAGGCTGGTCTCGGAGCTCAGGGCTTGCGAGGCACGAAGCACGCCCATCATGTCGACCATCTCGGTGTCGACCACGGTGCTTTGGGTGCCGGCCGTGCCCAGGGTGCCATTCCCCAGCTTGCTGGTGGCGCGCAGGAAGGCGTACTTGCGGCGCAGCTCTTTCACCTTGGCCGAGGCGCCCCAGGTGTCGTATTGGTTGCAGGCGGTGGTGAGCAGTGGCTTGGCGCTTTCTTCCATGCCCTGCGCCAAGCGGAACAGCGCGGCGCGTTCATGGATCAACGCACGGTGCCACGGGCGCGGCAGCTCGGCCACGGCCTGCACCGCGGCATCAAAGGCGGCTCCGGCGGTCCACACGGTGTCGACGGCCCAGGCACGCTCGGCCTGCAGCCACAGCAGCAGGTGGGCGAAGTTGGCCGGTGCGTCGGCGGCGCGGGCGCCGAGCCACGCGAGGGTCTTGTCCAGCTCGTCGAGCAGGGCGGCACGGTCGGCTTCGACGGCGCTGCGCAGCTGCTCGCACAACGACAGGCCGCGCAGCACGCGTGCGACCGACGCCAGGTAGTAGCCTGGCGTGCGTGCGCTCAGCGGCACGGCCTTGGCGCTGTGGGCGGCCAGCGCGGGCATGTCGTTGAAGAGCGCGGCGCGGATGCTCGCCACCATGTGGTACGTGGCCGCAGTGGGCCCGGTGGGGTCGAGCTTGGCGGTGTAGGCGGCTTCGTCGAAGTGCTCGTCGCTGAGGGCGCCTGCGGCACGGGTCAGTCCGGCCAGCGCCAGCTGCAGCTGCTTGCGCGGCTGGTAGCGCTGCAAGAAGTCCATGTTGCCCTGCTCGCGGGCGAAGTCGAGGCCGGCGTCGACCTCGGGGCCGGCCAGCTTGAGGGTGGGTTGGCAGTCGAGCGCGATGTCGCTGGCGACGTAGGTGAAGGCGACGAACGGCTCGCGCATGCGCAGCAGGTCGGCACGCGCGCGGTGAAATTCTTCGAGCACCATCTCCAGCGGGTCGACCCAGTGGGCGGCGGCAATCGCAAAGACGCAGCGCGACAGTGCGCCACCTTGCTCATAGCCGCGCTTCTCCGAGACGGCGATCATGTGGCGCCCCACGGTGTAGGCACCACGGAAGTCTTGCGGCGCACCCACCAGCACGAAGGGCAACGAGCCGACGGCCGACACCAGCCGCGAGTGCGGGCCGTGCTCGACCCACAGGCGGTGCGTCAGCAGCGCGAGCCAGGCCCACACGCCCGGGTCGGCGAAGTAGGCCGGTGTCATGGTCTCGGGGATGGTCTGCGACAGCGCGAGGGCGCGCGGCTCGCTGATCTCGGGGCGATCGAAGTCGAGTGCGCGGTCTTCGCCGCGGTACCAGGCCACCAGGCGCTGCATGCCGGCGCCGAGGTCGGGGCGGATGTCGGCCGGCTTCGCGGAGCCCAGCAGGGCCAGCAGGTCGAGGCCGATGGTGACCGCGTCGCCAAAACGCTGGCGCGCGATCATGCTGTAGATCTGGAAGCGCACGGGCGCGCTCAACAGCTCGGGCGCGGGGGCGGTGGTCAGCAGCTGCTGGTAGGCGCTGTCGATCTCGGCATGCCGGCCGAGCTCGAACAAAGCTTGCAGCTGCTTCACGCGCAAATCGAACAGGTGCGCGGTGTCGCCGGCTTCGGCCACCTTGAGCAGGCAGCGCAGCGCGGCGCCGAGGTGGCGCTCGGACGGCTCGATCTGGCCTTCGGCACGCAGCGCATCGCCGGCACGCTCCAGCAGCCCGGCGGCGAGCCGGCATTCGCTGTCGTCCAGTGCGTCGACGGCGTGCAGGAACTGCTCGGCCGTGGCCCGTTGCAGTGCCTCGGCATTCTTGGCGCTGACCAGGCGGCGGGCGAGTGCAAGGTGCAGCGCAACGCGGGCGTCGCCGCCCATGCTGGCCAAGGCGGCTTGTTGAACGCCGGCACTGGCGCAGCGCATCGAGCTGTCTTCTGCGATCACCAGGCCTTCATCCACACAGGGCGCCACGCGTTTGGCCAGGGCAGGGCGCTTGCAGCCGGTGGCCGCCAGCAGCGTGGCCTGAGGTGTTTGCAGGCCCAGGCAGGCAAGCGCACGCAGCAACTCGGCGGCCTCGGTCGGCAGGCTGGCGATGCGCTCGGCCAGCTCGGCCGGGCTTGAGTGGCCAACGTAGCGACGCAGCGCATCGGCGCTCCAGAGCCAGTCGCCTTGTTGTTGCACCAGCAGGCCGTCGTCGCGCAGCGCGTTCAGCAGCGAGAGCGTGTGGCCGGGGTTGTGGTCGGTGCGCAGCGCGAGCGCATCGGCCAGGCGGCGCGCCTCGGCCTGCGGCAGGCGCAGGATGCTGGCGACGAACTCGCCGGCCGCGGCCGGGCTGAGTGGCGTGAGCGCGATGGCCGGGCGTGTGCGCGGGCCGGTCTTCCAGCGTGCCAGCAGGGCCTGCAGTTCGGCATCGGTGGCGCAGTGGTCGGTGCTGACACTGCACAGCAGCATCAGGCTGGCGATGCCTTGTTTGCCCATGAAGCTGGAGTCCAGCGACTTGAGCGACAGCTTGGGCGCCCACTGCAGGTCGTCGTAGATCATCACCAGCGGCCGCTCGGCGCTGGCCACACTGCGCAAGAGGGCGAGCGTGGCCAGCGCGGTGCGCTTGCCAGCCTCTTCGGGTGCCAGCTCGACGGCCGGGTGTTCGCCCAGCAGCATCTGGAACTCGGGCAACAGCGAGGCGCCGATGCCGAGGTGGCCCTCCAGGCCCTTCAAGATGCGCTCGCGGTAGATCACCAACTGGTCTTCGGGCAGGGCCATCAGCTGGCGACCCAGGGCTTGCAGCGAGTCCAGGCCGTTGCCTTCGGTGCCTTGCATCTCGGGGGTGAACCTGACCACCACGACCCACGGCCGCTGGGCCGAGATGCTGCTTCGGAAGTCGTCGATCAGTGCCGACTTGCCGGCGCCCGTGGGGCCCTCCAGCAAGACCATCGGCGTGTGGCCGCTGCGGGCCGCCGCAAAGGCTTCGCGCAGCGCGGCGCGCTGGGGTTCGATGTCAAACAGCTGGGCGGGCGCCTTCAGGCGCGTGCCGAAATCGAAGCGGCACAGCGTGAAGGGCACGATGCCGCCGGCCTTGAGGCCTGCGCTGATGAGGCCCAGGTCCTGGATCAGGCCTTCGGCGCTCTGGTAGCGGCGATCGGGTTCTTTCTCGAGCAGGCGCATCACCACGTCCGACAGCATCTGCGGCACGGCCGGGTTCAGCGTGACGGGCGCTTCGGGCACACGCACCAGGTGGTCGTGCACCAGCTCCAGCAGGTCGGTGCTCTCGAAGGGTTTGCGGTGGGTGAGCAGCTCGTAGAGCGTGATGCCCAGCGAGTACAGGTCAGAGCGCTGGTCGGGTATGCCGCCGGTGCGGCCGGTCTGCTCGGGCGACATATAAGAGAGCGTGCCGGCCATGCCGGTCTGCACCTCGGCCACGGCGTGTTGCGCGCTCAGCTCGGCCGCGATGTTGAAGTCGATCAGCGTCGGCTGCAGCGTCTCGGGGTGGATCAGCAGGTTGGCCGGGCCGATGTCCTTGTGCAGCACGCCGGCCTTGTGCACCCGCGCGATGATGTGCGTGAGGGCCGTGCCGTAGGCGAGCACTTGCTCGGTGTCGAGTTTGTGTGTGCGCAGGTAGTCGGTGAGCGACACGGCGCCTTCGTCCTGCATCACCAGGGTGTTGGGTTCGGCCGGCACGCTGGCGAGTCTGACGACGCCGTCGATCTTGGCCAACCGCTCCAGCATCACGGCTTCGTGGCGCAGGCGGCGCATGGCCTCGGCGCCGATGGCCTGCTTGACCACCACGCGACCCGCGTCGCCGGGCAGTGTGCGGCGGGTCACGCGCGCATGGTCGTTGGCGTAGAGGACGGTGTCGGAGCCACCAGGCGAGTGGGTTGCCGGGTCATGTTGAGCCATTGCGCATCACCTCTTCTTGGTTCTTGGTGGTTCTGTCTCTTGTGTGCATGGGCGCTGCGCCAGGCCTGACCTCGAGCGACCTGGGGTTGTATCGACCAGCCACCGTCGTTGTTGAGGAGGGCAGACCCGTGGTGAAGGTGAGCGCCTTGGCAAATCAGCGACTTGTTGCACGATGCAACAGAGTTATCGACCTCAAACCCGGAAAAGCCACCGATCCGCCCCTCTCTTCGGGCTCAAGTTCTGATCCGCCCCCGGAACAATGACCAGGCGCCTCAACCAACCGCGCTTGTGCCATGACCCCCTTGCATCCCCACCCCGCCGTAAAGCTCGAATCAACCCAAATGACCGGGTTTCGGCGTGCTGATTGCCAGACCGTCAAGGCACACCCTCTTACACACTTGATGCCATGCCAAGCCCCCGGTTTGGGCCTGGTCTTGCGGAGCAACCCATGAACGTCAAACGCTTTACAGCGCGCACCTCGCGCGACGCCCTGACCCTGGTGCGCCAGGCTTTCGGCGAAGACGCCGTGGTGTTGTCGACCAAGCCCTGCCCCGAAGGTGTGGAAGTGCTGGCCATGGCGCCAGAGAGCGTGCAGCAGATCGAGCGCCTGTCGGCCTCTTCGATTGCCGCCCGCACCGCCGCCCTGCAACAACAACAACCGCAGGCGCCCGCCCGCCCCGCTGCGGCGGCCCGCCCTGCCGCGCCCGCCCGACCCAGCATGCCGCTGGCCCCGATGCAGCGCCCGAACCCGAATGACGAAGTGAGCGACGACGTGGCCCGCCTGTCGATGAGCACGCTCTCGTTTCAAGATTACGTGCGTGAGCGCATGCTCAAGCGCCGCCAGGCTGCGATGAGCCGCCAAGACCCCGGCTTTGCCGAATCGCGCCAGGATTTCGCCGATTCGCGCCAGGACCTCGAACCCGACCTGCCCAGCGCGCTGGAGCAGCGGCTGGCCGCCCGCAGCGCCCAGCCGCAGCTGCCCAAGGCCGCGCCGCAGCTTGCCGTGGTGCAGCCGCCCCTGGCGCCGCGTGCCGCGGTGCGCGAGCCGCCGGTGCTGCGTGAAGAAGTGCGGGGGGCTCAAGCGCAAGCCGCCGCGGCCCCGTCGATCCAGATGCAGGCCCCGGTGGCCGTGCCCTCGCTGGCCGACACCTCCAGCGCCGTCAACCAGGCCGTGGCCCGCCGCGACCAGCAAGACATGATGAACGAGCTGCGCTCGATGAAGGGCCTGATCGAAGACCGCTTCGGTGCGCTGGCCTTCATGGAGAAGATGCAGCGCCACCCGGCGCAAGCGCAACTCATCCAGAAGCTGCTCGACTGCGGCTTCTCGCCGGCCCTCACCCGCAAGCTGGTCGAGAGCCTGCCCACCGACGTGGCCGACGAAACCGCTTGGGCCGCCAACGTGCTCGAGCGCAACCTGCTGACCGGCGAAGCCGAAGCCGCCCTCGAAGACCAGGGCGGCGTGTTTGCGCTGATCGGCTCCACCGGCGTGGGCAAGACCACCAGCGCCGCCAAGATCGCCGCCGCGTTTGCCGCCAAGCACGGCGCCAACCACCTCGGCCTGATCACGCTCGACGCGTATCGCGTCGGTGCTCACGAGCAACTGCGCGCCTACGGCCGCATCCTCGGTGTGCCGGTGCACACCGCACACGACCGCGCCTCGCTCGAAGACCTGCTGGAGTTGCTGGCCTCCAAGAAGATGGTGCTGATCGACACCGCCGGCATGGCGCAGCGCGACACCCGCACCCGTGACCTGCTGGAGATGCTGGGCCACCGCTCGATTCAAAAACTGCTCGTCATCAACGCCGCCGCCCAGGGCGAGACGATCGAAGACGTGATGATTTCGTACCACGCCGCGGCCTGCAAGGGCATCGTGCTGTCGAAGATGGACGAAGCCGTCAAGCTCGCCCCCGCACTCGACGCGCTGATCCGCCACAAGCTCAAGGTGGTGGGTGTGGCCAACGGCCAGCGTGTGCCTGAAGACTGGCACCGCCTGTCGGCCCATGCCCTGGTGCACCGCGCCCTGCGCGCCAACGTGAACCCGGCCTACCGTGTGGCGGCCGACGACGTGAACCTGATCTTCACGGCGCGGCAGCAGGCGCAACGCGCTCGCCCGCCGCTTCACGCCTGAGTTCTCGGTTCAAGAGCCTGATCTCCCTCCGTGCCAGACCCACACAAGAGCCCCATGCACGACGCACTTGATTCATCGTTCCCGGCCGACCAGGCGCATGGTCTGCGCCAGATGTTTGCCCACAACCGCGTGCGTTTCGTGCCGGTGGTGGCCAACCCGCACGTGGCCTTTGGCGGCGTGATGCTGGAGCGCCTGTGCACCGCCTTCGGTGAGCAGGGTGCCCATGTGCTGGTGATCGATGCCGGCGACCGCTCGCCGGCGCCCAAGGAGATGGCGGCGCTGGAGCTGAGCGAATGCATCGAGACCCTGTCACCGCAAGTCTCCTACCTCGCCGCGCGCGGCCTGCCGGTGCGCTACGTCGATGCCCAGGGCTCCACGGCCAGCTTCCTGCAGGCGGCGGCTGATGCTGCACCGCAGGCTGACGTGGTGATCGTGCACGCCACCGAATCCGACCTGTGCCGCCTGTTCGTGCGCAGCGAAGCGCGCCCGCTCTTGCTGGCCGACGACCGCCCCTCCAGCGTGACCCACGCCTACGCCGCGATGAAGCTGCTCAACCAGCGCGCCGGCCTGGTGGTGTTCGACCTGCTGCTGTGCGCGTCGCCCAGCTCGCCGCGTGCTGAACGCATTGCCATGCAGCTGGCCACCTGCGCCGATGACTTCCTGGGTGCGGTGCTGCGGGACTGGCTGCAGATCGACCCCGCATCCGATGCGCGCGAAGCGCCCACCAGCGCCTTGCGCCGCTGGGCGCGCGACGCGCTCGTGCACACCCCGGGCGGCTACCTGCCGACCGCGGGCCTGTACGGCGCGCAAGCCCCACAACAACAAGCCTTGAATTGACCTCTCGGAGCCGACACATGTACACCGCCAAAGGCCAACTCGATGTCAACTCGATGCTCAAGCAGTACAGCCCTCTGGTGCGCCGCCTGGCCCACCAGATGATTGCCAAGCTGCCCGCCAACGTGGAGCTCGACGACCTGATCCAGGTCGGCATGATCGGGCTCACCGACGCCCTCAGCCGCTTCGACGCGGCGCAGGGCGTGCAGTTCGAGACCTTTGCCACCCAGCGCATCCGCGGCGCCATGCTCGACGAGCTGCGCGGCAACGACTACCTCTCGCGCGGCGTGCGCAAGCAGCAGCGCAGCATCGAGACCGCGGTGCACAAGCTGGAGCAAAAGCTCGGCCGCGCCCCGGCTGAAAGCGAGATCGCCCGCGAGATGGGCGTGACGCTGACCGAATACCAGGAGCTGCTCGGCAAGGTGCGCGGCACCCAGCTCGTGTACCTCGAAGACATGTCGGGCGACGAGGGCGACAACGACTACCTCGACCGCCACGTGGCCGACGAAGGCTTCAACCCGCTCGCCCAGCTGCAAGACCAGCGCATGCGCGAGGCCCTGGTCGAGGGCATCAAGAACCTGCCCGAGCGTGAACAGTACGTGATGAGCATGTACTACGAGCACGACATGAATCTCAAGGAGATTGCTGCCGTGTTGAAAGTCACCGAATCGCGTGTGTGTCAGTTGCACAGCCAGTCGATCGCGCGATTGCGCGTCAAACTGCGCGAGTGGTAACCCATCGAGGTTCAAATGTTCCAGGTCTTCAAGTTTCATCGAAGCCCGCCCCCCGTAGCGGATGAGCCGGCGGCGCCCGCGCAGCCCGATCTGCGCGCGGCCGTGCAGTCGATCGGCAAGCAGGCCTCGACCATGGGCCGCGAAGTGGCCGAAGTGCGTGGCCAGCTCGACGACACCACCAAGGGTGCGGCGCGCCAGGCGCAGGCCGTGGCCGCGCTGGCCGAGCAGCTCAAGAGCATCACCAACGCACAAGACGACATCAGCGGCGTGACCGCCAGCAGCATGGGCGCCGTGTCGCGCGCGCGCCAGGCGGTCGAAGGCATTGGCAGCGAAGTGTCGGGCATTGTCGACACCCTGCGCCAGGTGTCCGATGCCGCAGGCCAGATCACCCAGATTGCCTTGCAGACCCGGCTGGTGGCGTTCAACGCCTCGGTCGAGGCCAAACGTGCGGGCGATGCCGGCCGTGGCTTCGGCGTGGTGGCCGATGCGGTGAAAGACCTGGCTGGCAAGGTCGAGAGTTCGTCCAAGGCCATCATGAGCACGGTGGGCGAGCTCGACACGCGCATCGAGGCGCTGTCGAAAGAGATTCAATCGCGGCCCAACCAGGCCGAACAGGGCGCCTTTCAGCGCGCGCTGGCCGAGCTGGAGGGTGGTGTGTCCAGCATCACCGCGGCCGCCCAGCACAGCCGCGGCATCTGCGATGGCCTGAACGGCCAGATGTCGGCCATCGAGGCCGAGATGCACCAGGCCAGCCGCGCGCTCGACTCGGCCCTGGTCCGCAGCGAGTCTTTCCTGAAAGTCTCGGAGCACCTGATCGAGCTGGTGGCCGAGTGCGGCATCGAGACCGAAGACACGCCTTTCATCCTGGCCGCCAAGGAAGCGGCGGCACAGGTCTCCAAGCTGCTCGAAGACGCCTTGCGCACCGGCACCATTTCGCAGGCCGACCTGTTCGACGAACACTACAAGCCGATGCCCCGCACCAACCCGGCGCAGGTCACCACCCGCTTCGTGGAGTTGGCCGACCGCCTGTTCCCGCAGGTGCAGGAGCGTGTGCTGAGCAGCAACCCGAAAATCGTGTTCTGCATCGCGGTCGACCGCAACGGCTATGTGGCCACCCACAACAAGCAGTACTGCAACCCGCAGCGTGGTGACCTGGCCTGGGACTCGGCCAACAGCCGCTACCGCCGCATCTTCAACGACCGCACCGGCCTCGCGTCGGCGCGCAACCAGCGCCCCTTCCTGCTGCAGACCTACCGCCGCGACATGGGCGGCGGCAAGTTCGTGCTGCTCAAGGAAGCTGCCGCACCGATCACGGTGAATGGCAAGCACTGGGGTGGCTTGCGGCTCGCGTTCAACTTCTGACCGCCGCCGATGTGGCCCTTGCCTGCCTTGCTCGTCTGGGCGTTTTGCTGGGGCGTCTTCTTCGGCCTGCAAGCACTCGACGCCCGTGACTGGGCGTCGCTGCTGCTGGCCACGGCGATCGGCGGCGTGCTGAGCCTGCTGAGCGTTCGCCGCTGGCGGCGGATCTTCATTTCATTGGGTTTCCCGCTGTCGGTGCTGGCCTCCGGCCTCGCAGGCAGCGTGCCGGCGTGGGGCTGGCTGCTGCCCTTGCTGGCCTTGCTGGCCATGTACCCGCTGCATGCCTGGCGCGATGCGCCGATGTTCCCAACCCCGGCGGGCGCGCTGCGGGGCTTGTCGCGCGTGGTGTGGCTCGATGGCGATTCGCCGCGCGTGGTCGATGCCGGTTGTGGCATGGGCGACGCCTTGCGCGAATTGCACATCCAGTACCCGCAGGCCCGGCTCGAAGGCCTGGAGTGGAGCTGGCCGCTGCGGGTGGCCTGCGCACTGCGCTGCCGCTGGCTGCGTGTGCCGGCGCGTGTGAAACGTGCCGATATCTGGGCGGCCGACTGGACGCCTTATGCCTTGGTCTACCTCTTCCAGCGCCCCGAAAGCATGCCGCGCGCCGTGCGCAAGGCGGCCCGCGAGCTGCGCTGCGGCGCCTGGATGGCGAGCCTGGAGTTCGAGGCCGCCGACCTGCAGCCCACCGCGGTGCACCGCTGCGCCGACGGGCGGCCGCTGTGGCTGTATCAGGCGCCGTTCAAGGTCCGTGGTGGGCTGGCGGGCGTGCCCGCAGGTTGATCCCAGACCCCGTATGCTCGTGGCATGAAGTGCTGCGCCACGCCAGAGTTCGCCGAGATCGATGAGCCCGCGCGGCTCGCAGCGTGACCCCGCACCGAGATGCCAATGGCCCGCACCGTTGCCCTGACGCTGCTGGCGCTGGTCGCTTTCGCGGGGAACTCCTTGCTGTGCCGCATGGCCCTGGCGCAGACCGGCATCGACCCGGCGAGCTTCACGGCGGTGCGCCTGCTGTCGGGCGCACTTACGTTGTGGGCCTTGGTCGCGGCCCGTGGCGTGCGCGCGGCCGCCGGGGGCAATTGGCTGTCCGCGCTGGCCTTGTTCGCCTACGCGGCGGGCTTCTCGTTTTCGTATGTGAGCCTGACGGCGGCAGCGGGCGCGCTCATCCTCTTCGGGGCGGTGCAGGTGACGATGATCGGCCGCGGCCTCTGGGCCGGCGAACGCCTGCGTCCGCTTCAAAGCGCGGGCTTGCTGCTGGCCTGCGGTGGGCTGGTCGGCTTGTTGTTGCCAGGGCTGTCGGCACCGCCGCTTGCAGGCGCATTGCTGATGCTCGGTGCGGGCATCGCCTGGGGCGTCTATTCGCTGCGCGGAAAGGCGGCCGTGGACCCGCTCCAGGTCACGGCCGGCAATTTTGGGCGGGCGGCTTTGCTGTCCCTCGTGCTGTGCCTGTTGCTGTGGGGCAGGGCGTCGTGGAGCGGCCCCGGGCTCGGGTATGCCGTGCTGTCGGGTGCGCTCGCATCGGGGCTCGGCTACGTCATCTGGTACGCCACCTTGCCCCATCTGAAATCGACCACGGCCGCGACCTTGCAGTTGGCGGTGCCGGTGCTGGCGGCCCTGGGTGGCGTGGTGTGGCTGGGTGAGCCGCTGACGGTGCGGCTGCTGCTGGCCTCGCTGGCGATCCTGGGTGGCATCGCGCTTGTGCTTTGGGTGGGCCAGCGCTCGGGCGCCAGTTGACGCCCGCTGATGCCCATTCCGCGCGGGCAGGGCTGGATCAAGGGGCGCGCTGCGGCTTGAGCGTGGCGCCGCGCGGCGCTTCAGGCGCACGGTTGTCAGGTGGGCGTGGCTGTGACGCCGACACGAAACGCAGCGTGATGCCGAAACCTCGCCCATCCAACCCCTCGCTCACCTCGAGCGTGGCCGAGTGCAGATTGGCGATGCGCGCCACCAGCGACAAGCCGATGCCGCTGCCGCGCCCCGGTGTGCCAGGCACCCGGTAGAAGCGGTCGAAGATGCGCTCGTGCTCGGCCGCGGGCACGCCCGGGCCGTCGTCGCGCACGCTCAGCACCACGCCTGAGCTCGCCTGTTCACGGCACACCACCTCGATGCGGGCGCCTGCGCCGGCGTAACGCAACGCGTTGTCGAGCAGGTTGCGCAGCAGCATGCCGACCGCGTCGACATCCACGTGCGCGCTGCAGGGCTCGGCATGCAACTGCACCCGCTGCCCGGCGGTCTGCGCGGAGTTGTCGTAGTCGCGCACCACCAGCGAGACGATCTCGTGCAGCGCCACCGCCGGCTGCGTGCTGGGTGAGGTGACGGCGTCGAGCCGCGCCAGGTCAAGCAGCTGCTCGGTCAGGCGCGCGCTGCGCTCGATGCCGCAGATCAGCGGCGCCAACGACGCGTGGCTGTCTTCCAGGGTGGTGGCCGATTGAACCAGCTGCGCCTGCGCCATCAACACGGCCAGCGGCGTGCGCAGCTCGTGGGCGGCGTCGGCGAGAAAACGGCGCTCGCCTTGCAGCGCTGCTTCCAGCCGCAGCAGCAGCGCGTTGAAGGCTTCGACCAGGGGTTTCACTTCGGTGGGCAGCTCGTCGGCCGGCAACGGGCTCATGTCGAGTGGCGAGCGCTCGCGCAAGGCCGCTTGTGCCGCCTGCACCGGCGCGATCGACCAGCAGATGATGAACCAGGTGACCACCCCCAGCAGCGCCATCAGCAGCAACACCGTGCCCACGCTGGTGCCCAGCCACAGGTGCAGCAGGCTCAGTAGCTGCGGTTGCGATTTGCCGATTTGCACCTGGATCTGGCCGGTGGCGTCGCTCAGCGTGTAAATGCGCCAGTCGACCCCGTCGATGGTGACCATGTGGAAGGCTTCGGGTTTGTCGAAGCTGAGCGGCACCCAGGGCGTGAGCGGCGAGCCGGTGGAGCGCAGCACCGAGCGGCCATTGCGCAGCCACACCTGGTAGCTCATCAGCACCGGCCGCACGTTGGTTTCTGTTGGCAGGCTGTAGGCCGGCTCGCTCGATCCCGCGGGCAGCACCTCGGGCATCGACAGCAGCACCTGTTGACCCACCGCCTGCATCGACGCGTCCCAGCGGCCAGTGTGCTGGTTCGACATCAGCAGGGCTTGGCAGCCGAACCAGGTGAGCGAAAAAGCCAGCACGGCCAGGTTGATGGCAATCAGCAGGCGAACGCGCAGCGAGCGGGCCCAGATGAGTTTCATGGGCGGTCCTCGCC
>NZ_JADMJX010000019.1:21712-28085 GCF_018780185.1 Rhizobacter sp.
AGCAGGCGAACGCGCAGCGAGCGGGCCCAGATGAGTTTCATGGGCGGTCCTCGCCGGGCCGAGCGCCGGGCCGCTCCCAAGCCGGCCCGGATCCCCCCGGGGGATCGACCGGCGTATTCGCCGGACGAGGGGTGGTCATCCCCGCAATCAGCAGGCGAACGCGCAGCGAGCGGGCCCAGATGAGTTTCATGGGCGGTCCTCGCCAAGCTTGTAGCCGTGGCCGTGCACGGTGGTGATGAGGTCGTCACCGAGCTTGCGACGCAGCTGGTGCACATAGACGGCGACGGTGTTGCTCTCGATGGCGCTCTCGCCGCCATACACCGCCTCTTCGAGTTGCGCTCGGGTGACGACACGCCCGTTGCGCTCCATCAGCGCGAGCAGGGTGCGGTATTCGTGCAGGCTCAGCGACACCGGCACGTCGTCGCGCGTCACGCGGCGGGTGGCCGGGTCGAGCCGGATGCTGCGCGCCACCAGCACCGGTGACACCCGCCCCTGCGCACGCCGCAGCAGGGCGCGCAGCCGCGCCGCCAGTTCGTCGGGCTGGAAGGGTTTGACGAGGTAATCGTCGGCGCCGGCATCCAGGCCGGCGATGCGGTCACTCAACTGGTCGCGCGCGGTGAGGATGATGACGGGCGTGGTGTCGTAACGATCGCGCACGCCCTTGAGCACCGACAGCCCCGAGCCACCGGGCAGGCCGAGGTCGAGCAACACGGCGGCGTAGGCGTGGTCGGTCAAGGCCAGGCGAGCGGCGGGCGCGTCGCCTGCGTGGTCGACACGGTAGCCCGCGCGCGTGAGCCCGGTGGCCAGGGCCTGGGCCAGCATGGTGTCGTCTTCGACCAGGAGCAGTTGCATGGCCCTCAGTGTGCCTCGGCCGCATTAATAACTTTTTAACGCCACGTGCGCAGCATCGGGGCCGTGTGTGAATTGCCCGGAGTTGCCATGAACGTGTTGAGCCCCGCCCACCCGACCCGCCCGACGCTCCTGAGCGAGCGTGACGCGGCGACCTTCTTCAGAGAGTGTTTCATCGATGAGCTGGCACGTGCCGCGTGGCGCGACCCGGTGCAGTACCGGCGCGAGCTGCTGGCCGACAGCCCGCGCCTGCGTGGCGTGCTCGACGAAGCGGCGCGCACCGCCGGCTGGAGCCGCCCGCTGCCCGAAGGCCACGCGCGCGGCATCGCGCTCAGTGTCACCCGGGGTGTGGTGGCTGCGCATGTGGCCGAGGTCTCGCTGGATGGCGACGCAGCCGCTCAGGTGCACCACATGTTGGCGGTGATCGACCGTGGTGATGGCGTGCCCGGCCTGGCGCAGTCCGATGCCGCGTCGGCCGGTGCCGCCGCGGCCATCGCCAACGCCATGGCAGCGCTGCAAGCCCGGCTCAGCCTGCAAGGAGCACAGACATGACGGCGCCCAAGGTGTTTTCATTCGCCACCATGATGGTGCTGGCCCAACGCCGCCATGCGGCACGCGTGGCCGCGCAGCAGGCCCCGGCGCCGCAGCAGCGCAGAGACATCGCGTTGCGCTCGCCGATGCACGACATCGGCTCCTTCCTTCAGCGTCTGACCGTGCCCAAGGGCAAGCATGTCTGACGCCTGCCGCCCCACCCACTGAGCAGCCTGGCATGTCCAACGCCATTGCCTGGCTCTTGTTTTCTCTCGGCGTTGCACACATCGCCTACGGCCTGGTGAAGTTCAGGGCCCCGCTGCGTGAGGCGGTGGCGGCTGGGTTCGTGGGCCAGTTCAGTGCCACCGAGCTGCGTCGCACCGCGTTCTGGTTCGTCGTCTTCGGCCCGCTGTTGATGCTCGCCGGCCATGTGGCCGTTCATGCCGTGTCCGTCGGAGATCTGGGCCTGCTCAAGGTCATCGGCGGCTACACGCTCTTCATCTCGCTGGTGGGTGTGGCCGCGTTTCCGAAGTCGCCGTTCCTGGCGTCACTGGTCGTCTCGCCCTGGCTGATTGCGATGGGGTACGGTTGGGGTTTTAGTCCTGCGAGCAGGCTCTGAACCCGAGCCCATCCATTCCACACCTCAGGCAACCCAAACTACGCCGTATGAACCTTCGTCTTCAATGCCAATGTGGCGCCCTGCACGGGCAGGTCAGCCAGACCGAGCGAGCCCTTCGTGGCGTGTGTTACTGCAAGGACTGCCGCGCCTACTCACACCACCTCGGCCAGGCGTCGACCGTGCACGACGCGCTCGGGGGCGCCGAGTTTGTGGCCACCCAGGCGCCGTACGTCAGCTTGTCGGGCGGCACGCAGCAGCTCGCCTGCGTGTCTCTTTCTCAGAAGGGGCTCCTGCGCTGGTATGCCAAGTGCTGCAACACACCCATCGCCAACACCACGAGAAACTGGAAATTCCCTTACGTCGGGCTGCTCCACACCGGCTTGAAGGCCGACGCGGGCGCCTATGAGCGTGCATTTCCCAGGCTGCAGATGCGGGTGAACACAGGCAGCGCCAAAGAGGCGCCGCCCGGCATGGCGTTCAGCACCATCGTGGCGCTGATGGGCTTCATGCCCCGGGTTCTGGCGAGTGGCGTGAATGGCAGCTACCGGCAAACGCCGTTCTTCAACGCGCCAGCAGGCACGCCCAAGGTCGATGTGGTCGTGCTGTCAAAGGCAGAGAGGGAGCGTGCCTACGCTGCCGCAGCGTATGCCTAGCGAGCGCATGGCCGCCACGGCGGTGGCGCTGCCACCGGGCTCTGCGGTCACGCGCGCCTACACCTCGGTGAACCTCGCCGACGCGTTTGCGATCGGGCTGCCGGCCGGCGCTTCCACCGACCCCGAGGTGCTGGCCCGGTTTCTCTTTGCACACCAGCCGGCGTGGATCGGTGGGCTGATGAAGGTGCGAGACCTGCTGGTCGTGGGCTTGGGCCTCAAGACGGGCCGGCACCTGGCCTCACTCGCCGACGGCGCCCGGGCCCGCCGCGTGGGCATCTTCAGGGTCTACAGCGTGAGCGAGACCGAGATCATCCTGGGCGAAGACGACAAGCACCTCGATTTCAGGGTCTCGGTTTGGTGTGCCGGTGCAGCGCTTCCGAAGACCAGTCGCCAGCTGGTGGTCTCCACTGTCGTCCATTGCCACAACCGGCTCGGGCGGGCCTACATCTTTCTCATCGCGCCGTTTCACCGCGCCGTCGTCAAGGCCAGCCTGCGCCGTGCCGCGCGGGTGGGCTGGCCGGCGGCGGCTCCCAGGCCCTAGCAGGCCCGGTTCCAGCGTCACTCACGGCGCCTCGGGAGAGGTGCGATTCTTGCTGGCAGGTTGCATCCCGCAACCACGGCTGTGAAAAATGAGTGCTGCCCGAATCTTCCCTAGTGCTGCCTCCATGCAACCCAACGATGGGGAGCCGATTCGCTCCGTCGTGACCCAGTCAGACCAGGCCACGATCGTGGCGTGGCACATCAACCCAGGCCAGCGCATCGCCGCGCATGTGCACCCGCACGGCCAAGACACCTGGACGATTCTTTCGGGGAGCGGGAGTTACCTGCTGGCGGGCGATGGCGCTTCACAGCGCATCACGGCGGGCGACGTGGTCATCGCCCACGTGGGAGAAGTTCACGGCGTCTTCAACGACGGCCAGGTGCCACTGGTGTTCGTCTCGGTGGTCACGCCCTTGGAGGCTGGCTTTGAGCCACTGCAAGTTCAGGCCGCTTAAACGATGAACGGCACGAAGCGCTTGCTCGATTTCATGTAGTCGGCATAGGCTGCACCAAAGTGCTGCAGGCACTCGGCCTCGTCTCGCAGCGCGGTGATGACCAGCGCCACGCTCGCCACGCCGACCAGCGCGGTGCTGGCGAGCGAGATGTCTTTGAGGTACGCACCCCAGGCCAGGTAGAGCAGGGCGGCATACATCGGGTGGCGGATGTAGCGGAACAGGCCGGTGGTCACGAGCTGTGAGGTTTTCTCGAAGGCAAACAGCTCGGCGTCTTGCCGCTCGGTACTGGGCCGCCCGATCTGCTTGAGCAAGCGCACCGCGTTCACCGCCAGCGCAATGGAGCTGGCGAGCAGCACCCACGAGACGATCTGCTGCGGCGAAAACGGGTCGACCGTCCACATCGGGAAGTTGATCAGCACCAGCGCCAGCATGCACTCCCAGGCGATGAAACGGTAGAAGCCGTGCGAGCGTGGGTTGAGCAATGCGCGCCGCGAGACGTAGGCGAAGAAGGCGGTGCCGGCGCAGAAGATCAGCAGTTCGGTCATGGCGGAAAAGATGCCCCTGAAAGAGAAGCGGCCCGTGAAAGGGCCGCAGTGTCTCATTTGCCGCGCATGGCGGCCGGGGTCGGCTCAAGCCTGGATCACACCACTGCGCATGGCGCGCTCTGCACCCGCGGTGGAGTAGACAGAGGCGGCGCGGTCGCGCGGCATCAGCACGTCGATCGCGCGGTCGAGCGCGGCGGTGGCGCGCGCGAGCGACTCGCGTTGCGAGGCCACCAGGCCGCTCGCGAGCTTCAGGCGCTCGCGCAGGGGCGGGGGCACCGGGCCGCTGCGTGCGGCATGGGTGAAGTGGTCGACGGCACGCGCCAGCGCGCGGTGCAGCTCGGTGGCGTGGTGGTCGATCGCCACGCTGTCGTTGGCGCGCAGCGATTCGCCCAGCGAGGCGAGCTGGGTTTCCACCGCGGCGAGCGTGGTTTCGAGTTCAGGGCTAGCCGGGAACGGGGCTGGCGTGTTCATGGTCGTGTTCACCAGGGGTGAGCTGCGCGAAAGGGAGGCCAAAGCGCTCAGTGTTGTGCCTTGCCCAGCACTTCGTTTGCGTTGGCGATCAGGCGGTCGGCGATCTTCTCGGCGTTGATCTCGAACTTGCCGTCGCTGATGGCCTGTGCGATGCGTGCCACCTTGTCGGCGTCAAATTCCGAGTTGGCGCCCGTCGACAGCAACGAAGCGGCCGTGTTGGACAACTCGACTTTCGCGCTCGGGTCGGTGGTGCCGCCAGCCTTTTCCGAGGCCTTGGCGGCTTCGGCGGGCTGGTTGCGCGCCGGGCCAACGGGGCCGACGCCAGAGGGTTTGTCTGCGGGATTGCCGATTTTCATCATGTACTCCTTCGGCCGGGACAGGGCCCGAACCTTTCAACATGGACGGTGTATCGGCCCGTCCGGCGCTGGACTTTAGGTTTTTCTTTTGAATTGTGAGTGCGGCGCCTAAATTTCACAATGCGATCTCCAGCTGACGCTCTGCCACCGGCATGCCCGACACCACGCGCCCACTCTCGGTGCGCACGCGGGCCGGCTGCCCTTCCATCCCGGCCGTGACGGCTTCACCCGACCCGGCCACCGCAAAACCTTGACCTGCCACGCGGATCTGCACCCGCTCGCCGGCGGCAAACCACTGGCGTGCCTTCAGGCTGCGCTCGCGCAGGCTTTGGCCGGGCGTGAGCGCCGTCGCGAGCGTGCGGCCGAGCAGCAGGCTCAGCTCGGTCACCGGCGGGTTCAGTGTGTCTTCGGCCAGGTTGATCTCGGCTTGACGGAAATCGCCTGCCGCCAGCACATGGCCGGCGGGCAGGGCAGCGGTTGAGACCATCGCCGGGCCGAACACGTTCACCGTGATCGGCAGGTAAACGCTCCAGGGTGTGACGCCTTTCACACAACGCAGGCCCACGCGGGTCTTGCCCCACAGCCGTGCGCCCATGGGCAGGAAGGGCTGCACCTGTTCGCAGGGCGCGAGGCGCAGGCGCGCGTCGAGCCGGCCGGTGCTCACTTCGACACGCGGCATGCCGTTGCCGGTGAGCTTGGCCATCACGAACTGGCGCGCTTGTTCTATCAGTGGGTCGGTCTGCGCATGCGCGCTGCCGGCCAGGGCACACAGCCATGCCATGAGCAGCGAACGCAACAGGGGCAGGGTCTTTTCCACGCTGCCACTTTAGAAGGGGGGGCGCCAGCCGAGGCTGCGAAATGACCAACAAAGGGGCCGCTATTCCCGCTTATGTTTTGAAACACGCTGCCCACAATCCTTTCACATCACCCCATGGGTTTTTGGGAACAGCAACATGTTGGATCGACTCACCAGCTCGCTCGACTTTCACGGCCAGGCCCTGAGCCTGCGCTCGGAACGGCAACGCCTGATCGCGAGCAACATCGCCAACGCCGACACGCCGGGCTACGTGGCCCGCGACATGGACTTCTCAGCCGCCTTGCGCCAGGCCACCGGCCAGATGCAGGGCACCGCGGCGCTGGCCGCCAGCCAGCCGGGTCACATCGGTGGGCCGAGCGGTGCAGCGGGTGCGGCACAAGCCAACCTGGTGTATTCGACGCCCAGCCAGACCAACCTCGACCGCAACACGGTCGACATGGACCGCGAGCGCGCCAACTTCGCCGACAACTCGGTGCGCTACGAAGCCACCCTGCGCTTCATCAACGGCAACGTGCGCACGATGCTCGATGCCATCCG
>NZ_JADMJX010000019.1:28185-64445 GCF_018780185.1 Rhizobacter sp.
GGCCCCGACGGCCAGGCCTACAAGGCGCGGCAGGTCACGTTCCAGACCGAGCTGATGGGCCAAGTGGGTCAAAGCGCTGGCACCGCGGGCGTGAAGGTCAGCAACATCAGCGAAGACCAGACGCCAGGACGCCGTGTGCACGACCCCAAGCACCCGAGCGCCGACGCGGAAGGCTACGTGACCTACAGCAACGTGAACGCGGTGGAAGAGATGGTCAACATGATCTCGGCCTCGCGCTCGTACCAGAACAACATCGAAGTCATGAACACGGCCAAGACGCTGCTGCTCAAGACGCTGCAGATGGGTCAGTGACCCTGAACTGACACCCCACAGGACACACCACCATGGCCGTCTCCAACGTTCAATCCACCTACGCCGCGCTCAACGACAAGAGCAGTGTCGTGACCGCCAACGAGGCGGGCAGCGCCGACCGCTTCCTGAAGCTGCTGGTCGCGCAGATGCAGAACCAGGACCCGCTGTCCCCGATGGACAACGCCCAGGTCACCAGCCAGATGGCGCAGATCAACACCGTCACCGGCATCGAAAAGCTCAACACCACGGTGCAAGGCCTGCAGGGCAACTTTGTGCAGATGCAGGCGCTGCAAGGCGCCGCGCTGGTCGGGCGCGACGTGGTCGTGCCGGGCAACAAGATGGACATGGACAACGGCGTCGGCGTGGGCGGTTTCGAGCTCAACAGCGCCGCCGACAACGTGCGTGTCGAAGTGCTAGGCCCCGGCGGCCATGTGATCGACACGCTCGACCTCGGCGCCCAGACCGCCGGCATGCACAGCTTCGACTGGACGGCGGGCGCCAACGCTTCTGCCACCGGCGTGACCTTCCGCGTGGCGGCCACCAGCGGCAGCGTGAAGCTTGAGGCGACCGCGCTGATGCGCGACCGTGTGCAAGCCGTCAACACCTCGGGCGACACCCTGCAGCTCGAGCTGCAGAACGCCGGCACCGTGGCCTACAGCCAGGTCAAAGCCTTCAACTGATCACCACTGCCTCTTGCAAGGACACACCCCATGAGCTTCCAACAAGGTCTTTCCGGTCTGAATGCAGCGAGCAAGAACCTCGATGTGATCGGCAACAACATCGCCAACGCCAACACGTTTGGCGCCAAGTCGTCGCGCGCGGAGTTTGGCGACATGTACGCCGCGGCGCTGGGTGCGGGCGGCGGCAGCAACATCGGCATTGGCGTGAACCTGCAGGCGGTGACGCAGCAGTTCAGCCAGGGCAACATCACCACCACCGCCAACGGCATGGACCTCGCCATCAACGGCTCGGGCTTCTTCGAGGTGAGCGTGGGCGGCCAGACGATGTACTCGCGCAACGGCCAGTTCCAGGTCAACAAGGACGGCTTCATCGTCAACAACCAGGGCGGCCAGCTGCTCGGCTACCCGGCTGACGCACAAGGCGTGATCCAGCCCGGCCTGGCCGTGCCGCTGCAGCTGCCCACCGCGGGCATCGACCCGGCGCGCACGACCGAGATCACGATGGAGATGAACCTCGACTCGCGCGCTGGCGTCACGCTGCCGGCGACCACGCCGATGGTCAACTTCAGCGACGCGACCACCTACAACAACGCCACCTCGCTCACCGTCTACGACGACCTGGGCCAGGACGTGGCGTTGACCTATTACTTCCAGAAGACCGACACCTCCACCTGGAACGTGTACGTCACGGCCAACGGCGCCTCGGTGGCCGTGGACGGCGCCGGCGACCCGGCTCCGTTGACCACGATGGTCTTCCCTGCCAACGGCGGCTCGCCGACCTCGCCCGCGGGCCCGGTCACGCTCGACGTGCCGGCCTCGACCAACGCGGCCGGTGCGGTCACGCTGGCCATCCCGGGCATCCAGCTCGACCTCGCGGGTGCCTCGCAGTTTGGTGCCGGCTTCGGCGTGACCAACCTGTCGCAAGACGGCTACGCGCCGGGCCAGCTCTCGGGCCTGACGATCGAAAAAGACGGCATCGTGATGGCGACCTACTCCAACGGCCAGTCCAAGCCGGCCGGCCAGATCGAGCTGTCAACCTTCCGCAACCCACAAGGCCTGAAGCCGCTGGGCGGCAACCTGTGGTCGCGCACCTACGAGTCGGGCGACCCGATCGTGGGCACGCCGGGGCAGGGCAACCTGGGAGTGCTGCAGTCGGGCGCGCTGGAAGAGTCGAACGTCGACCTCACCGCCGAGCTGGTCAACATGATCACCGCGCAGCGCACCTACCAGGCGAATGCACAAACGATCAAGACGCAAGACCAGGTGTTGCAGACCTTGGTGAACTTGCGCTGATCGATTGATCTAGAAGGGGCCAGCCATGGACCGCATGATTTACCTGTCGATGTCTGGCGCCAAGGCCATGATGCAGCGCCAAGACACGCTGGCCAACAACCTGGCCAATGTGTCGACGCCCGGCTTTCGTGCCGAGCTGCAGGCGTTTCGGGCGGTGCCGGTACAAGGCAGCGGCGCCAGCACGCGGGTCTACGCGCTCGAAACCACCCCTGGCTACAACGACGCGCCAGGTGTCATCACCAACACCGGGCGCAACCTCGACGTGGCGGTGCAAGGCAAAAGCTGGCTCACGGTGCAGGCGCTCGACGGCACCGAGGCCTACACGCGCGGTGGTGCACTCGACATCAGCGCCGACGGCACCCTCACCACGCGCAGCGGTTTGCCGGTGATGGGCGACGGCGGCCCGATCCAGATCCCGGCCAACAGCGAAGTGAGCATCGGCGGCGACGGCACCATCAGCGCCAAGAACGCCAGCACCGGCAAGAACGTGGCGGTGGGCAAGCTCAAGCTCGTGACCCCCGAAGCCGCGCTCGAGCGGGGTGAAGACGGCTTGTTCCGTGCCCCTGAAGGCGACCTCGGTGCCGACCCGCTGGCCCGTGTGCAAGACGGCGCGCTCGAAGGCTCGAACGTGAGCGCGGTCGAGACCATGGTCTCGATGATCACCGCGGCACGTCAGTTCGAAGCGCAGATGAAGATGCTGCAAACCGCCGAAGGCGACGAGAAGGCCGCGGCGCAGCTGCTGTCTCTCGGCTAACCCGACACAACCAAGGAGCATTCACCATGATGCGTTCCCTGTGGATTTCGAAGACCGGCATGGAGGCCCAGCAAACCCAGCTGGACCACATCTCGAACAACCTCGCCAACACCGCGACCAACGGCTACAAGAAGTCGCACGCGGTGTTCGAAGACCTGATGTACCAGAACCTGCGCCAGGCCGGTGCCAACAGCACCGAGCAGACCACGCTGCCCACCGGCTTGCAGGTCGGCCTGGGCACCCGCGCCGTGGCCACCTCGCGCAGCTTTGCGCAAGGCAACCTGCAGCAAAGCAGCAACACGCTCGACGTGGCGGTGCGCGGCAGCGGCTTCTTCGAAATCCAGATGCCCGACGGCACGCCCGGCTACACACGCGACGGCTCGTTCCAGGTCAATGCGCAGGGCCAGCTCGTCACCAACAATGGTTATGCCGTGCAACCCGGCATCACCATCCCGGCCAACGCGCAGAGCGTGACCATCGGTGCCGATGGCACGGTGAGTGTGGCCATCTCCGGCCAGACCACGCCGCAGACGGTGGGCCAGCTGTCGCTGGTGAGCTTCGTCAACCCGGCCGGCCTCGAGCCCAAGGGCCAGAACCTCTACACCGAGACCGCTGCGTCGGGCACACCGACCGCAGGCACCCCAGGGTTGAACGGCCTGGGCGCCCTGCAACAAGGCATGGTCGAAACCTCGAACGTGAACGTGGTCGAAGAGCTGGTCGGCATGATCCAGACGCAGCGCGCCTACGAACTCAACTCGAAGGCCATCCAGACATCCGACCAGATGCTGCAGCGTCTGGCGCAGCTGTGATGAAGGTTCTGTTTCTGACGGCGGCCTGCGTGGCCCTCACCGGCTGCGAAACGCCGTACAGCCTGCCCAAGGTCGACGTCGCCGGCTCGCCCACCGTGCGGCCGCAGCCGGTGGTGACGCCGGTGGTCAACAACGGCTCCATCTTCCAGGCCGGGCAGTACCGCCCGCTGTTCGAAGACCACCGCGCACGCCTGGTGGGCGACACCCTCACCGTGCAGATCGTGGAGAAAGTCACGGCCAGCCAGAAGAGCACCAGCTCCATCGACAAAGGCGGCTCGATCTCGGGCGGCGTCTCGGCGCTGCCGGGGGTGCGCGCAGGCGCATTTGCACGCGCGGCGGTCGAAGGCAGCTCCACCAACACCTTCGCCGGCAAGGGCAGCACCGAAAACACCAACGATTTTTCGGGCGTGATCACCTCGGTCGTGACAGAAGTCCTGCCCAACGGGCATTTGATGATCCGCGGCGAGAAGCAGATCGGCGTGAATCAGAACGTCGACGTGCTGCGTTTCTCGGGCCAGGTCGACCCGCGCGCCATCCAGCCCGGGAACACCGTGCCTTCGGCGCAGATCGCCAACGTGCGCCTGGACCACCGGGGCCGGGGTGCGCAGGCCGATGCCAACGGAATAGGCTGGTTGGGGCGCTTCTTTTTGAACGTTCTCCCGTTCTAAAGAATTCCAGAATGGCAGCAACCACCTGGACGCTGCCAACATGGAAACCACGCAAGACAAGCTGCTCGAAGCGCTGATCAAGGCTCTGATCGGGCTCACCGTCTTTGCGGCCAGCGCCGCGCTGTGGTGGCCGGGCACGGCCCACGCCACTCGCATCAAGGAAGTCGCCGCCATCCAGGGCGTGCGCAGCAACCAGCTGGTGGGCTACGGCCTCGTGGTCGGCCTCGACGGCACCGGCGACCAGACCACTTCGGCCCCGTTCACCGCCCAGAGCCTGGCCGCGATGCTGCAGCAGATGGGCGTGACCGTGCCTCCGGGCACCAACATGCAGATCAAGAACGTGGCGGCCGTGATGGTCACCGCGCAACTGCCGCCATTTGCCCAGCCCGGCCAGACCATCGACATTGCGGTGTCGTCGATGGGCAATGCCAAGTCGCTGCGCGGCGGCACGCTGATCGCCACGCCCTTGAAGGGCGCCGACGGCCAGGTCTACGCGCTCGCGCAAGGCAACCTCATCGTCGGCGGCGCGGGTGCGTCGGCCGGTGGCTCCAAGGTGCAGATCAACCACCTCAGCGCAGGCCGCGTGCCCGAAGGCGCCACGGTCGAGCGCTCGGTGGCCACACCGCTCAACCAGGGCTCGACCCTGCAGCTCGACCTGAAGTCGAGCGACTACTCCACCGCGCGCGAAGTGGCACGCGCCATCAACGCCAAGATGGGCGCAGGCGTGGCCCAGGCCGTCAACGGCCGGGTGGTGCAGGTGCGCATGCCCGAGTCGCCCGATGCGCGCGTGGGCTTCCTGGCCGACATCGAAAACCTGCCGCTGGAGCTGGCCGTTCCGTCGGCCAAGGTGGTGATCAATGCCCGCACCGGCTCGGTGGTGATGAACCAGAGCGTGACCTTGAGCGCCTGTGCGGTGGCGCACGGCAACCTGTCGGTGACGATCAACTCCACACCGGTGATCAGCCAGCCTGCACCGTTCTCCAAAGGCGAGACCGTGGTGAAGGAAAAGGCCGAGATCACCATCAAGCAAGAGCCCGGCGCCCTGATCCAGATGGCCGCCGGCGCCAAGCTCGCCGACGTGGTCAAGGCGCTGAGCGCGCTGGGCGCCACGCCGCAAGACTTGCTGGCAATCCTTCAGGCGATGAAGAGTGCCGGCGCACTCAATGCCGAGATCGAGGTGATCTGACATGGGCATCTCATCCAACTCCCCCCTCGGCGGTGACACCCGCGCGCTGGCCGGCCTGCGCAACTCGGCGTCGACCGACCCCAAGGCGGCCGTCAAGGAAGCGGCCAAGCAGTTCGAAGGCATCTTCATGCAGCAGCTGATGAAGAGCATGCGTGACGCGAGCGTGTCGTCGGGCATGCTCGACAACGCCGGCACGAAGATGGGTACCGAAATGCTCGACCAGCAGTTCGCCACCCAGATGACGGGTTTGCCCGGCGGCCTTTCCGACATGATCGCCAGGCAGCTCGAGCGCCAACTCGGCGAGCCGCTGGCCAACATCGCTGCCGATGCGGCGAAGGCCGCCGCGACGGCCCGGCCGGTCGAGAAATCGGCCGTTACGCCCCTCAGCAGCAACCTGCAAGGCAAGGAGCGCCAGATCGGCTTCCTGAAGCTGCACGACGGCGCGGCCAAGGCGGCCGAAGCGGCGACCGGCATCCCCGCCAACTTCATGGTGGCGCAGGCCGCGCACGAGTCGGGCTGGGGTCGCCACGAGATCAAGAACAGCGACGGCTCGACTTCGTTCAACGTGTTCGGCATCAAGGCCACCAGCAGCTGGAAGGGCCCGACCACCGAGGTCACCACCACCGAGGTGATCAACGGCGAAGCGCGCAAGGTCAAGGCCAAGTTCCGTGCCTACGGCAGCTACGAAGAAGCCTTCACCGACTACGCCCGCATGATGAAGAACAACCCGCGCTACGCCAAGGTGGTGGAGAGCGGTGCCTCGGCGCAGGGCTTTGCGCAAGGGCTGCAGAAGGCCGGCTACGCCACCGACCCCGAGTACGCCGCCAAGCTCACCCGCATGATCAACACCACGCTGCGCCTTCAACGCGCCAGCGCATAAATGAGGAGCATCTGAGATGGCCAACCTCATGGGAATCGGCACGCGGGCGATGTTCGCCAACTACGCGGCGCTGCAAGTCACCGGCAACAACATTGCCAACGCCAACACCCAGGGCTACTCGCGCCAGGAGGCGCAGCTCGCCACTGCGCAGGGGCAGTACACCGGCGCGGGCTTCTTCGGGCAGGGTGTCAACGTCACCACCGTGGCGCGTTCCTATGACCGCTTTCTGACCGCGCAGGCGACCGCCACCAACTCACTCGCCAGCGCCGACCTGGCGCGCATGAACCAGCTCACGCAGCTGGAGACGGTGCTCCCGCTGGGTGAGGCCGGCCTCGGGCAGGCCGCTCGCCAGATGCTCGATGCGTTTGTCGACGTGGCCAACAACCCGCAGGATGCCTCGGCCCGCCAGGTGGTGATTGCGCGCTCGCAGGAACTGGCCGCGCGCTTCAAGACAGCCGGCGAGCAGCTCAGCACGTTGCAGACGGGCGTGTCGCAAGACATGAAGTCGTCGATCGCCAGCGTCAACGCGCTTGCCACCCAGGTGGCCGATCTCAACAAGCAGATCTCGGCGCTCCAGGGCAGCGGCCACGCGCCGAACGACCTGCTCGACGAACGCGACCTGCTGGTGAGCGAGATCAGCGGCTTCATCAACGTCACCAGCATCCAGGCCGACGACGGCAGCGTGGGCCTGTTCATCGGTGGCGGCATGTCGCTGGTGCTGGGCAGCACGGCCAATGTGCTCAAGGGTGCCCCCGACCTGTACGACCCGGCCAAGACGCAACTCGCCTTGCGTGAAGGTGGGGTGGACCGGCTGGTGCCGCAAGACAGCATCAGCGGCGGCACCATCGCCGGCCTGGTGCGCTTCCAGAACGAAGACCTCACGGCCGCACGCAACCTGCTCGGCCAGATGGCGGTGGCCGTCAGCGGCGCCATCAACCAGCAGCAGGCCCTGGGCCTGGACGCGCGCCAGCCTGCGGGCGCCGGCTCGCCGCTGTTTTCGATCGGTGCGCCGCGCACCCTGCCGGCCTCGGCCAATGGGGGCGATGCGGTATTCGGCCTCACGGTCAGCGACTTCACCCACGTGCAGGCGAGCGACTACGAGCTGCGTTTCGATGGCAGCGACTACAGCCTCACCCGCCTGTCGGATGGCAGCGCGGTGACGGGCAGCCCCTTCTCGCCCGCCGCCCTGGCCGCCGGCGTGCAGGTCGAAGGCCTCACGCTGCAGCTGAACTCCGGCACCGCGGTATCGGGCGACCGCTTCCTGCTGCAAGCCGCCGGCCCGGCCGCAGCCGACATGCGCATGGTGATGACCGACCCGCGCGGCCTCGCCGCCGCCTCGGCGGTGACCGGCAGTTTTGCCGTCACCAACACCGGCACGGCCACGATGGCCTCGCTCGGGCTGACCGACCCGACGGCCTATGACGCCACGCTCACCGCGCGCCTGACCTTCACCTCGGACACCGGCGACTTCAGCTACGACATGGTCGACGCGAGCAACGCGGTGGTCTCCAGCGGCACCGGCACCTGGACCGCCGGCACGCCGATCACGCTCAACGGCTTCTCGCTGCAACTCAACGGCGTGCCGCGCACCGGCGACACGATCAGCGTGGCGCCGACCACGTCGCCTGCATCGAACAACGGCAACGCCGTGTCTTTCGTGGCGCTGGGCGGCTCGTCCTTCATCGGCACGCAGACCCTGGCCGATGGCACGCTGGTGCCGGGGCTCAGCATCACCGACGCGTATGCGAGCGCGCTGTCCGACATCGGCGTGCGGGTGCAAAGCGCCAAGTCGGCGTCGGGCATCTCCAGCGCCATTGCTTCCACGGCCGAAACGGCGCGCGTCAACAAGGCGGGGGTCAACCTCGACGAAGAGGCGGCCCGCCTGATCCAGTTCCAGCAGAGTTACCAGGCCGCCGCCAAGATGCTGCAGGTGGCCAGAGACGTGTTCGACACCTTGTTGCGGACCACGGGCAGCTGATCTGCCTTGACCTGAGAGACACACCATGCGCATCAGCACAGCCAACACCTTCGATGCTTCGGTCGACTCCCTCGTGCGGCGCCAGAGTGCGCTTTCCACGGCGCAGGAGCAGCTCACCACCGGCAAGCGCGTCAACCGCGCGAGCGACGACCCGGCTGCCGCGGCGCGTGCCGAGCGTGCGCTGGCCGCCGAGCTGCACACCGACGCCACCCAACGCGCCGTCAATGCCAGCCAGAACGCCATGACGCTCGCCGAAAGCGCAATGGGCGACGCGAGCGACCTGCTGCAGCAGATCCGCGAGGCCATGGTGGCCGCCGGCAACGGCAGTTACAGCGACAGCGAGCGCCGCGCGCAAGCCGACAAGATCGCCGGCCTGCGCGACCAGTTGCTGACCGTGGCCAACCGGCAAGACGGGGCGGGCACCTACCTCTTTGGCGGGCAGGCGGCCGACCATGCACCGTTTCTCGACGCCGCGGGGGGCGTCACCTTCCAGGGTGAGCCCGGCCAGGTGGACGCCGCCTCGGGCGACCCGCTGCCGCTCACCGTCGACGGCCGCGCGGCCTGGATGAGCGCACGCACCGGCAACGGTGTGTTTGTCACCGCCCCCACCGTGAGCACCGGCCGAGCCTGGGTCGACACCGGGCGGGTGACCGACCCGAGCGCGCTCACCGGCTCCAGCTACAGCATCGTCTTCAGCAACACTGCGGGCGTGGTCACCTACTCGGTGCTGCAAGACGGTGCGGGCACGGCCATCGCCGGCGTGCCCTATGTCTCGGGCCGTGCGATCGAGTTCGACGGCCTGTCGGCCACCGTGACCGGCGTGCCGGCCGATGCCGACCAGTTCGACCTCACGCCCTCCACGGCCGACCTCAACATCTTCACCGCGCTCGACAACGCCGTGACGGCGCTCAACACGCCGCTGCGCAACACCGCCCAGATCGCGCAGAGCAACTCGACCTACCTCGCCGCGGTCGACGCGGCCATGGGGCAGATGCAATCGGTGCGCAGCCAGGTCGGCGAAACGCTCAACCGCATCGACAGCGCCACCGGCCGCCTCGACGACCTGCGCCTGGCCAGCCAGACCGACCGTAACAACGCCGAAGGTCTCGACATGGTGAAGGCGATTTCAGACTTCCAGAACAAACAAACGGGATACGATGCAGCGCTCAAGAGCTACTCGCTGGTGCAGAAAATGTCGCTCTTCGACTACATCACCTGATTTCATGGGGCGCGGCGCGTGAACGACAACACCATCCTGGGCCAGGTTGCCCTCGGTTATTCCCCCTTCATCGACCGCAGCCGTGCCGTTTCGGCCACCCGCCTGACGGTGTTTCCGCTGCGACCCGAGGCCACCCCCGACGTGGCCCAATTGCTGCATGCGGTGGGCGGAGTGTGGCCCGCCGATGGTGGCAAGGCCTCGCTCAATGTGCTGAGCGAAAACCTGCTGCAAGACCTGCTGCGCGCCGCGCCCTCGCCCAACCTGATGGTCGAAGTGCCGGCCTTCATGGCCGTCGACCCGGCCAACATCGCTGCGCTGCAAAACCTGCATGCCGCCGGCACGGTGCTGCTGATCAAGGGCCGCCCGCTGAAGGAATTGCCGCGCGAAGTGCTGCCGTGTTTCACCTACTCCGTCATTGACCTGGCCGACGACCGCCGCATCAATGAAACCGGGGCGGTGGCACCGGCTGGCATCGCGCGCAACATCCCCCACGTGCAGTCCGGCGTGCGCACGCTGGCCGAACTGGAGGCGAGCTTTTCCCGCGGTGCCGCAGCGGTGCTGGGCTGGCCGATCGACGACGTGATCAACATGGCCGCCGCCAAGGGCAAGCAGCCGCAGGCTGATTTGCACGTGATCGTCGAGCTGATCCAGCGAGTCGACAAGGAAGAGCCAATCGAGAAGCTCGAAGGCACCTTGAAGCGCGACCCGTCGCTCGCCTTCAAGCTGATGCGCTACATCAACTCGCCGGCCTTCGGCCTGCGGGTCGAGATCAGCTCGTTCCGCCACGCGATCATGATGCTGGGCTACCAGCGCCTGAAGCGCTGGCTGGCGCTCTTGCTCGCCACGGCCGGCAAGGACAGCAACATGAAGCCGGTGATGTTTGCAGCGGTGCGCCGCGGCCTGCTGATGGAAGAGCTCGTGCGCTCCTCGGGCGACGAAGAGATGCGCAACGAGATGTTCATCTGCGGCGTGTTCTCCTTGCTCGACCGCATGTTCAAGCAGCCGTTTGCCGAGCTGCTGAAGACCATTCCGGTGCCCGAGCGGGTGTACCAGGCCCTGGTCGACGGCTCAGGCCCGTACCAGCCGTACTTTGCCCTGGTGCAGGCGGTCGAGAACGAGTCGCTCTATGACTTCCGCTCGGCTGCCGACACGCTGATGCTCAGCGTGAGCGAGATCAACCGCTCGATCTTGAGCGCGTTGACATCGGCTTCTCAAGTCGAGTGAGTTTTCCCGGCCGCTGAGCGACGCTCAGCGCGCACACACACCCGTGCTGGCGGCCGCCCCTGTCAGCGTCACGTTGTTGCTGACCTGCGAATTGGGTGCTGTCACCAGCGCCACGCTGCTGCCGTTGACCGGCGTGGGGTAGCAGGCGGTGTTGTTGCGCACCACGGCGTTGCCGTCGGGCACGTCGCCATTCTGGTACTCGTTGTGGCCGATGTTGATGCCGGTCTGGTAGGCGGCTTGCGTGTTGATGATCACGTTGTCTTCGAGCACGATGCCCGGCGCCGATTGCACGGCGATCGCGGTGTTGCCGCCATTGATGAGCCGGTTGCCGCGCACCACGAAGTTGCGGAACCACTCGGCCGTGTCGTAGCCCTGGGTGATCGACATGAGCCAGCAGCCCGCTGCCCCCGCATCTTGCTCGATGGTGTTGCCCTCGATCAGCACGCCGTCGAGCTGCCCATGGAAGGTCATGTTGCCGCCCTCGCACACGCCGTTGACCACCGAGTTGCGGATATAGCGGTTGTTGCGGATCGTGATGTTGCGCCCCCCATCGGCATTGCCCGACAAGTAGGTGCCGTGGTTGAAGCCGCTGCCGCTCACGTAGTTGTTGCGCTCGAACAGGTTGTCTTCGATCACGCTGTCGCTGAACTGGCCGAGGATGCCCATGCCCCGGTTGCCGCTGATGCTGTTGTTGCGGATGGCCACATTCGTGACGCCATGGGGCGCCCGGGCCTGCGATTGGATGCCGATGTAGAAGCCGGTGATTTCGGTGTTCTCGATGATCACGTGGCGCAGGTTGTGGATCAGGAACAGACCGGTGGCGGTGGCGCCGAGGCCGTCGAACTTGACGTTGCGCAGGGTGTAGCCGCCATCGTTGCTGGTGTTGTTGTAGGTGCCGAAGTCGATGGCCGAGCCACCACCCAGGTTGGCGTTGAACAGCGGCCGTGCACCGCTGCCGTAGGCGTCGATCACCAGCGGGCTGGTGGGGGTGACGTTGTCGTTCTCGAGCCGGATGTTGGCCCAGGTCCAGGCACCTCCGCGGCGAAACAGCAGCTGCGTGCCCGCCGGCACGGCGTTGACGTTGAAGCCGCTCAGGTCGCGCTTGGGTGCGCTGTCGCTCGTGCCTGCATTGCTGTTGTTGCCTGCCACGCAGCCAGCCGCCGCGCCGGCCTGGCAGTCCGCGAAGTAGTACATCAGGCCGCTGGGGGGCAAGGGAGGGGCGGGCGGTGGCGCAGGGGCCTGGGCTGGCGGCGGTGGCGGCGCAGGGGTGGCTGGGGCCGCGCTGCTGCTTGCGTCGTTGCTCCCGCCACAAGCGCTGAGCATGGCCATGGCGCCGAACAGGGTGTGTATGACTGCGCGGTGGGTGGGCGCTGTGGAGAGGGTCTCAAGTTTTCTCATGGGACAGGTGCAGCACCGTTGCCAAAGAGCAGCCAGTGTCAACGCCAGGGCCCGCAGGCCGGTAAGCAAATGTCTGGGCTGGCGGCGGCAGCCAGCGGCCCGGACACAAGGGCGGGCCTGCGTACACTCAAGTCGCCTCACCTCAGGAAGCCCGCTCGCGACCATGTTCGACCCCAAGGCCCTGCGCCTCTTTCTCGACGTGCTCTCCGATGCCGTGGTCGTGCTTGATCGCAGCGCCCGGGTCTACTTTGCCAACACCGCCGCGCTGCGGCTGCTGCGGGCCGAGGCCGGCAGCTCGCTGATCGAATTGAAGCCGCTGCTGGGCGAGCCGCTGATCACGGCCGTGACGCAGGTGCTCACCAAAGGTGTGCAACGCATTGGCGCCCCGAAGCCCGACGTGCCCGAGCTGATGACGCTGCCCGATGGCCGCCGCTTCAGCGTGGCGCTGTCGCCGCTGGAAGGCGAGCGCTGGGCGCTGCGTCTGGCGGCCGAGGGGGTCCCCAACCAGGGCTCCCCGGTCGCCGCGGCGCCGCCCTCGATGTCGAGCGAGCTGGTGAGCCTGTTCTGGGACTCTCCGTTCCCCGCCTGCCTGCAAGACAGCGAGTTTCGCTACCTGCACGTCAACCAGGCCTACCTCGAATTCACCGGGTTCAGCGCCGAGCAGCTGATCGGCCGCGACCCGCTGGAGCTGCAGCCGGAAGAAGACCGCGAGCTGCACCTCGCCTACCGCAGCCAGATCGGTGAGATGTCGCAGCCGGGCCAGCCCGCGCGCCTGATGGAGCGGCGCTTGATCCATGCCGACGGCCGCGAGCGCTGGTACCGCGCCACCTGGCGCACCTGGGTCGACGAAGAAGGTCGCAAGCGTTACCTCTCGATCCTGCAAGACAGCACGGCCGAGCATGTGGCGCGCGAGCGCGCCGACCGCACGAGCCGTGAGCTTGACGACTGGTTCGACCTGAGCCCAGTGGGCATGGTGCTGTTCGACGAACAAGGCCTGCTGGTGCGCACCAACCCCGCCTTTGAAGCGCTGGTGGGGCAGGTGCCGGTGTTGATGTCGGAGGCCGAGCCCGGCGTGCAGAAGCTGCTCTGCTGGCAAGGGGGCCGCCCGCTCCCGATCTTGCAACCCGGCTCCAACCCCGAAGAAGCGAAGGCCTGGGTGATGCAGCCCGACGGCAGCTTGCGCAGCCTGCGCTCGGCGGTGCGCAGCTACCGCACCGCCAGCCAGCAGCTGCGCTACATGGCGGTTGTGGAAGACCGCAGCGCCGAAGAAGAGCGCGACCTGGCGCAAATGCAGATCGGTGCGCTGATGGACACGGCCGGTGTCGGCCTCGCCACGTTTCAGGAGTCGTCGGGCTGGGTGCAGCACAGCAGCGCCCATGCGCCGGGGGTCGGTGAGGCGCCCACCTCGGCGGCATTGCAGTCGATACGCCGCGACGTGGTGATGCCCGACTCGCTGCCCGAATACGAGCGCTTGCAGCAGGCGCTGCGCCACGCGCAGCGTGCCGAGGTGCGCTACGCCATCCGGCACCCCGAGTTGGGCCAGCGCTGGCTGCTGACGCGGGTCGAGCCGGCCACGCTTGCTTCGGGCAAGCGCACCACCTCGGTGGTCACGCTCGACATCACCGAACAGCACCAGTCGCAGCAGCGCAGCGAGATGCTGCTGCACGAGATGACCACCATCCTGGAGAGCACGACCGCCGGCATCGCCTACCTGCGCGGCAAGGTGCTGGTGCGTTGCAACAGCCGCTTCGAGGCCTTGCTCGGCTTTCATGCGGGCAAGGTGGTGGGCTCGGGGGTGCATGAGCTGTTCGCGGCCCAACCCGATGCGCAGCAGCTGGTCAGCGAGATCGAATCGGCGCTGGAGCACGACACCGTGTTCGAGACCGAGATCGCCATCGACCTGCCCAACCAGCCTCGCGCCTGGTGCGCGCTGGCCGTGCGGCGCGCCGGGCCGGCGGGCGACGCGTCGGAGGCCATCGCGGTGCTGTCCGACATCACTCGCCTGAAGACCCAGCAGATGGAGCTGGAAGCGTTGGCGCGCGACCGCGAGCTGATGTTCAGCTTGTCAGAGGTGGGCATCGCCTTCATCCGCAATGACCGCATCCAGCGCGCCAACCGGGCCATGGCCGAGCTCACCGGCCACGACCCCGGCACCTTGAGCGGCCTGGCCACCTCGAACCTGTACGCCAACGAATCCGAGTACCTGCGGCTGCGCGCCGTGACCCGCGAGTCGATGGAGCAGCACGGCAACTGGCTGGCTGAGCGCCAGCTGCGCCGTCGCGACGGCAGCTTGATCTGGGTGCAGGTCAGCACCCGCCCGGTCAACGCCGACAGGCTCGACGACGGCATGATCGCCTCTTACGTCAATGTCGACGATCGCCACCGCGCACAGCAGGCGGTGGCGCTGCAGGCCGAGCGCACGCGTGCCATCCTCGACTCGGTGCTGGTGGGCATCGTGACCGTGGGCCCGCTGGGCATCGAGTGGATGAACCGCTCGGCGCGGCGCATGTTTGGCGGCGACCTGGCCGACTTCATCAACCTGCCGATGAGCACCGTGGCCACGCCGGGCGCCCAGCACCCGTTCCGGCAGACGCAGTACCTCGACGAGCTGGTCGAAGGCCAGGCCGAGACCTTCGAGTGCAAGGTCAAGGCACGTGACGGGCGCGAGTTCTGGGTGGTGGGCAACGCGGTGGTGACGGGGCGCGAGTCGACCGGCCGCCAGCTCACCTACGCCTTGCTCGACATCGAGCGCCGGCGCCAGGCCGAGGCGCGCACGGCCGAGGCGCAGGCCTCCTTGCAGCGCGTGATCGAAGCGGCGCCGCTGGCCATCACGCTGTACGACGCCGAGAGCCTGCGCATCTTGCAGGTCAACCAGCTGGCGGCGCAGAGTGCGGAGCTGTCACCCTCGCAGATGATCGGGCGCACCCCCGACGAGGTATACCCCCCCGCGGTGGCCGAGCAGCGCCGCCGCGACATGGCGCAGGCCCTGGCGGCGCGCGACGTGACGCAGCGCGAGTACAGCGTCGAGACCCTTGGCGACGTGCGGCTGTGGGACGCTCGCTACCTGCCGCTCGCCTCGGCCGGCGCGCCCGCCGACCAGCTGCTGCTGGTGGCCACCGACGTGACCGAGCAGCGTGCCGCGCAGGAGGCGCGCTTCGAGGCCGCCATCGCGCAGCGCGAGATGCTGGTGAAAGAGGTGCACCACCGCATCAAGAACAACCTGCAGGGCGTGGCCGGCTTGCTGCAGCAGATCGGCGCGCGCAAGCCCGAGATGGCGGCGGCCATGTCCGAGGTGGTGGGCCAGGTGCAGGCGATTGCGCAGGTCTACGGACTGCAGGTCGGCGTGACGGGGCCGCTGCGGGTGAAGAGCGTGCTGGAGGCCATCACCGGCTCGGTGCAGCGCACCTTCGGGCGCACCATTCAGCTCACCGTCGAGGGGCCGGCCCCGCACCTGTGGGCGCTGCCCGAGGCCGAGTCGATCCCGATCGCGCTCAGCATCAACGAGCTGCTGACCAATGCCGTGAAGCACAGCTTTGCCATCGACGACCCGTCGGCCGTGCACTGCAGCCTGGTGTGTGGCGAGGCGAGCATTCGCATCGGCGTGGCCAACCGGGGGCTGTTGCCGCCGGGCTTCAGCCTGGCGCGTTTCCCGGGTGGGGTGTCGGGCCTGGGCCTCGTGCGCGCCTTGCTGCCGCGGCGCAGCGCCAGCCTCACCGTCGAGCAGCACGGCGACGATGTGGTCGCCAGCATCGCTCTGGTGCCGCCAGGGGTGACACGGCTGGAACCGGTATGACATCGCCTGCGGCTGCTTACAAGCTTATGGTTCGCCGAGAGGTGTTTCAGCCACAATGACCGCCTGTTTGTTGGGGGCTGTTCGTGGCACACAAAGGCAAGATTCTCGTGGTCGACGATGACCGGCTCGTGCTGGCCACGCTGACGCATGGCCTCGCTGCGGCGGGCTACGAGATCATCGACGCTGACAACGGCGACGACGCGATTTTGCTGGCCCGCGCCCACAAGCCTGACCTCGCATTGCTCGACATCCGCATGGAAGGCAAGAGCGGCTTCGACGTGGCGGCCTACCTGCGCGAGTACTGCCAGATGCCCTTCATGTTCTTGTCGGCCTTCTCGGACGACGAGACCGTGGCCCAGGTCAAGGAGCTGGGTGCGGTGGCCTACCTCGTGAAGCCGCTCGACATCCGCCAGATCGTGCCGGCCGTTGAAGCCGCGTTCGCGCAGCTGCACAAGCGCCACGCCGACGCGGCCAACACGTCGCCAGCACCGGCCGGCGACGTGTTGGCCCAGACCATCGCGATGGCGGTGGGGGTGCTGATGCACCGCTATTCGCTGCCGCGAGCGGCGGCGTTCGAGCGTTTGCAGCGCCTGGCGGCCACCGAATCTCGTCCCTTGCAGGTGCAGGCCGAGCGATTGCTCGATGCGGTGGAGCTGTTGTCGAAGCCTGGTGAGGCCTGACGAGCTACTGGCCCAGCCAGAAGACGAAGCGAGCGCCGCGGTCGACTTCGCCCTCGGCCCAGATGTCGCCGCCATGCCTGCGAATGATGCGCCGCACTGACGCCAGCCCGACCCCTGTGCCCTGAAAGTCGTTCGCGCTGTGCAGGCGCTGGAACACGCCGAACAGGCGGTCGGCGAAGCGCATGTCGAAGCCTGCGCCGTTGTCACGCACGCTGAAGGCCGGGCGGCCTTCGTGTTCGGTGCGCTCGAAGCGGATGCGTGGCTCACGGCATTTGCCGGTGTACTTCCACGCATTGCCGAGCAGGTTTTCGAGCGCCACGCGCAACAAGGTGGCGTCACCTTGCACCTGCATGCCTGGCTCGATGTACACCTCGACCTGCCGCTCGGGCGACTGTCGACGCAGGTCGTCGACGATGTAGCCCACGAGCTGCGTCAGGTTGACCGGCTGGCGTGTCAGCGGGCGCGATGACAGCTGCGACAGCGTGAGCAGCGAGTCGATCATGCTGTTCATGCGTGCGGCGGCGCCCAGCACGCGGTCGAGGTGGTCGTTGCCGATGCGGTCGAGCAGGCGGCCGTAGTCTTCCTTGACGATCTTGGTGAAACCCTCGACCACACGAATCGGCGCGCGCAGGTCGTGCGAGACGGTGTAGCTGAACGACTCGTGGTCGTCGACGTCGTTTTCCAGGGCGAGTGGGTCGGTTGCCACCGGTGCAATCGCCGCCAGTTCGCGCGCCGTGCCCACATGGCCGGCAAAGTGGCCTGCCATGTCGAGCAGCGGTGAGCCGCGCAGCACCAGTTCATGCCTCTGGCCGGTGTTGTCGGTGTGCCAGACCGCCAGTGCGTCGAGTGCGGCGTGGCTGTGCATGCGGGCGCGCAGCGCGGCGTTGTCATCGGACTGGAAGTGTTCCCACAGCAGCGGTTTGCCGTCGACGGCAGACCAGCGCGTGCTGGTCGATGCGGGTGGGCGCAGCAGCGTGAGTCGGTGCTGCGAGTCGGTGCGCCATTGACACACGTCGAGGGCGCTGGCGAGGGCTTGTGCCTGGGCTCGGCTGCTTTGCAGCTCGCTCTGCAGATCACGTTGCCCGCGTTGCAGGTGCAGTGCCCAGGCCACGGCAGCCGCTGCAGCCAGCATGGCAAGCAGTGCCAACACGGAGAGCAGCACGAGCGTCATTGAAATGATTGTAAGGACTGACCACGCGGCTTCTGACGGCGGGCCGTCGCAATTCAAGTGAGTTGGTTTCTTGCCGAAAACCAGTCGGTAAGCCGAGAAAGCCGCAGCGCGGCTTGTGCCTGAGCCTGGTCGCGTCGATGTCCCCCCGATTCTTGTCATGCCCATGTTGTTGACTGCCCGTTTTCTGTTGGGCTTTGCCGCGCTGGCGGCCTGCTTGTCGCTGGCGGCCGGTGCCGACTTGGCACGCTGGCTGTCGCTCGCGGCTGTGGGGGCGTTGGCGGGTGCGATGGGGTTGTGGCGTGTCGGCCAAGGCAGTGCCGCGGCCCGCGACGCAGCGCCCGTGAACGATGCTGCAGGCGGCTCACCCCCGCCTGTGCAGAACGCGGCGGTCTACCTCGATCTGCTCAACCAGGTGGCGCGATGCGTGGCCAAGGCGACCACCTTGCACGAGGCGTTGCACGCGGTGGCTGCAACGCTGGCCCACGGCCTCGGCGCACGCGACCTGGCGGTGTGGCAGGTGGTGTCGTCCGGCCACGACACCGCCGAGCTGTGTGCCCTGAGCGAAAACGACGAGATCGAGGCGGCCACCCGCATGACGGTGCGCAGCCGCTTGAGCGGCATGGGGTTGGCGGTGGTGCAGCAACACGCCGTGGTCACGCCACCTTCGGCCGGTGTGCCCTGGTGTGGTGTGGTGGTGCCGGTGTCGCAAGCCGGGCGGTCGGTCGCGGTGATCGAGCTGCACGCCGTCGCGTGCCGGCTCGACGACACGGCGCTGCACAGCGTGCTCGAGACCGTGCACTTGCAGCTCAGCCTGTTGGCCGAACGCGACGCCGTGCGTGGCGAAGCCGCTGCCGTACCGGCGCAAACCCCGGCCGGCCGCGAGTTTTTGCACAACTTGGTGGAGAACCTGCCCGCCAGCCTGTACGTCTTCAGCGTGGCCGAGCACCGCGTTCTGGGCATCAATGCCCACGCCGAGCAGGAGTTTGGCGTGCGGCGTGAAGACCTGGTGGGCAAGACACTGGTCGAGGCCCTGGGCTGGAAGCTGGCCGCCGTGGTCGGGCCGGCAATGACCGAGGCGATGGCACAACAGACCGCGGTGGAGCGCGACTTTGAGCTCGACACGCCGCACGGCCCGCGGGTGGCCAGCGCGCGCTACTTCGCGCTGCGCGACGAGCATGGCCAGCCCAGCTTGCTGATTGCGCTGGCACGCGACGTCACCGAGCATCGCCTGGCCGAGCGCGAGCTGCACGAGGCGCAGGCACGCTTTCGCGAGTTTGCCGACACGGTGGAAGACAGCCTCTTCGTCACCAACCCCGAGCGCGACCACTTTCAGTTCTTGACGACCATCAAGTACGAGGGGGAGCGTGTCACTCGAGCCAACTTCGACATTGCCCCCGCTGCGCTGAACAGCTTCGTCGAGCCGGCCGACCTGCACCTGCTCGACGCCCGCCGCGAGCGCGAGCTGCAGCTGGAGGCGACCGACATCGTCTACCGCGTGCACCACCCGCGCATGGGCCTGCGCTGGATGCGCTCGCGCACCCGCTCGCGCCGCCTGCCCGACGGCCAGATCCGGGTCTATGGCCTCGGCTCCGACGTGACGGCCGAGCACCAGCACCAGGTCGAGTTGCTACAGGCCCGCGAGGCCGCCGAGCACGCCAGCCAGGCCAAGAGCCAGTTCATGGCCAGCATGAGCCATGAGATCCGCACGCCGATGAACGGCATCCTGGGCATGACCGAGCTGCTGCTGGGCACCCAGCTCACCGACAAGCAGCGCCGTTTCGTGCAGGCGGTGTACCGCTCGGGCGAGTCGCTGCTGGAGATCATCAACGACATCCTCGACTTCTCGAAGATCGAAGCCGGCAAGCTCGAACTGGCCAGCATCGACTTCGTGCTGCGCGGCGTGGTCGAAGACACGCTGGAGCTGCTGGCGCCACGTGCCCACGAAAAGGGCCTGGAGCTGAGCTTTCGCGAAGAGCCGGGCCTGCCCATCGTCGTCAATGGCGACCCGCTGCGCCTTCGCCAGGTGCTGACCAACCTGGTGGCCAACGCCATCAAATTCACCGAGCGGGGCGAGGTGGTGGTCACGATCGGCGTCGCCCCAGGCGGCCTCGCGGGCCAGCTCGCCTTTGGTGTGCATGACACCGGCATTGGCATCGAGGCCGAAATGCTGCCGCGCCTGTTCAATGCCTTTGCACAGGGCAGCACGGGCATGTCGCGCCGCTATGGCGGCACCGGGCTCGGGCTCACCATCTCCAAGCAGCTGGTCGAGCTGATGGGCGGCCACATCGACGTGCGCAGCCAGCCGGGCGTGGGGTCCCATTTCACTTTCGTGGCGCCGTTTGGCCTGGTCGAGACCGACAACGCCTTGCTGGGGCTCGACCTGCTGACCATGCCGCACATGCGCATCCTGGTGGTCGAAGACAACGAGACCAACCGCGTCGTGCTCGACAACATGCTCAACGCCTGGGGCATGGAGGTGGTGCTGGCCGAAGACGGCCGCCAGGCGCTCGAGATACTGCAAGGCCGCACGGCGATTGCCCCCAACTTCGACCTGGCCCTGGTCGACATGCGCATGCCCCGCCTCGACGGCATGGGCCTGGCGCTCGCGCTGCAGGCCAGCGGCTCCCACCCTCAGCTGAAGATGGTGCTGCTGTCGTCGGTGTCGTCTCCCGACGACGTGCGCGCGGCCCACCTGGCAGGCTTCCACCGCTTTGTGCCCAAACCGGTGCGCAAGGCCGAGCTGCGGCAGGCCATTCTGGGCATTTCTGCCTCGATTCCGGATGGGGACCGATTGACGCCGCGGCTTAACGCACACATCCTTGTCGTGGAAGACAATGCCGTCAACCAGGAAGTGATCGGGCAAATGCTCCGAGCGCTGGGGTGCCGGGTGCAGGTGAGTTCGGGTGCCCTGGCCGGTTTGCGGGCCATGTGCGAAAAACAATTCGACCTGGTGTTGATGGACATTCAAATGCCGGGCATGGACGGCGTGGAGGCACTCAACTGGTTTCGCCGCGGAACGGCGGGCCGATTCAACTTCCTCACTTCAGCAGATACTCCGATCATCGCGGTCACGGCCAATGCCTTGGGGGGAGATGAAGAACGCTTCCTGGGCCTGGGGTTCGATGACTACCTCTCCAAACCGTTTCGCCAGAGTCAACTGCTTGCCATGCTGACCAAACACCTTCGCCCCGCAGCGCCCGCCTCATCCGGCGAGAGTGGGGCCGTGAGCGGCTCGGGCGCCGGTGCGCTGAGCGAGCCAGCCCATGCCGAACTCGACTCCAGCGTGCTCGACGCCCAGGCCCTGGAGCGGCTGCGCGAGCTCGACCCGAGCGGCGAAAACCGCCTGATGGAGCGGGTGGTCAATGCCTTCGAGACTTCGGTCGGCCGCCTCATGCCCCAGCTGCAAGACGCGCTCAACGGCAATGACTTGGGGGGTATTCGCCATGTGGCCCACACCCTAAAATCGTCGTCCGCCAGCATCGGAGCGATGAAGTTGTCGAGAATGTGCTCGGACGTCGAATCCAGGGCCCGCCACGAGCAATCAGAGGGCATGCCCGAGCGCATCGCCCAGTTGCAGGCCGAGGTCGAGATCGTGCGCGTGGCGCTCAAGCGCATCCTGGGTGCCTGACACATGACCTCAAGCGCCGCCTTGGTTGACGACGATCTGCTGATCCAGCCCAAGGTGTTGCTCGTCGACGACGACGAAGTCAACCTGCTGCTCACCGCCATCGCCCTGCGCGAGCGGGGTTTTGCCATCACCGAGGCCACCAGTGGCGAGCGCGCCATCCAGCTGCTGGCCGATTGGCTGCCCGACGTGGTGGTGCTCGACGCCCTGATGCCCGGGCTCGACGGCTTCCAGACCTGCCACGAGCTGCGCGCCTTGCCGGGCTTCGAGTCGCTGCCGGTGCTCATGTTGACCGGCCTCGACGACGACGCGTCCATCACCCGCGCCTACGAAGCCGGTGCCACCGACTTCTTCGTCAAGTCCACCCAATGGAGCTTGTTGGCCGGGCGCCTGCGCTACCTGCTGCGCTCCTCGCGCACCCGGTTGGAGCTCGAGCGCAGCAAGTCCAAGCTGGCGCGCGCCCAAGACCTCGCCCGCATGGGCAGCTTCGATTGGCGCGTGGGTGGCGGCAACCCGGTGTTTTCGGTTGAAGGCCTGCGGGTGTTCGGCATGGGGGCCGGCGACCGCGTCAGCATGCGTGGCGTGCTGCGCATGGTGCCCACCGAAGACCGCGAAGGCTTCATGATGGTGCTGCACGACGTCTTCCGTCACAGCTCCGTGCTGGCCACCGACATCCCGATCACGCTGCCCGACGGGCGGCAGCAACGCATCATCCACGTCGAGGCCGAGCCCGAGTTCAACGAACACGGCAACCTGTCGGGCTACACCGGTATCGTGCAAGACGTGACCGACCGGCGCATGGCCGAAGACAAGATCCGCCACCTGGCCAACTTCGACGCGCTCACCGGCCTGCCCAACCGCCGCCAGCTGATCTGGCGTGCAGAACGCGCACTGGAGCACGCACGCCGCCTGAACCACCCGGTGGCCTTGCTGCTGATCGACCTCGACCGCTTCAAGATCATCAACGACACGCTGGGCCACGGCGCTGGCGATGAGCTGTTGATGGAGGTGTCGCGCCGCCTGCGCTCGTGCGTGCGCCACTCCGACCAGGTGATGGAAAGCTCCATCGAATCGATGGGTTCACGCTCGCACCGCACGCTGGAGGCCGTGGGCCGCCTGGGTGGCGACGAGTTCGTGGCCCTGCTGCCCGAGGTGTCGGATGAAACCGACGCCGAGCGCGTGGCCAGCCGCATTCTTGACGTGATGCGCGAGCCCATCTTCGTCGGCGGGCAAGAGTGCTTCGTCACCGCGAGCGTGGGCATTGCGATGTTCCCGCGCGACGGCGCCACGGTAGCCGACCTGATGCGCAACTCCGACGTGGCCATGTACTCCGTCAAGGCGCAGGGTCGCAATGCCGCGCTGCTGTACCGCCCGGCGCTGGCCGGCAAGGGCCGCGAAAAGTTGGAACTCGAAAGCGCGCTGCACAAGGCCATCGAGCGCAACGAGCTGGTGCTGCATTACCAACCCAAGGTCGACGTGCGCGGCGCCAAGATGGTGGGCGTGGAAGCGCTGATGCGCTGGCAGCGCGGCAGCATGCTGGTGCCCCCGGGCGACTTCATCCCGCTGGCCGAAGAAACCGGCCTCATCATCCCGCTGAGCGAGTGGGCCATCCGCGAAGCCGCACGCCAGGCGCGCCTGTGGCAAGACAGCTTCGGCTTTGCCGACTCGATCGCCGTCAACCTGCCCAACCGATTGTTCGAGCGCACCGACCTGGTCGAAAACATCCACCAGGCCGTCACCTTGTATGGCGTGCCGCACCATGCCATCGAGCTTGAGATCACCGAAACCGGGCTGATGAAGGACCTGCAAAACGTCATCCCGTCGTTGCACCGGCTGAACGAGATCGGCGTCGAGATCTCGATCGACGACTTCGGCACCGGCTATTCGTCGCTCGCCTACCTCACCACCTTGCCCATCAGCGAGCTCAAGATCGACCGCTCCTTCGTGCGCGACCTGGGCATGACACCGCAAAGCTCGGCCGTGGTCACCGCCATCATTGCCCTGGCCCGATCGCTCGGCCTGCGTGTGATCGCCGAGGGCGTGGAAAACATGCGCCAGATGGAGGTGCTGCACCGCCTGGGCTGCGTGGTGATGCAAGGCTTCCTGTTCAGCAAGGCCCAGCCGCCCGAGCTGCTGGAGCAGTGGCTGGAACAAACCGTGCTGCCGCGCAAAGCGCCCTGGATCGTCAATGCCGATGAATCCGACGCGGCCGATGCCCTGCGTGCCGCCGTCGAAGCGCGCTCGCGCTTTGGGCCTCAAGGCTAGAGCCCCCTACTTGAGCTGACTCCCGATGGACCCGACGACACGCTCTGCCGCACCGCGAGCGGGCGCAGACAACCTTCCTCCCCAGCTGGCCAAGGCCGCGCTACGCCGCCTGGTGCTGGAAAAGCTCGAACCCACCCCCGAAAACTACGCCCGCGCCTACCACCAGGAGGCCGGCACGCCGGTGCCCACCGCTGCTGCTGCCGCGCCGGTGGTCGACAAGGAAGAGTCGGCCGCCCAGGCCGCCGCCCTGGCCAGCTTGATCGAGCGGGTGGTGCGCGGTGTTCAGCGCGGCGGTCGCCAGTGGACGAGCGCGCGCAAAAAAGACGCCCTGCAACGGGTGCTCTCCAGCTCGCGCAGCGACGTGCAGCGCCTGCAACAACGCCTGGGCCAGCTGCTGGCTGGCTGGGAAAGCGACACCATCGACGGCGCGGTCGACCCCGAAGCCCTGGCCGCCGTCGTCGAGCAACCCTGGTCCGACCCGACCCAGCCCGCTCCCCTGATGGACCTGGCGGCCGGCCCCGCGGGCGCCGAGGCCTCACCCCTCTGGCAAGACCTGCTGGCCAGCCTGGGCGGCACCTTGCAGCTGGCCTTGCCGCCGCCGCCTGCCCCCAGCGCCGAGCTGGCTGACGAACTGGCGGCGCTGACCCAACGCATCCGCGAGCGTGGCCCCACGGTGAACCAGAGCGACGAGCTCGACCACCTGTGCAAGCGCGCCGCTCGCGTGCTCACGCATCGCCACCATCTGATCGACCAGCTGAGTGGCCTGTGCACCCAGCTCACCGCCAGCCTGACCGACTTGGCCGAAGACGAAAGCTGGGCCAAGGGCCAGTGCGAAGCGATGCGCAGCGAGATCGAGTTCGGCCTCACCGCGCGCAGCGTGCGCTCGGTGACCGAGTTGCTCGACACCACGCGCGAGCGGCAAAAGCAACTGCGCGTCGAGCGCGCCAAGGCGCAAGACTCGCTCAAGGCGCTGATCAACCAGATGCTCAGCGAGCTGGGCGAGCTGGGCTCGCAGACCGGCCGCTTCCACGAAAACCTGGGCCGCTACGCCGGTGTGATCGAAAAGGCCGATTCGCTGGAGAGCCTCGCGGGTGTGGTGCGCGAGATGGTCGAAGAAAGCCGCACCGTGCAGTCGCTGGTGAAGGTGGCCCAAGGCAAGCTGCAATACGAACACACTCGCGCCAACGATCTGTCCGGACGGGTGGTCGAGCTCGAAACCGAGCTGCGCCGCCTGTCGGATGAAGTCTCGACCGACCAGCTGACCAAGATCGCCAACCGGCGCGGCCTGTTGCAGGCCTTCGACGCCGAAAAGGCGCGGCTGGAGCGCGATGGTTCGCAGCTCTCGATCGGCCTGCTCGACGTCGACAATTTCAAGAAGCTCAACGACGAGCTGGGCCACAACGCGGGTGATGTGGCACTCAAGTCACTCGCCGACGTGGTGAGCAAGGCCCTGCGCCCGATGGACCTGGTCGCGCGCTACGGCGGCGAAGAGTTCGTGGTGCTGCTGCCCAACACGCCGGTTGCCGAGGGCGAGCAGATCCTCACGCGCCTGCAGCGCTCGCTCAGCGGCGGCTTGTTCATGCACGAGAACAAGAACGTCTTCGTCACCTTCTCGGCGGGTGTCACGGCCTACCGCCCCGGCGAGCGCATCGAGGTGGCGTTGGAGCGCGCTGACGAAGCTTTGTACGAGGCCAAGCGGACGGGGAAAAATCGAACTTGTGTCGGCTGATCCTTGTCATACGACGAGACAAGGAGATCACGATGACAGTTGTTCACACCACGATCGCGGCCGGCTTCGCCTTGCTGCTCACCGCATGTGCCTCGACTTCACTCGACGCACAGTGGGCTGACCCCCAGTTGACAAGCGGCAACCCGTTGCGCGGTGCGCGGGTGCTGGTGGTGTGCGAGGCGCAAGACCAGGTGCTGCGCCGCGTGTGCTCAGACCAGGTGAGTGCGCAGGTGTTGGCGGCGGGTGCTGTGCCCGTGCAAGCACCCGACCTCGGTGACGGTGCGGCGCCCAGCGCGCCCGGCGGCCCTGCGCCTTACCTCGCTGCTGCCAAAACCGCCAATGCCAAGGCCGTGCTGGTCACCGCCGTTGCACCCAACAGCACGGTCGCCAAGCCTGGCTTCACCCTGGGGGTGGGCTTGGGCGGTTTTGGGGGCAATGTGGGCGGCGGAGTCGGTGTGTCGATGCCCATGGGCGGTACCAAGGTCGAGACCGGGTATGCCGCCAACGTGTCGGTCACCGACGTGGCGAGTGGGCGGCTGATGTGGACCGCTCGCGCAAGCGAAGCGGCCTCGGCCGACGTCAACGCGCAGGTCGCTGCATTGTCGAAAAAGGTGGTGGCGGGGGCGGTGAAGACGGGCTTGTTCTAGCCCGGCTGGCGGAAGCGGTGAGATTCGAACTCACGGACGGTTGCCCGTCGCCGGTTTTCAAGACCGGTGCAATCGACCACTCTGCCACGCTTCCGGAGAAGGCGGGATTGTAGTCGCAGGCTGGCCCTCAACCGGGCCGCTGGGCCTGTTCACAGGTCACCTGAATCACCTCGCGCGCGCCGCCATCGACCCGCACGGCAGTGAGTTGCCCGCCCCACACGCAACCGGTGTCGAGCGCCAGCAAATCGGGTCGGTTGACCAGGCCCAGCGTCGACCAGTGGCCAAAGGCAATCGGCACGCCCGCGGTCTGCCGCCCTGGCGCCTCGAACCACGGGTAGAAGCCGTCCGGCGCGGCGCCTGCACCTTCCTTGGTCTTGAGATCGAGCGTGCCGTCGGCGCTGCAAAAGCGAATGCGCGTCAGCACGTTGACGGCAAAGCGCAGCCGGGCATCGCCTTGCAGGCTCGCGTCCCAGCGTGACGGCTCGTTGCCGTACATCACGCGCAGGAAATCCACCAAGTCAGGGCTGCGCAAGCGCTGCTCCACCTCGCCCGCCAGTTGCAGCGTGGTCGCCAGATCCCACTGTGGTGCGACGCCGGCGTGCACCATCAGCCAGCCGTGGGCGTGGTGCGCCATGCGCTGCTGGCGCAGCCAGTCGATCAACACGCTGCGGTCGTGGGCCAAGAGCAGTTCAGACAGCGTGTCGCTGCGACCTGCGTCGCGCACGCCGTGGGCCACCGCGAGCAGGTGCAGGTCGTGATTGCCGAGCAGGCAGGTGGCGCTGCTGCCCAGCCCGTGCAGGCGGCGCAGCGTGGTGAGTGACGTCGGGCCGCGGTTGACCAGGTCGCCCAACACATAGGCATGGTCGCGCGAGGGGGAGAAGTCGACTTTCACCAGCAGACGCTCCAGCGCGTCGCAACAGCCTTGCAGATCACCGATCAGGTAGTTCATGCCGGCATTCTGCGGCCTGTGTCACTGCAGCGCAGAACGAGTCTGCTACGCTTGCCGGCTTCTTGGTACGGTGCGTTCCGGGCGGGCCCCGGTTCATGGACACAGCTCTTCTCGCTTTTCTCATCTTGCTCAACGGTCTGTTCGCCATGTCCGAGATGGCGCTCACTGCGAGCCGCAGGGCGCGGCTGCAGGTGATGGTGGAAACCGGCGACAAGAGTGCGCAGGTCGCGATGGACCTGCACGAGAACCCGACCAAGTTCCTCTCCACGGTGCAGATCGGCATCACCTCGATTGGCGTGCTCAACGGCATCGTCGGTGAAGCGGCCTTTTCCGAGCCGCTGGCGGCCTGGCTGAGTGCCGAGTTCCATGTGGGCGCCAAGGCCGCGAGCATTTCATCGACTGGCCTGGTGGTGGTGTGCATCACCTTCCTGACCATCATCTTTGGCGAGCTGGTGCCCAAGCGCCTGGGGCAGATGTACCCCGAGGCCGTGGCGCGGCTGGTGGCCTACCCGATGGAGTGGCTCTCGCTGGCCGCGCGCCCCTTCGTCAAGCTGCTCACATGGTGCACCGAGGCCACCTTGCGCCTGATGGGCATACGCGGCGGCCCGAGCCGCTCGGTGACGGAAGAAGAGATCGCCGCCAGCCTCGAAGAAGGCCTGGACGCCGGCGTGATCGAGGCCCAGGAGCACCAGATGGTGCGCAACGTGTTCCGCCTCGACGAGCGCTCGGTGGGCTCGATGATGATCCCGCGCACCGACATCGTCTGGCTCGACGCCGCCGCCCCGATTGAAGACGTGCTCGCCGCCATGGCGCAGCAGGAGCACTCGCGCTACCCGGTGTGCCGCGGCGGGCTGACCGACGTACTGGGCGTGGTGTCGGCGCAGACCTTGCTGCAGCAGCAACTGCAAGGCCAGCCGCTGTCGCTCACCGACAAGCTGCAGCCGCCGGTGTTCGTGCCCGAGACGCTGTCGGGCATGGAGCTGCTCGACCAGTTCCGCGCGTCGAGCGCGCAGCTGGTGTTCGTGGTCGACGAATACGGCGAAGTGCAGGGCGTGATCACGGTGCGCGACGTGCTGGAGGCCATCACCGGTGAATTCACCACGCCGGCAGCCGACGACGCCTGGGCCGTTCAGCGCACCGACGGCAGCTGGCTGTTCGACGGCCTGATCCCGGTGCCCGAGTTGAAAGACCGCCTGAGCCTGAAAGAGCTGCCCGAAGAAGACCGCGGCCGCTACAACACGCTGGCCGGCATGGTGATGCTCTTGCTGGGCCGCCTGCCACAGACCACCGATTCGGTGGAGTGGGAAGGCTGGCGCTTCGAGGTGGTCGACCTCGACGGCAAACGTGTGGACAAGGTGCTCGCCACGGCCTTGCAGCCCAGCGACATCTCGGCCTGATGGTCACGCTGGCCGAGCTGCTGAGCCAGGCCGAGCAGGCGGCTGAGCGCGACGAGCATGCCCGTGGCATCGAGCTGGCCTTGCGCGCGGAGGCGATGGCACGCGAGGCGCAAGACCAGCCGGGCCTGGCGCTCGCGCTGCGCCTGCTGGTCACGCTCAACAGTCGCGAGGGCCTGGCCGAGCAGGCCATCGCCGCCGGCCAGGCGGTGCTGCCCACGCTGCGAGAAACCGTCAACGACGCAGCACGTGCCGACGTGCTGTGCAACATGGCGATGGCCTTTCTCGACCTCGGCCTCAACCAGGAGGCACTCGACCACATCAGCGAAGCTGTCGAAGCCGCGCGTGCGAGTGGTGACGCCCGCCTGCTGTGCCTGGCCTACAACCGCGTAGGCCTGGCGAAGGGACACCTGGGTCGCTATGAGGAAGGTGAACGGTTCCTCAACGATTCGCTCGCGATGGCGCGCGAGCTGCAAAACGAAGAAGAGATCTACCGCGCGCTCACCAACCTCGGCGTGGTGGCGTCGGATGCGTTCGACGCCTTCGAGTCGCGCGGCGACACGGCGGCGGCTCAAGACGCCATCGAGCGAGCGCGCCGCCATGGCGAAGAGGCGCTCATCGTGGCGCGCCGCTCGGGCAATGCCTACCGTGAGGCGCTGACGCTGTCGAACCTGGGGCGCTACCTGGGGGTGAGCGGGCGCGAGCGGGCGGCTTTCACCTTGCTCGACCACGCCCGCGCGTTGGCGTTGGAGAACGGCCACCGCGCGCTGGTGCTCGCCTGCGACGGCAACCGCGCCGAGCTGCTGGTGCGCGAGAAGCGCCACGACGAAGCCATTCCGCTGCTCATCGAGGCCCTGGCTGGTGCCCAGGAGCTGTATGCCAACTCGATGGTGCAAGACATGCACCTGCAGCTCTACCTCGCGCACAAGGCACGTGGCGACCTGGCCGAGGCGCTGACCCACCACGAGGCGTATCACGCGCTCACCAAAGAGCAGCTGGAGCAGCGCAACGACGCGCAGTCGCGCCTGATGATGAACCGGCTGGAGCTCGACCAGGCCTTGTTCGGTGCCGAGCGCTCACGCATGCAGGCCGAGCTGCAGCGTGTGCGCGCCGAGCAGATGGCGGCCGAGGCCGAGCGCTTGCAGGCGCAGGCGCGTGAACTGGGCCGCTACGTGCTGGCCGACCCGCTCACCGGGCTGGGCAACCGCCGCCAGGTGGAGCGCGAGCTGCCGCGCCTGCTGTCGCACAGCGCACGCAGCGGCGAGCCGCTGGCCGTGGCCGTGCTCGACCTCGATCATTTCAAGCAGGTCAACGACCGTTTTGGCCACGCCGTGGGCGATGCGGTGTTGATGGCCACGGCCGACCTGTTCCGTGCGCGAGTGCGCGGCGGTGACCTGATCGCCCGCATGGGCGGCGAAGAGTTCCTGATCGTGTTCGCCCACGCCTCGCTCGAGTGGGCGCGTGAAGCCTGCGAGCGCCTGCGCCTGGCCATCGAAGGGCACGATTGGGGGCAGATCGCGCCTGGCCTGCAGGTCACGATCAGCATCGGCCTGTGCCTGGCCAGCGCGCAGCGGGACGGGGCGCAGTTGCTGGAGCAAGCCGACCTGGCGCTCTACCAGGCCAAAAACGAAGGCCGCAACCGGGTTGTGGTGGCGGCCTTGTAGCACCCCTGGGAAGAGAGGGTGCGTCAGCGGGGCAAGCGGGCGCTCAGGGCACCATGGCTGGCATCAGGCGGGCAGCCATCTGCTCGACCGCGGCGCGCGACGCCGGCGCCACGAAGCCAGCGGCCGTCGGCGTGCCCAGGGCGGCGGTCAGCACGGCGTCAAAGTCGGCATAGCCCATGCCGATTCGCTCGGCTTCGGCGACCGAGGGGTGGCTGGCCACCGCCGGTGCGCTGACGCGCAGCAGTTGGCTGGTGGCGGCGACCTTGGCCTTGGCCAGCAGCACCGGCTCGGCAGCCAAGCTGGCCGCACCAGCAGCCATCATGACCAGGGACAGGGCAACATTACGCAGGGTATGTGAGTGCATGTCGGTTCCTTCAGGCGTTAAAAGTGTTTTGCTGGGCGACTCGACGGATCTGAACTGCATCTCGCGTCATCGGTAACAAAGAGTACGACGCTCCCCTCGGGGGAAGAAGGAACTAGTGCTCGGTTAACACTTGGTAACGACTGGGTTCCCTGGCAAACCAAGGTATCTGCCAACAAATGCGCGGGTTTGTGGCTCAAGCCAATGCTTGCCTGGGAGGTTTGGCCCGGCGCTATGCTGGCGGCTCCTTCGCGACCACCCGAACGACATGAGCGCACCTCGTCAGCACCAATCCGGCTTTGGCAACGAGTTCGCCAGCGAGGCCATCGCCGGTGCCTTGCCCGTCGGGCGTAACAGCCCGCAAAAGGCCCCACATGGCCTGTTTGCCGAGCTGCTCAGCGGCACCGCCTTCACCGCGCCGCGTGCCAGCAACCTGCGCAGCTGGTTGTATCGCCGCCAGCCGTCAGTGGTGGTGGGCGCGTATGCGCCGCTGGCGCACACGTTCCTCAAGACCGGCGCCAAGGAGGGCGTCTCTGCACCCCCTGAGCCGATGCGCTGGAGCCCGGTGCCCGTTCCGGCCGAGCCCACCGACTTCGTCGAAGGATTGCGCAGCATCGCCGTCAACGGCGACGCCGATGCGCAGACCGGCATCACGGTGCATGTGTACGTGGCCAACCGCAGCATGACCGACAGCGCCTTCGTCAACGCCGACGGCGAGATGCTGTTGGTGCCACAACAGGGCGCGCTCACGATCACCACCGAGATGGGTGTGCTCGATGTGGCGCCGGGCGAGATTGCCGTGCTGCCGCGCGGCATGGTGTTCAAGGTCACGGTACACGGGCCCTCGCGCGGCTATGTCTGCGAAAACTTTGGTGCGGCTTTCCGCCTGCCCGAGCTGGGCCCGATCGGCAGCAACGGGCTGGCCAACCCGCGCGACTTCCTGGCGCCGGTGGCGGCGTTCGAAGAGGGCGCCGGCGCCTACCGGTTGATCAAGAAGTTTGGCGGCGCGCTGTGGGTGGCGCAATCGCCGGCCACGCCGTTCAACGTGGTGGCGTGGCACGGCAACCTGGTGCCCTACAAGTACGACACGGCGCACTTCATGACCATCGGCTCGATCAGCTTCGACCACCCCGACCCGTCGATTTTCACCGTGCTCACCTCGCCCAGCGACACCCCGGGCACGGCCAACTGCGACTTCGTCATCTTCCCGCCACGCTGGATGGTGGCCGAAGACACCTTTCGCCCGCCCTGGTACCACCGCAACCTGATGAGCGAGTTCATGGGCCTGGTGCACGGCCAGTACGACGCCAAGGAGCAAGGTTTCGTGCCGGGTGGCATGAGCCTGCACAACTGCTTCGTGCCCCACGGGCCCGACACCGATGCGTTCGACAAGGCCAGTGCGGCGACGCTCGTGCCGCACAAGCTGGCCGACACGCTCGCGTTCATGTTCGAAAGCCGTTACCGCTTCTTACCGACCGCCTTTGCGCTCGGCGGTGGGTTGTTGGACACACGCTACGCCGATTGCTGGGCGGGGCTCAACAGAACGCCATAAGCGTGAACTGGGCCGCACGCAGCCCTTTGTTCGGCTCAAGCCCGACCCCGAATGCGACGAAGAATGCGGGACTGGTTGCTTTCGGAGCCCCTCATGTCTTCTTCCCACTCTTCTGTCATGGATGCATCCACGCTGCGCGAGCGTCTGATGGCGCCCGAACCCATGCCCCGCGTGACCGCGTTGCACGCGCTGGAAGAAGAGGCTGAGTTGGAGCAGGGCGCGAGCCCCGCGCGTGTGGCCCTGGCGAACGCCGCGGCCCGCTTCGTGGAGCGCGGCATTCCGTATTACTCGGTGCAAGACCCGCACTACCGTGCCTGGGTCAGCAAGGCGGTCTCCTATTGGGAGCGCCTGCACCACCACGCAGGTTGAGGCTTCAGGCGCGAGTCGCCACGCCCGCTTTGCGGGCCAGCACCCAGATGTAGAGCGCCAGCGCGGCGCCGCAGGCGATGCCGAGCGCGTCGGCGCCCAGGTCGAGCCACTCGCAGCTGCGACCGGGCACAAAGTACTGCACCACCTCGATCAGCGCGCCCAGCGCCATCATGCCGGGCAACACCCCCCACAGCAGTCGCCGCGTCCCCGGGAAGCCGAGGCAGCCGGTGAAGGTCAATGCGGTGAATGCCGCCATGTGATTGAGCTTGTCCCAACCCAGGTCGGTGGTGTGCGGCGGTGTGGGCGTGATCGCGAGATAGCTCACCACACCGATCAACACGAACAACAGCATCTGCCATGGACGCTGGGCGTTGACGGCCGCGGCCAGCGTGCGCGCGATCGGGTGGGGCTGCGGTGACGAATTCATGGGTCTCGGCCAGAAGCCAAAAAGCCAACGGGCCGCGAATCGCGGCGGCGTTGGCTTCGGGGGTCATCGGTTGTCTTGGTGCCGGTGAAAGGAGTCGAACCCTCGACCTTCGCATTACGAATGCGCTGCTCTACCAACTGAGCTACACCGGCAGGTGAAGCCCGCGATTATAGCGGGGCACTTTGATCGCGCTCCGCGGCCCTGTGCGCCGCGACGCTTTGTCCCCAGGGTTTAACCGGAGGGTGGGCTGAATGAGCGTTCGTTAAGGTCTGCGTAAGGGTTAGCTAGCAGGGGGTTAGCGCGTGGGTGTGGTTTTCTGTCAGCAAACTGTAAGGTCCCCAAATCCACAGTCGAGCGTACAAAAAAACACAGGTTCCGAATGCTGCTGATCGTGTCGTCGATAAAGCTGGTGCTCGAGATTGCCCTGATGGCACTGGCCGGACAGTTTTTGCTAGGCCTGCTGGCCGGTGCCAAGCGGGAGAAGAACTTCTTCTACCGGCTGCTGCAGGTGCTGACCAACCCCTTCACCAAGGGCATGCGCCTGGTCACGCCGAAGGCGGTCATCGACCGTCACATCCCGCTGGCCACCTTCGTGTTGCTGGCGATGGTCTGGGTCATTACGACCATCACCAAGATCAATCTCTGCATCCAAGTCGGGGTCGAACAATGTCGCTGAACGGTTCACGGGTCGACTACTGGCGCGGCAAGCTGAAGGCCATGGGGTGGCTGGTGTTCGGCCGCAACGCGCAGGCCGAAGCGGTGTTCGACGGCATGCTCGCGCGCTGGCCGCAAGACGCCTACCTGCTGGCAAGCCGCGCCCACCTGCGGGCGCAGCGCGGTGCACGTGAGGCCGCCATCGCCGACGCGCAGGCGCTGGTGGCGGCGCACCCGCGGCGCAGTGCAGCCGACTGGTTCAACCTGGCCTACCTGCTCGAAGACGCCAAACGTTTTGCCGATGCGGAGCCCGCCTTCAGGCAAGCGCTCGAGCTCGACCCCAAGCTCGACCGGGCCTGGTACGGCCTGGGCCTCACGCTCATCCATCTGAGTCGCTTCGACGAGGCCATCGCGGCCCTCAAGCGCAACACCGAACTGCAACCCATGAGCCCCTATGGCTGGTACCAGATGGCCCGGGTGCACATGGATCGTCACGAGCCCGATGAAGCGCGGCGGATCATCCGTCACCTTCAAGGCTTCGAACCGAAGGTGGCTGCCCAACTGACGCGCGAAACCGGGCTCGCCCCGTGACGACGCGTCAGTGAGGCAACAACAGGGCAGGTAAGAGGTGCCGGGCTGTTTCCCGGGGGACAACGTTGGAGGACTGTGATGCAACTGAGTGAAAGACACCACCAGTACTGGCGGGCGAATCTTCGGATCACCGGGATTCTTCTGGCCATCTGGTTCTTCGTGACCTTCGTGATCGGGTACTTCGCCCGTGATCTCACGTTCGGCTTCTTTGGCTGGCCTTTCAGTTTCTGGGTGGCCGCCCAAGGGGCTCTCATCGTCTACGTGATCATCATCGGGTTCTACGCCCGGTACATGAACCGCCTGGACCAACAACACGGCGTTGCCGAGGAGGAATGACATGGCTGGCGTAACTCCTGGAACTGGTGGCGGCGCGTTCAACGCGTCGTCCCAGAAGTCGTTCAAGTCGCAGCTCAACAAGGTGTACACGTGGTACACGGGCGGCTTCATTGTCTTCATCATCGTGTTGGCCATCCTGGAGCAGATGGGCTTGCCCAGAAACTGGATCGGCTACATCTTCCTGTTCGCGACCGTTGCTCTGTATGCCGGCATCGGCATCATGAGCCGCACGACCGATGCATCCGAGTACTACGTGGCCGGCCGGCGTGTGCCTGCGGTCTACAACGGCATGGCGACCGGCGCCGACTGGATGAGCGCGGCCTCGTTCATCGGCATGGCCGGCACGCTGTACCTCACCGGCTACGGCGGCCTCGCGTTCATCTTGGGGTGGACGGGCGGCTACTGCCTGGTGGCATTGTTCCTGGCGCCCTACCTGCGCAAGTTCGGGCAGTTCACCATTCCCGACTTTCTGGGCGCTCGTTTCGAAGGCAACCTGCCGCGCCTGCTGGGCATCATCGCCGCCATCTTGTGCTCGTTCACCTACGTGGTGGCACAGATCTACGGCGTGGGCCTGATCACCGCACGGCTTTCGGGCCTGGCGTTCGAGGTCGGCATCTTCGTGGGCCTGGGTGGCATTCTGGTTTGCTCGTTCCTCGGCGGCATGCGTGCCGTCACCTGGACGCAGGTGGCCCAGTACATCATTCTGATCATTGCCTACCTGGTGCCGGTGGTGTGGCTGTCGGTGAAGCAGACCAGCGTGCCGGTGCCGCAGGCGGTCTATGGCTACCAGCTGGAGAAAGTCACCGCGCGTGAAGCCGTGCTGCTGGCCGACCCGAAGGAGAAAGAAGTCATCGAAGCCTTCAAGGCGAAGGCAGCCGAGTTCGACGCCAAGCTGAAAGACGTGCCCGCTGCGCTGGCCGCCGACAAGCAGGCCGCCGAGCTCAAGCTGGCCGGCCTGAAGACCAGCAATGCGCCGATGGTCGACATCCAGGCCGCCGAGAAGGCTTTGGCGGCCGTGCCCAAGACCGAAGACGAAGCCAAGAAGGCCTGGACGGCGGCCAAGGCGGCCAACACCGCACGTGCCGTGCCGCTGGGTGGCATGCCACGCCACGCGCAGGTGTACGCTGGCAACCCCGATGGCACCGAGGCCGAGAAGAAAGCCTTCGACACCTCGCGTCGCAACTTCCTGGCGCTGGTGTTCTGCCTGATGGTGGGCACGGCTGCGCTGCCGCACATCCTGATGCGCTACTACACCACACCGTCGGTGAAAGAAGCGCGTGAGTCGGTGACCTGGTCGCTGTTCTTCATCTTCTTGCTCTACTTCACCGCGCCAGCCCTGGCAGTGCTCGTGAAGTTCGAGGTCTTCAACGTGCTGGTGGGAACACCGTTCGATCAGCTACCGGCGTGGATCACCAACTGGGCGCGTGTCGACCCGGGTCTCTTGTCGGTGGTCGACATCAACAAGGACGGCCTCTTCCAGCTGGGTGAGATGAAGATCGGTGGCGACATCATCGTGCTGGCCACCCCTGAGATCGGCGGCTTGCCGTACGTGATCTCGGGCATGGTGGCGGCCGGTGGCCTGGCGGCTGCGCTCTCTACCGCCGACGGCCTGCTGCTGACGATCGCCAACGCGCTGTCGCACGACCTGTACT